>JAKVCT010000113.1 GCA_022448995.1 Saprospiraceae bacterium
AAGACCTAAAGGTCTTCACCAAGAATACCAAAGATAGCTTAATCAATCTCTAAATGATAGAAAGGATCTTTAGGCGGCGCTATAAACTCTACACGAGGATCGCTACTCAAAATCACTTCAAAAAAGCTACTATTTTTGATAGAATTTGGATGAATATCCACAGCAGGATTATTTGGATTACAATGCTGTGAAACACTAGAAGGTCCAACATTGTGAATAGTTTGTTCTAGAATCTTTCGAATCTGAACAGGGTTTTTACCTCCTCGTCTAGCCTCCTCAAATGCATCAACTACTAAACCTGCATTTTTACCATAAAACTTACGGTTAAAGTCTGGACCATACTGCACAATGTTATTATACATAATCTCTGCTTGCTCACTTGTGCTTCGGAAAGTACTTGTTATTACAACATTAGGTTCATTAGCTTTAGCCAAGAGTTCACGAAGAACCTCTTCTGTATGTGGATTTAGTTTATTCACATGACCATCACTATATTTGAAAGTTACTTTCTCTGGCGTTAATTTGTCAGACTCCTTATCCTCTTGAGGTTCGTCTTGGGATTCGTCTTGAGGCTCATCCTCTTCAGCCTTTTGATCCGGCAATTGAGCTGCATCTACCAAAGGTTTAGATTTTCTCCAGAGATACTCCCAAGTTGGGTCATTCATTTCGATCACCCCTGTAGTTTCCTGACCAATTCTAGCTTGAACGTCTTGAATTGCACCAATTGTTTTACCACCACAAGCACAATCTACTCCATTTTGAAAAGGTCCAGTAGCTCCAATATTATTTCCATCATTTACCAATAGTTGTTGGACTACCTTGACATCCTCCCGAGTATTTTTTCCTTTATATCCAACCGATTTAGTAATTGAGTTATAAATTTTTAGGAATAAATTAGGATCTTGTTCTTCTCCCTCAGCTAAGGGTTGATCAATCTTACTCTTAAAAATTTTGACCTTATCCAAGTTGCCCCAAACCTCATCAATCCAACATATGGTTGTTTTAGAACCTGCTTGTACAATTTTACCAATCATATGTTGTTGAGTTTTGCGATCAAACCTCAAATTCTCAGTAGGTATTCCTGTTGCAATATGACCAATCTTTGCCTGTGACACAAAATAGACTAACTTTCCTGCATTAATCTCTTGCCAAGCTTGCTCAAAACTTCCCAAACTATCAAACAAAACTCCTTCTGCCTTGTGCATAAACTCATAGAGTTCGTTAGCATTGGTGAAACCCTGTCCTTCAGGCAAGTAGTCAAAAGGCGTATTATCTCCAAGAATAGACTTAGTCATATCCATTGCAAACTGATTACACCAAGTTGGTCGATTCCCGCCATAATTTGCCTCAATATCTTGCTGTGCAATCTTATCTCCCCGCTTATATTTTTTGCCTGTTGCCTTGCCCGTAAAAGGAATGTAAGCATAACCGGCTTTATATTTAACTTCCTTGATCATTTGCGCCCCTATCGCTGCTGCTTGATCTGCAGCATTGATCGCTGTCTTATTTTCAGAAGTATCTTCAGTTGGTGAAGTGCCAGATTGTTGAGGCTGAAAGGTTGTCAAAAGTACATCGGCTGTATCTCTCAACTTAGTTACAGAGGAATGCGCTTCTGAATATTTCGATTGAATATCATCCGATTCTGTATCAAACAAGTCTAACCAATCATTGGATTGGGTATACAAACGTTCTAAATTTTGTAAATCTTCCTGATCTGCTTTTTGCTTACGCAAATCAGAAAAAGGCACCGTTTTCTTAGTTATCGAAATAGCCTTGAGTAATTGCCCTAATGATACTTTGGCTCGCACAGATTGAGGATCGTTGTGATCATAATTCTCAAGAACACTCTGCTTAACAACAGTATGCTGAATCTTGTTAGCATCCTCATCAGAAAGCATTTCAAAAATAATCTTATGAGTAGCTTTGGGCACTAGTTTTTTGATTGATTTTTTGAGTAAAGCCTCTCGTTTCTTCGCTTTTCCCTTCCACATTTTGAGGCGCACTAACTTCAATCCATTTTCTGGGTCAACTCCTCCATAACAAGCAAACCCCATGACACTGTCCTTCTCCTTTCGGCGAATCACCTCTTTTTTTGCAAAGTTCTTGAACTTTCCCTTCCAAGTACCCAATAAGAGTAATGGCAAGGGCTGGCCCATTTTATCGACATATGCTGCATTTTCAGCAATATAAATAAATTGAGTCAACTCTTCTGGAGATGTATTTTTCTCTAAACGTAAGAATTCTTTTTTGATAAACCCTCTCATTTTCTGAAAGGATAATTGATTCAAATCGCTAGGATCTTTTGCCAGTTTTGGGTTAATCTTCATCATAATACAGCTAGTAATAGTCTCTTAAACTTTTTTTCAGCAAAATGCCATGAGAATAATGCCGTAATATACCAAGATTTGTGCAAAAAACCAAGTCTACTTTTATTTTGATCCCTTGAGTTACTAAAGTTAAAATCTTATTTATTCAAACAAAGTACGATATAAGTCTTCTACTTTTGCAACAGGTATAATATCTAGATTGTAGCGCTTGAGGTCTATACCTTTTAGGCTGAATTTTGAAATAAACATCTGTTCAAAACCTAAGCGATCGGCCTCTTGAATACGCTGTTCTACACGCTGCACAGCACGAATTTCTCCCGATAATCCAATCTCTCCAGCAAAACAAATATTACTAGGTAACGCCACATCTTCGAGAGAAGAAATCAAAGCACTAATAATCGCCAAATCCATTCCTGGATCACTCACTTTCAATCCACCAGCAATATTCAAAAACACATCATTGCTACCAAATTGGAATCCACAACGTTTTTCCAAAACAGCAAGCAACATACTCAAACGCCTGAGGTCAAATCCCGTGGCCGAACGCTGCGGGGAACTGTAGACCGCAGTACTTACCAAAGCCTGTGTCTCGATCAGCATGGGACGAATACCTTCCAAAATTACTGAAATAGCAGAACCACTGAGATTCTCGTCTTTTTGGGATAATAATAACTCCGATGGATTAGAGACCTCACGCAAACCATCTCCACGCATTTCGTAAATACCTAATTCTGAAGTAGAACCAAAACGATTTTTGATGGTTCTCAAAATTCGGTGAGTGTAGTTTCGGTCACCTTCAAACTGCAAAACCACATCCACAATGTGTTCTAGTAATTTAGGTCCCGCAATTGCACCATCTTTATTAATGTGTCCAATCACAAAAACTGGGATATTGGTTTCTTTGGCAAAACGCTGCAATTCTCCTGCACACTCACGCACCTGAGATACACTACCTGGAGGTGAATCAATCAAGGTAGAGGTAACTGTTTGTATTGAATCAATTACAACTAAATCAGGCTCTAGGATACCTGCCTGCATCAGTATATTAGAAATGCTAGTTTCAGAAAAGATGTAACAATCAGAAATTGGCTTTGCCAAGCGATCTGCACGCATTTTGATCTGCTCCTCGCTCTCCTCTCCTGATACATATAAGACTTTCATCTTACTCAATGACAATGCCATCTGCAACATCAAGGTTGATTTACCAATTCCAGGTTCTCCACCGATCAAAACAATAGATCCACTCACAATTCCACCACCCAAAACTCGGTTAAATTCCTCATCCAAAGTTGGGCGACGCTGTGTATTGCCTGTCTCAATCTTGTGCAATGCTTTGGGACGTGGTTTCTCACGCATTTTTCGTGTACCACGCTTCCATTCCTGCTTTTTTTCTGCTTGTGTGCTTGCTTTACTGATAATTTCTTCTTGCATGGTATTCCATTCACCGCAGGAAGAACATTTTCCCTCCCATTTTGGAGAAGTATGTCCACAACTTGTACAAACAAATACCTTCTGAACCTTTGCCATAATCTTCTAAACTTATGAATAATTAACCTGTGTTTCTGTAGTCTCAAAATAGTTCTTCGATTTTTTATTTTTTATAAAGAAAAAATAAAAAACATCTTTTAGCTGCGCTGAACACTGTGTGGTTCTTATCAAATGATTGCGCAAAATCTATGAACTACTTCTAATAACGGAAACAAATATATTCAAAAAGTGGCACAATTACAACAAAAAAATTACAAAAACTCTAAAATATTAATTAAATCAAAGTAAATATAACTTTATTGCTTACTTTTGTCTTCTTTTAGCATCTCTTTCACAGTCTTTGTACTTCCGTCATGACTCCAACCTGGTGGATAAAGCAAGTACTTTAGCTTATCTGACCATTTCTGAGCCTTCTTCATATCCTTTCCAATCATCTTAAATTCATGTGTAGCAATCTTGAATGGATTATAGGTATTGATATTGGTAGTAATCCCATAAATCACGGGTTCGTTATCGTCTTCTGCCTCAAATGTTCCAAACATTCTATCCCAAATAATCAATGTACCTCCATGATTTTTATCCAAATACTTTAGGTTAGAACCATGATGCACTCGGTGATGTGAAGGTGTATTAAAAATAAACTCAATTGGCTTGGGTAAACGCTTAATTTTCTTGGTATGTACCCAATATTGATAGATTAAATTGAGAGAAATTTGTGTAAGAATCATTAGTGGATGAAAACCTAAAAGTGGCAACCACATAAAGAAGAAATATTTATAGAAAACCTCTGTCCAACTCTGTCTCAAAGCGGTACTCAGATTGTATTCTTCCGAAGAATGATGATTGACATGTGATGCCCACAAAATACGTACCTGATGAGATAGCCTATGGTGCCAATAAAAACTGAAGTCATCCAAGAAAAAGAGTAATACCCAACCTAAAATGGTAAAACTCAGTGTATCACTAAATAGTGCAAAATTGATGTAAATGTATGAAAAAGCAAAAAAAGCAAAAGATTTGGATAACACATCTGTAAATATGGAACCAAGTCCCATAGAGATACTGGCTACCGAATCTTTGAAGACATAATGATCCGTCTTCTCTTTGTAATTGACATAAATCTCTATGCCCATGAGTAGAGCAAATACGGGTAATGCAAATAGTACTGGATTTTGAAAATCCACTAAAACGGGTTTAAAAAACTCCCACATAAGTTAAGATAATTGATTGAGTTAAACAGATTTTCGGTGTATTGATTTTCGATCTTATGCTATAATAAGCCGCAATGTATTAAAGTTAACACTCTTCTATCAAATACTCAAATTCCTTGTCACAATAGATAAAAAACTTGTGTATTTTTACGCCATATATATAACTATAACCCCTGAAGGTTTAGCTTTGTTGAGCACTCTCTGGTTTAGCAAAAAGTATAAAAAATCAACTTATGAATAAATTCCTAATTGCAAGCTTCCAACTTTCTTTCCCTTTATTAATTCTAATTTCTAGTCTATACAGTTGTGGCCTCAACAAATCTAAACCCAAGCCTAAAAATATTATGGGTTATTGGATCTCTACAGAAGCACAAAAAAATCTATCTAATGATTGGAGACGCATCAACCCAAGTATTCGAATTATACCAAGCCATAGCAAATCTCCAGAACTTATTTTATCCTTTCAACAGCAGAAAAATTCTCTAGCTGTAGCTAAAGAATATCTCTATATCTACACAGAAGAAGCAAATTCTAAGAATCAATTAATATTTATACCTAAACACAATGCAGAATATATTCATGACTACCCTTTTGCAGAAATTGCTATCTCTAACACTGATGAAGATAATGCCTTAGTGTGTTTTACCTACATGAATAAGGATTCCTTGAATATAACTTATCAAAAAGATACTACTCTACAGAAAGGCTTTCGGATAGAACAGTTTATTTATCCCAAACCAGTGGAAAAGAAATATATTGCAGAACAATATTCAGATATGGTTAAGTCATTTGATCCTAATGATTTGTACTGTATGGTTTATCCAACGATCACCCCAGATTATGAGCAAGTAGCTTGGGTTGCAGAGGATGAGAATTACATTTACGAATTGGGTGGTGGAGATAGTTATAATGATCAACATTCATTTAGCTCCAAGATCCTCAGAATTAGCAAAACAGATTCTTCTTTTTACTATTGGGATGCACTATGGACACATTCTAATCATAATTATCCACGAGATAGTACAGCAACGATTACTCCTATAAATCTTATTTTTAACATTAATAATGAAGCCACAGGAATTGTAGAAAACCATGTCTGGATGTTCAGAGCAGTTAATGACAAGGAACTCACTTTTGATGTAATTTCAGAAAACAAAAAACAGAAACTGACTTTTTCTAAAATAGATGCCAATAAAGATTCCCTAAAATACTTGGATATACAAGAAGGCTATGTAATTCTAAATCCGCTTGCTGGTCAAAGCATTGAGCGACATCCTTATCTTGTCAATATCCTTGATGGACACTTTACACCTGCTTGTGCTTATTTTGAACGTGCCTATGTTCCTAAAGAGAGACGTGTTAGTTGTGCTTTGGGCTGTTCAGGTAGATGGTATCCGAATGCTCAATATTATTTATCGCCTTCCAAAAAGTATATTCTAGAAGTAGATGAGGCTATTATAGTGATTAGGAATGCTTCTCCTTCTTTCTATAATCTAAGTGAGTATAGGAAAGGAAATAGAATTCGAGAGATTGCAGCTATTCCACAAAGTCAATGGTTACAACAAGGCAATCCGAAGCTTAGACCCATTTTGGAAGAAGCTATCAGCAAAAAAGACTCCTTATAGACCTACTTATGAGTGATGCTGAATCACTTTTATGATATGATTCAGCGCCTCTCTCGCCTCGCGCATTATAGGTAATACTGGCCAAACATGTGGCATCTCTTGCTCCTCAATTAGATCAAGAGAAACATTGGCCTCTCGTAATTTGGCCAACATTAATTTAGCATCTGGATAGAGAATATCACGTCCTGCTAGAAATAAGGTAATTGGAGGAAACCCTTGAAAATTTCCAAATAATGGCGACATCATAGGATCACGCAAATCTAGATCTTTTGCACACATTGCTTTGGCAGATAATGCTCCATCATGGCTGAGCATCGGATCCTTTTTGTCTATTTCTCTTATCTTAGGATTGCTCATACTTGCATCAACTACTGGAGACATAGCAATCAGGCACTTGGGCAAAGGCTGCTTACGCTGAATTAAGCGCTGGGTAAGTGTTAAAATCAGATTTCCACCTGCAGAATCCCCCATCAAAATGGGAGCTTCCTCAAACTTATCAAGCACCTGTTCATAAATATGATCTATATTCTCCGAAATCTGATGAATATTGGCTTCTGGTGCCTTTGGATAATCAATTAACCAAACTGTTCGCTTTGCTTTTTTAACAATAGTAGCGATACTATCCCAATGGTGTTTGGAGGGGCCAGAGACAAAAGCGCCTCCATGAAGATACAAAATAGGGGTTAGTTTTTTTGCTTTCTCTTTGGGCGAAATACTTGTAATTTCACTATCCAAAATCCTAAAAGTAGCTACTCCAAACTTGCGTTTTAGTCCTTTAGGTACTTTTTTGACATCCATTTTACGCAATTTCTTATAATCCATAGGTGCTTTGGCAAAAATCTTTTTCACCCCCATTAACTTGAGTACTTGGATGACAATTCTAGCAGAAAAACTCGGCATAATTATTTAAATTTTGAACTACTGTAATTAAAGTTCGTTGACTTTTTAGCTGCGCTGAGCACTGCATGGTTCTTACCAATTGATAACAAGGAGTTTACAAAACCCCCTGCATTTCACATATCCTTTTAGTTATCAATTAGTTACAAAAATCTACGAACTATTGGTTAATCAGAAACCAATTGAAGCCGTAAAATAAACATTTTTATTAATCAATGTTCCAATTTATGGATCAACTCTCCAAAAAACGTTTCTAATCTGCTGTTAGAGTTCTTTTGCGATTGCCCAAGGTAAATCCAAAACCGATTTTAATCGGAATATCCAAAGCACTATTAATCCGACCATAATTAGCATAAGCAGGATTGTGATTAAACTGCAGCCCTAGACCAATATTTACAAAAAATGCTTTCTTGGATTTCCACTCCAACATAGGAACACAATTCACAGTCCAACCCAACAAAGGTTTTTGAAAAAATAGAGCAAAAGCCAATTCCATCTCAGAAGCTACCGAAGCCCGCCAAGCACCTTTTTGCCAAAACGGAAAATCATAACCTGCACTCAGCCCCACTTGGTTACCCCAATGGATCATTCGATAATTCAAACCTACTAAAATCCGCCCCTTCCCTGCTTCATGTGTATAAGTAAAATCTAAACCACCCCCATTATAAAAATACCCCGCTTCCAAATTATTCGCTATACCCAAATAAGCATTAGAAGTAAAAGAAATCTGTTGAGCTTGACTCGCTTGTACCCAAAAACATAAAATTCCGATAAAAATAAATCTGTATATATATTGCATTACCACTGATTAACTTGAAAAAATGAAAGAATATAAGCTGCTATTTCTGCCTGTTGTTCCTCTCGGCTGATCGTTGCTACACCATCTCCATTTTGACTACCATAATTACCAAAATAAGCATGATTCCCACCTTTGATCTCATGATAAATACTCTGATTACTAGTTCCGCTAGTAGGCATTTGACTCAAACTATCTATAACTAAAGCTGATGGCAATAGATCTTTAGATTCCTCTAATTCATTGATATCCAACAAACCATCTTGCTCACCATATAAGGAAAGTACTGTACCTGACCAATCTGCCAATTGCACATTGAATGGATAAGATCCCATCAAAATAATCCCTATATATGCATCTGGCTGCTTATTCACATCCAAACAAGCTTTTACGCCACCTAGAGAATGTCCAGCCACTACCCAATTCTGTATATCGGTAAAATCATCCATGTAAGTCTCTGTTTTATTGCTATTTAGGATGGCTAAATTTCCGACCAATTTAAAAATCACCACTGGATAACCAGCTTCTGCTAGAGGTTCTAACATCGGGATATAAGCATGATAATCGACCAAACCACCATGATAAAAGAAGACCCCTGTGGTCTTAGATGGAGCTGTTTTGGGACGCAAAACAATATAATCTGTCGTTTCTTCTTGGCTTACCGCAACATTGGGTTGAATATCTTCTGGTAAATAAGAACAACTTGTCAAAATACAAGTCATCAGCAATAGATAAAAGAAAGAGTGTAACATAATTTTTATACTAAACATAGCAGTCTTAAATGATCCTTTTGAATGAGAGAATAATCAGAGTTCTTTGCTAATAAACTCTAAGGAAGGAATACAATTTTTCTAAAAACTTGTTTAATTTTTTTTTCTAAAAAAAAAGAAATCAATCGCCTAAAAAATCATCAAACCTATTGAAAACTAGTTACTTCTCTAAAGTATGTGCATATAAAATAATAAATAAATTAGCATATAAAAAAGGCAATAAGCATCAATGTTTTTTTTGGGAAAAAGAAACTTTAATCCTCTATTTTATTGATTTTATATATATTTACTTTTTGAGCATTTTATTTTTTTGTTCTTCTTCTAGAAGCAAAAGCAACTTACTTTTGAACCAACAACAACGAACAATTCAAAACAAATAGACACAAAAATTATCAAGCAAATAACCAGTAAAGATTATAACACATACTATTCAAAACTATTCGTAGTTGTCTCTACACGAACAGCATTTTCAAATGCCATTTACAGTCTAATACTAATAATTCTGAGAACAATACTTACTATAAAATTAAGTGAGAGAGCAAAAGTAATCGTAGAATCGATTTAGAATGATTTTAGTCAGATTCAACAAGCAGAACATAGCTTAAAATCGGCTGAAGATGACTACAAGAACATTTGGAATGTTACTTAACAAGCAAACTACCACATTATTTAACAGAACCAATATCATATTTTCATAGTGAATAAATTTAAATCCACGTGAGCAATATTTCCTCTATGGGTGACATTTCCTCTAAAAGCCTCAAAGAATAATTTTTTTATATAAAAATTGTTTAATACTCTTTAAAATCAACTAACTATCAAATCAACTAATCAAGGTAAAAAACATCATTCATATTACAAAGCAGCAAAAAACCAATATCTTACAGAGAAAGAGCAAAACCTAAAAACCTAAATTACAGAGTATTAAACAGCAAAAACTGATAGATACCATGAATTTTAGACAAACTCTATTCTTATTGAGCTGTTGTAGTATTTTCGCTCAGACAATTTCTGCACAAAATTGTGCAACATCAGCGGGACTCAGACTTTTGGAGACTGATAATTTCCAAATTACTGTAGGTTCTGTTGGCATTAGTGGGTATGCAAGTACAAATGGAATTTATTTTAAAAATGATACAGGTACCCTACACAACACTATCTATAGTACAGGGCTATGGATGGGAGGTTATGATAATGGAAGTAACTTATTGGTAGCTGCACAAAGCTACCCATATGCCGGAAATAATGGTACAGATTACAGTACGGGACCTCTGGTAGATAGTACTGGAACCATTGCTGATTCAAGCTGTGCTGCTTTTGATCAAGTTTGGATAGCGACCGAGTCTGATATACGCGCACTAATCACTGATTATCAAGATAATGGATACATAGACAATCCAATACCACAGGATCTATTAAAATGGCCTGCTATTGGGAATCCTCATTTTTCAGCTCTTTTAAACTTTGATTTACCAGATCAAGAACTTGCTCCGTTTTATGATATTAATGGAGATGGTATTTATGATCCAAACGATGGGGATTATCCTGTTTTTGAGCATGGCAATCCTAATGCGATTGCTAGCCAAATGACTTGGTCTGTTTACAATGATAATGGAAAGGTTCATGCACATTCCAATTCAGCAAGACCATTAAAAATGGAGATTCAAACTACTACCTATCTTTTTGAATGTCCAGGAAATGAATTACTCGACAGTGTAATATTTGTCAAGCATAAATTAGTAAGTAATAATCCATTACCTATCTATGATTTTAAAATAGGTTTTTGGAATGATTTCGATTTAGGTTGTTTTGAGGACGACTATCTAGGAACCGACAGTACATTGAATACAATCTATGTATATAATGGAGATAATAAAGATGATGTCCCTTGTGGTCAACATATGGACGGTTTTGGTGCAAAACCTCCTGTACAAGCAGTGACAGTCCTAAATACTAATATTACCAATAGTTCTTATACCACTAATGGATTGGGTGGTATGACCGATGATCCGATTAGTGCACCTGGTTTTTATAACCTAATGTCTGGGTATTGGTCAGTTCATTCTCCAACTACTCCTACTCCTATCACCTATGGAGGAACAGGTCTAAACATTTCGGGTTCGACTACTACGCCTGCAAACTTTGTATTCCCTAGCCAACCTAGTGATGCTTCTAATGCTGCTTGGTCTATGGTTTCTGATACTATTTTAGCAAGGGATTATAGAATGATGATGAGTACTTCTCTGGATAGCATTTCACCTTATGCTACTGTAGAATATGATTTAGCTTATACTTTTATCAGAGATACTTCGGTAACGGATCAGATTGCCATGGCCGATTTGGTTCCTCAGGTAATCCCTAGAGTACAACAAATTTATGATGATAATTTCTCTTCAGTAGTTTGTGCACAAAATACCACACTGAATGTAAAACCAAGTCAAACTCAATATACAAATGCATTGATTTCTGCTTATCCAAATCCTGCGCAAAACCAGATTAATATTGATTTTCAGAATGTGAAAGGGGCTTGGAATGTACAGCTAGTGGACATCATGGGCAGACGCTTGATTCAGAAAAATAATATTCATAATACACAAACTCAGTTGAATGTAGAAGATTTACCAGCAGGTATTTATTTCTATCAGGTTACATCTGAAGAGGGTATTTTAATTCACACAGAAAAAATTCAAATTCAATAAAATGTAATAAGATAAGTGTAATGATGTTTTTATAGACATTTCCAGAACCATGTGTAATGAAAGTTTTGTAGTGAATAACTTTTGAAAAATGATGTGAGTAACATTTCTTAAAAAATCCAAAAATAATACTTGTTAAGGTATATCACTTTCATTTTAAGTGATATGCCTTTTTTTATTACTATATTTCATGATTATTTCAATCTAATTATTATCTGATATGGACAAACTGAAACCAAAAGTAACAGGAATTGGAGGTATATTTTTCAGGTCTAAAGATCCTAAAGCGAGTAGGGCTTGGTATGCGGCTAATCTTGGATTGGCGGTGAATGAATATGGTTCTGCTTTTGAATTTAGGAATGCGCACCGACCAGAAGAAATTAATTATCTAAATTGGTCGCCTTTTAATGAAAACACTGAATATTTTGCGCCTTCTGATAAGGAATTTATGATTAATTATCGGGTACAGAATATAGAGGGTTTAGTGGCACAACTCAAGGAAAATGGTGTGACGGTTTTGGATGAAATTGTAAGTTATGATTATGGAAAATTTATACACATTATGGATTTGGAAGGTAATAAGATTGAATTGTGGGAGCCTGTCGATGAGGTTTTCACCAAAATGGGTAAAGAAACGACTAAATAGAAATGAATCACGTATCTTCTTATCTACTTATTTTCCTCTGTCTAAATCTTTGGAGTTGTAATCAAAATAAATCCTTCAAGTTTTCTTTGAAGGATAATGCCTGTGTCCGAGTAGAGGATATGAATATTTGCGACGAACAACTTAATTTTAAGTTTTACAATAGTGACAGAGTTGACATAGAAATATTACAAACAAGTGATCCAATGACTCGACTACTCAGGGTTAAAAACTTAACAGACCAAGCTATTGATTTTCTAGACTTTATAGATATTCCTAGTTATTTATCTTATGAAATTCCAAAAGGTAGTCTGTGGGTACAAGAAACTGCTGAAACAAAAGCACATGCCAAATGTGTGGAAGAAAAGGGCTATGCTCTAAATATTTTTAATTGTAATGAATCTAAAATAGTCCAACTTATTTTTTATAATGGCGAACAAATCCCTGCTCAAGGCATTTGGGATATTGAGCTTCGTTTTGATCAAGAAGCTACTTACAGAGTGAAACTTTGTTTTAAAGGACTAGGTGATCCAATAGGTTCTTGGAATCTTCAAGCCACCGAACAGAAAATTACTGAACTGATAAAAATTACAAACTCGTGAATACATTCGAAACCCAAGTTGTTGTACGTTGGTCAGATTGCGACCTTAACAGACATGTTCGCCACTCGGCATATTATGATTATGGAGCACATACACGTATCCAACTTTTTAATTCTTTTGATTTTCCAGTCCAAAAAATGGCAGCCTTGAATATTGGTCCTATTCTTTTTAAGGAGGAATGTTCTTTTTTGGCTGAGTTAACAACTAGTGATACAGTTACTATCAATGTCTTGAAAGATGCCAAAAGTGGCGATAGTTCTAAATTCAAATTACACCATGAGATGTTTAATCAAAAAGGAATTAAGTGTGCACATTTAACTGTGCAGGGTGCTTGGATGGATTTGGCTAAGCGTAAGTTGGTTGTGCCTCCTCAAGAGATTGTTGATATTTTTAATCAACTGGCTGAGGGTGAGGATTTTGTTTATAAGAAAAGATAAATGATATTGGAGTTGGAGGAATAGTTAGGGGAGCACTAAAGTACTCCCCTGCCAATTTTTTGGGAAAATGATCGGACTAAAGTCCAAGCATTTTCTTTTTTATTGTAAGAATAGATTAGTCTATTACAAATAATAAGCAATATAGCTACACAAGCCCAACAGAATAATAGTCAATGGTGTAAAAAAGAGTTGTTCAAATTTATCTTTAGAGGCTACATTTCCAAAAGTATTCAACAGAAATAAAGAAGCCATTACCCAAAGCATTACACGTATAACATACAGATCTACAGGCAATTGGATATAATTAGCCGCAGCTAAAGCCACCACTAAAAAGATACTATTTAGGATAATGGAAATTGCTTCAAATTGATACATTTCCTTATCCGATTTCAGGCGACCGCCCCAAACCATTTGATATGGAATGAGGTGGAAAATTATACCTAAATGCATCAATAATAATCCTCCAAGTATAAAAATGAGAATAAACTCTGCCATACTATTCTTCTTTTTCTCCAACAGTTAAGCGAATACCTTCTGAATAAGCAATAAACTCAGGTGCATACATACATTGTATAGAGGTAATTCCATTTGAGAAATCACCTTTTAGATTCACACGCAATGGATACTCAAATACATATGTACCTCTGCGAACGCGATCAAAGAAAAAGTGAGTAGCCAGATCACGAGTAGTTTCGTAATAACCTAAACCATCTTGATATTTATAATCACTTAGCACATTGACAGGTTCTAGACCTGCTGCACGCATGTCCTTCATATGTAGATATTCCATATCTCGATCTACACTCAACGTAATACGCACTTTAATC
>JAKVCT010000114.1 GCA_022448995.1 Saprospiraceae bacterium
ATTTGTAGTTTTTGAAGATTGTATTATCGGCCTCAAATTCTACATAAGTACCATTTTCTTCTTTTGTTTTCTGTAGAGGATAATCCTTAGTAACATTACCCTGAGAGAACTCTGCTATCTTACTTTGTCCATTTCTGAACGATTGTACTTTAAAATAAGTAGATAAGGCATTTACTGCTTTTGTACCCACACCATTCAATCCTACTGCTTTTTGGAAAGCCTTAGAATCATATTTACCTCCAGTATTAATTTTGGATACACAATCAATCACTTTTCCTAATGGAATTCCACGACCATAATCTCGAATAGAAACTTTACCATCTTCAGTTAGTCGTACTTCAATCTGTTTACCTTCTCCCATCATATACTCATCAATGGAGTTATCCATCACTTCCTTAAACAAGATATAGATACCATCATCTGCTGCTGCACCATTTCCCAGTTTCCCGATATACATACCAGGACGCATACGGATATGTTCTTTCCAATCTAGTGATCGGATACTATTTTCATCGTATTGGACCTTATTTTGTGTTACTGTCTCTGCCATTAATATTTGTCTTAATATATATCTTAAAATTATCAGTGTATAACCAAATAGTTGTTGAACAATCTACAACTATCACAAAACTACACAATAAATACGCAAAATTACGCTGTTTTGCAACTTTTTGTTTCTTTTTGTTCGGATAATATTTATTTTAATACAATAAAATGAGTAGTATCGAATCAAAATTATTCCCAAACCTCTTGTAATATAGCATGTGAATTGATGATCGGGAAATTCTCAATATGATAACGATAATGCTTGAGCATATCATCCAAGAAAGAACGTCTCAACTCACCAGTAAGTTGGAATTCTGCACAGTTTTTTAATTCAATTTCTAAAAATACATAGAGGATCTTACTATTAAGCAGATCAAAATAATACATATGTTCAGGTTTCTCATCCACAAAATTCCCTTCCTTATAATCAAAAAAAGAAATATCCTCTTTATATTTACCATAGGGCATGATTCCTAAATACTGAGTCAATTGCGCCAAGAATGCCAAGTGGAAATTAGCTAAAGAACCTTGAATGGTATCTAAAAGTTGGTAACTCGCAGATAAAAACGTGTATAATTCATGGTTTGTGTCTACCTCACGAATAGATTTCCGAGCAACCTCTGTCATAAACAGTCCTACAGAACCACGCATGATATCAAAAGGAAGATTTTGGTAGATATAGCCCAACTTAACTTCTTTGATCCGGTTGATATCCTTTTGTTCATGATGATAGATTTCCATATCTACAATAGACATAGGGCGCATAATTCCTGCACCAACCTTTGATTTTACTTTGCGTACACCATTAATGATATAGGTTCGTAGACCAAATTGTTCGGTGTAGATATCACAGATGAGGCTTGTTTCTGAATATTTGGTAGTTCTGAATATAATACCCAGTGTATTGGCTAACATATGTACAAATTTAGGTGGTTGTTGATCAATACAGAAAGCTAGTTGCTTGAGAACAGACAGTAGATTGATGCATAAAACAGCTTTGTTTTACGAGCATAATTTTACTGTATTTTACGAATATACTACTTTTTTGTTGTTTTTATTAACAAATAAATGTTATTTTTTATAAGTATTGCATTTTTTTGCGTATTTTTGTTTTATGAAAAATCCACATCTTGACCCAACGAATGATAATATGAATGCTAAGGATAAGGCAGTTGAAAAAGCCTTGAGACCTAAGCTTTTGCAAGACTTTACGGGGCAACCACAATTGGTTGATAACCTAAAGATTTTTATCGAGGCTGCCAAGCTCAGAGAAGAGGCACTTGACCACGTTTTGCTGCATGGACCTCCAGGATTAGGTAAAACAACCTTGTCATTGATCGTTGCAAATGAATTGGAAGCTGAAATCAAAATGACTTCAGGACCTGTTTTAGAAAAACCAGGAGATTTGGCTGGTTTGCTAACCAACTTGGGTGAAGGAGATGTGTTGTTTATTGATGAGATTCACCGATTGAACACAGTTGTTGAGGAATATTTGTATTCTGCTATGGAGGATTATCGGATTGATATTATGATTGATTCGGGACCAAATGCCCGCACCATTCAAATTGCTTTGAATCCATTTACTTTAGTTGGTGCAACTACACGTTTAGGTTTGTTAACGGCTCCAATGCGTGCTCGTTTTGGAATCAACTGTTTGTTACAATATTATGATTTACCAACTTTGGTGAAAATTATCAAGCGTTCTGCGAGTATTTTACAAGTTCCCATCACTAGTGATGGAGCGATAGAGGTAGCGCGTCGCAGTCGTGGTACACCTCGTATTGCCAATGCTTTGTTGCGTCGTGTGCGTGATTTTGCTCAAATCAAAGGTAATGGAACAATTGATGCCAATATTGCTGCCTATGGTTTGGATGCTTTGCATGTAGATAGTAGCGGTTTGGATGCTATGGATAATAAGATTCTGAAAGTAATTATTGAGCATTTTGATGGCGGTCCAGTTGGGTTGAATACTATTGCCACTGCTGTAGGTGAAGATTCTGGAACCGTGGAAGATGTACATGAGCCTTATCTCATTCAGCAAGGTTATCTCAAGCGTACACCAAGAGGACGTGAGGTAACACGTAAGGCATATGAGCATTTGGGCAAAAAGATTAATCCTCAAGATGGTATGTTATTTTAGTTAATTGATAGAAGTTGAAGATGTTAAAAGCATATAAAGATAAAACAGGTATTGAAGCGGGCTGTGATGAAGCTGGACGAGGTTGTTTGGCTGGTGCGGTTTATGCGGCAGCAGTGATTTTACCAAAGGATTTCAAATCTGAATTATTGAATGATTCTAAGAAGTTGAATGAGAAAAATCGTTATAAGCTTAGAACGCTGATTGAGGAAGAGGCAATAGATTGGGCAGTTGGTTTTGTAACCGAAAAGGAAATTGATGAGATCAATATCTTGAATGCTTCGTTTTTAGCGATGCATAGAGCGGTTAATCAGCTCAAAACTCGTCCGACTCGTTTGTTGATTGATGGAAATCGTTTCAAACCTTATCCCAAGATTCAGCATGAGTGTATTGTGAAAGGAGACGGGAAATTTATGTCAATTGCAGCAGCTTCTATTCTAGCCAAAACCTACCGAGATGATTATATGTTAGGACTACACAAGCAATATGACCAATATCAATGGGATAGAAATAAAGGTTATCCAACCAAAGCACACCGAGAGGCTGTAGCTAAATTTGGTCAAACACCATTTCATCGAAAATCCTTTAAGGTGAAAACTAAGCAGGAACAAGGGAAGTTGTTTTAAAAGAGATTATATGTGCTTAAATGTTTGAATAGTTTTGTAATTTAGATATCATAAGATGATGGTTTGTTGATTTTTACCTTCACAGAGCACTGTGTGGTTAACTGCGTTGAGCCCTTTGGGGTTCTTACTGATTGACAATCAATAACTTATTTAAATGCATTAAGTTGTTTTTAAAAAAAAATCTGGATGTCAACTAGTTGTGAAAAATCTAAGAACTATTGTTAAGAGGTATTGTATTTTCTTATAAACACCTAAGCAAGCTATTTTATGAAATTCTTCAAGTCCATATTTTTATACACTTCGTTATTGTTTTTGGTAGCCTGTGGAGGTGACAATGCTGGTAATAATAAGCCTGATCCACCCCAAGATCCTGCACCTAAATTATTGAGCTTTTCCGATCAGACCATCGAGCGTACCCTTGGAGAGGGCTGCGCCCAAGAGTTGGGGTCTTGTTTGGAAATAAACATTAAGTATCCCAAGGCAGAAGGTGCACAAGATGAGCTACGCAAGACAATGAATAAGGGACTTGAGGTCAAGATTCTCGATATTAGCAATAAATATATTGCCAATAGGTATATTGCTAGGGATCTAAAAGCTGCAGCAGATAGTTTTGCTCGTTCTTTTGAAGAGACCATAACAGATCTTCCAGATCTACCACAGCGATGGGCATTGGATATAGATGCTTCTATTAGTCATCGTTCGGAGCAAGTAATCTCTATGGCTATTACTGTTTATGCTAATACAGGTGGTGCTCATCCTAATTCTGAATTACAGTTTATTAATTTTGATACCCGTAATGGAAAAGCTGTTTCTAATACGGATTTTATTATAGACAAACCTAAGTTAACTCAATTGGCAGAAGTGGCTTTTCGCAAACATTGGAAGATTGAAGCTGAAGTAAGCTATAAAGATGCTGGTTTTGACTTTCCTGAAGATACATTTGCTTTAGCTGAGACAATGGGGTTTTCTAAAGAGGGTTTAGTCTTAATTTATAACCCTTATGAAATTGCACCTTATGTAACTGGTGCAACTGAACTTATACTTCCATACAATCAGTTAGAAGGGATTGTTGATCGTAAGTAGAAATAACTAAAAACTATGAAATTGAGACTTTTTTTTGGGTTTTGCTTGCTATGTTTATCCACATTAGTGAGTGCAAAAAATTATGTGATTATTGGTGCAACTGATGTCCGAGTACGTAGTGCAGCTAATTTGTCCTCAGAGACTTTGGGGCGTGTACAGCTAGGAGAGGTTGGTGAAATATTAGAAAAAACAGAAAGATCTGAATTGATTCAGAGTGTAACACCTAATGATGATTGTAATGAATTTTATTGGTATAAGATAAAGTTTATGGATCGAACAGGTTGGGTATTTGGTGCATTTGTATATGAATTGCGTAATCCATCTTCTTTTTATAATCCTGATTCTGGAGAAGAGGGTTTGTTGTATAATCCTTACCAAGATGCTGCTGGGGGGGATATGTGTTTGGGGACTAATTTCTTAGTAATCTTTAACGATAAATCAGAAGTAGGTTCTAAGGCAAAGTTAATCAAGCTAAAAGGAAGTTATGAAGTGGAATCTTATCGAGGAATGCCTTCTATTGGGTTTGATATGGAAATTCAAATGTTATTTGTAAATCCCAAGGATAAATGTATTGTATTAGGCTTGGGTGGTTTTGCACCTGGTGATTATGCTGAGCATGCTGTTTTGGAATTATACTATGACAAAGAAAGTGATTCTTACACAGCTTATGAAAAATACTTCTCAAGTACTTATTAGATAAAAAACACAGATAATTATACTGATAACCAATTTTAAATGTGAAAAATCTTCACCTACATAATGCCCAAGTCAAGATTGAGTTAGAAGCTAAGCCATTCGCTAGTGGAGGAGAAGGTGTATTGTATCGAATCAAGGCACCTGCTAAGTTTAGGCATTCTGTAGCAAAGCTTTATCTCCCACCAAAACGTACTAAAAAGAAGGAACAGAAATTAAAATATCTTTTAAAAAATCCACCGCATGAATCTGTGAAAGATTTTAAGCAAAATGCAGTGGTTTGGGTACAGGATTTAATCTACCAAGGCAAGAAGTTTATTGGCCTGATCTTGCCGTTTGTACATGGCAAAAAATTAGAAGTGCTTTGTACTACTAAACTTCCCAAACAACTCAGCAAAGGTTGGCAACGTTTTTCGCTAGCCAATCTTAAATCCATGGAATTTCGCTTGCGTGTTTGCTTCAATTTAGCGGCAGCGATTTACCAAATTCATGCTTCTCAATCTTATGTTTTAGTAGACTTGAAACCTGATAATGTGATGATTGGGCGAAATGGTTTGGTGTCTATTGTAGATACAGATTCAGTGGAAGTTTTGGATGAATATGGACAGGTTTTGTACAAAGCGCCTGTAGCGACACCAGAGTATACACCTGTTGAGTATTATAGTCAGCGATACAGCAGTAAGGAAAGTGTACAGCAAACTTGGGATCGTTTTGGTTTGGCGGTTATTTTTTATAAGATCCTTTTCGGAATTCATCCTTTTGCGGCAAGTAACACTGCACCTTATGATCAGTTGACCACTTTATCGGATAAAATTCGTGAAGGTTTGTTTGTGCATGCACCTACTAAACAGCAGTATATGAAGGTAGTGCCACCACCGCATCAGCGTTGGTCAAAATTGCCACGTATCTTGCAAGAATTATTCATTTTATGTTTTGAGCGAGGACACGAAATTCCCGAACTGCGTCCTTCTGCGGAGGAATGGTGTGCAGCATTGGTAACAGCTATTGGAGATCCGACTATTAAGAATACTTTTGAGAAGCCATTAGTTCGGCATAAAATAATTGTGGGACAAGAATCGAATCATATTGTACCTAAACTACTGATAGAAGCAGATAAAAATGAGAAATTAAAAATCAATTCAACAGATTTATTACATTCTTTCATAGGCAAAGAAAAAATGCCTGTTCTGTATAGTCAAATACCTGATTGGGATAAGTACAAAGCATCAATCAGTAAGGCTCTATCACAAACAAAGAACTATGATAAAGGCGCTATTATTGCCACGGTGATTTTGTTAATAGGAATATTTACCCTAGCGGTAAGTAGTATCATTCCAGGATTTTTTGTGGTATTTATTGTTTGGAATAATTTGAAGACAAGAACAAAAAAACGACTAGAGCAGTTATCAGTAACAGAGAACATTATCGGCTTTAGAACAAAATATAATCAATTATCTGAGCAGTTATCGACTGTACAATCAGAATTAAAAAAGCAGGTAGCTGGTATTCAGAAAGTAGCTACCAAACGAAAAACAAAGACTTTAGCAGAGTATAAACAGAAAATAGATAAATTAGAAGAGCAACGTAAAGTAATATCCAAAGAAGAAAAAAAAGCTTATATCAATTTGTTTGAACAATCTCTAAATCGTTTAAAGTCAAATCCTTTTATCTATAGTTTTATTGGAGATAGTATTGAGGATACTGAGCTTGCTATCCAAGAAGAACGCCAAGAGATTCTAGCCAAAATAAAGAAAGAATCTGCACCAGATAAGATGAAGTTAAATAAAGACCGTTTATTATTCTTAGAACGTTCTAGAGAGGTAGAGGATCGTTATAAGCAGGAATTAAAACAACTACAACAAGATTATGAAAATCATAAAAAATGGACTGTAGAAGAACGTCAGAAAGCACTAAACAATGTAGATTTGCAAACTAGTGAGCATGCAAGTCTAAAAGCTAGTGCCAAACAGTATCTAAGATATACCAGTGAGAAACGTACAAAATTGATAGCAGCCTTAGAGCGTAGAGGTTTGAAAAAAGTAAAAGATCTAGCCAAAGTAGATTACTTAGCGGGTACAGTCCAGTTGAATAATGAGGAATCTACTATCATCCAGTTAGCTGAAATTTCAGATAATCCAATTAGTTTGGCAATGATGCTAAATAATTGGAAAAAATCTGTCAGAGATAAAAAAGTACAGAAGGCAGATAAAAAGCGTCATATTTATAAGCTCTATGCATTAAAACTAGAAGATATAGAACAGCGTTATAAAAAACAAAAGGATGTAGCATTCCGCAGAAAAGAAGCTGATATCAAGGTGTTAAACAAGCAGACATTGGAGGAAGTTTATAAACAAGAATTAACTAAAAACTTAGGAAAATATAATGCTGCAATAGATCTTATAAAAAAGGTCAAAAAAGGACAAAAAATCGCTGTAAAGGATCTCCAAAAGGAGTATAAAGCTAAGTATAATAAGATGTACAAACAAGCTGAAGAGTTGGACACTGTTTTTCGTGCCAAGTTACAGGAGTTATATATAAAAGAAAAAGGGCGGTTTCATGCTATTCGGAAACATGCAAGAAGTCAAGAGCTTTTGGTAGAAAAAAATGAAATCTTGCTCGAAATAAAGGAAATTACTGAAACTTGCCAAAGATTGGAAGCTAAAGTAATTCGACTAGGGAAGTGATATTCAGCCCTAAGTAGGGAGGTTCAGTATTTTCTTCTCTCACCTTTTGCCATTGCTGCAAAAGGTGACCAAAAAACCCCGAAGGGCTCAACAAAGTAAATTTCTTTTCTATAAACATCTATAGCTTGTTGATTATCAAGTTTTTTGTCTAATACTGAAACAGCCTAAGTATTCCCTAGCCTACTTAGGGAGTAAACTGACCATTTTTCTTACACAATTTTTCAAAATCAGGCAAGCTCAGACGCCAAACTAGTGTTCCTGCATCACGACTATGTTCATTGGTTGGGCGTGTGAAACCAGTAAGCAAACGAAATTGCTGTTGGGTAGTTTTGGTAGGCATATTAAGTTGAGCAAGTACCTTATTGCCTTTGTCTGCACGGCGACGCTCCGAGGGTGCAACTAGTGCATAATCAATATTTAAACGGCGACACTTTTCAATAATTGTATTGGCAATTGCTTTATTCTTGCCCACATCTTGCGCAAATTTCAAACTCATAGCGCGCGTTTTGCCTACCCGAAAAGTTGTTTTATCTAAGTTGGGATCTTCTAAAACTACTCCACTTAGGCGCGCTACTTCTTTATCCATCAAATCTAATAGATCTAGGAGATGCATTTTTTTGACCTTGATGAATATTTTTGTTTTGGTATGATAAATCGCTACACCACAATTATTACCACTTCCCGCATCAATTCCCATTAAAAGCATAAAATAAAGAATTTCGATAATTCAAAAACATTTCGGAAATATACAATATTTTGGTTTGAATTGCAATTTTATGTTTTTGGCAGGCAAAATAAAAAGGAGGTGCCTGAAAAGGTAAATTTCGAAAAATAAAACCAAATTAAATGTTGAGTTTCATTTTTTTATTAGCGCTTCGCTAACCTTGAAGAGCTCAGCGAAGCTAAAGGTCTGCGCTTTGGATTGATGTGTCTCGTATCGAAAGCGAAGGCTTTTAGCCCTTCGCCAAACTAATTAATCACTACATCTAGAGGACCAATCCAAGCTGTCTTAGAACCATCTTGACAAACAGTTCGCACATAAAAATCATATTGTGTATTTGCGGTTAGATTAGAATAGGTATTTTCGAGAGTTGTACCTGATTCATAAACACTAGATTCAGGTGATTCACCATCTAGAACCAAATTATACTCATAAGAGAAATTATTTCCATCATCATCCCAAGTCACATTTGCAGCAGTTGGATTATTAAAAGAATCATAAATAGTAGTGAAACCTAGATTCGTTGGATCAACACATAAATTACGATTTTGGCTAACAAAACCACTTGTAGGACCCACCCAAGCACTCCAATTAGAATTAGCATCACAGTAGGAACGAACATAAGCATCATAGATTACATTAGCCTCCAAAATTAGATCGGTACTAAAAGAATAAGAAGCCTGTGTAGTTAGTCCTGAACCTTGTGTAAAGCCTTGAGGACCATATTCAATTTCATAGAAACTAATATCAAAATCAGAGCCCCAAGTCAAGCCAGTAGGATTAAATTCAATATCAAAAGGTTCTGCACAATACTCACTAATGTCCAATGCACGAGGACCAAACCAATCTGATTTTAGGTTATCTTCTCCGATAGAACGAATGTAGAAAACATAGTTGCTTCCCACAGTGATACTTGTATTCTGGATCTCTTCTGAGTAAGAAGCTGTCGCTGCAGTTGTGATAATCGTACCTGTTGATGGATCATTATCATTACCTGCTAGTGCATAAGAAATCTCGTGGTAGGTAACTGGACCTTCAGAGCTAAAGGTGAAATTTAGATATTGTCTTGTTTGCTCCACAGAGAAAGAATCAATTTGTAGAGGGTTTGGTTTTTTCTTGCAAGATGCCAAGCTAATAACCAAAATAAGTAGAAAGAGTAATTTATTCATAGAGTGAAAGAGTTGAAAATTAAAAATGAAGAATTAAAAATTTTGATGGTAGATCTGTGCTAATGAGCAGCAAGGAGATTTATCACATGTAATACATGACAAATTTTTAACTTTTAGCTTCGCTGAGCACTTCGTGGTTAATTCTTCATTTTTAATTTAAGAAGTGGATTATTCTCCAGCTTGTTCCGCAGCTAATTTCTCCTGCTGAAGTTCTTCTTTTCGTCTATTGATCAACTTACGTACCCAGTTAGGCACTACAATAGCACCCGTAAATAGATAGATGTAATAGGTAAAGAATCGCCAAAGAATCGTAAGAATAGTGAGCAATGTACCTTGTGTAGGGATGTAATCATTGTGGAATTGTTGGAAGGCATATTCTGCTGCGCCTGCACCACCTGGAGTTGGCAAAACAGCCATGATAACATACATAGCTTGCTGACGGGCATAGATGAAAACCTGTTGAGTTGCCACATTGAGCTGATAACCTGTTTTTGCAGGTAACTCTGCATACATCAGGTTTTCATAATGTTCACCTGCTTTGACTTCTACCGTTTCAATAATATTACCTTGAATATCCTTGACATCATTTTGGAAAGTAGTCTCTGAGCCTACTACAAAAGCCATTACTAAACAGTTGAGTACCATGAACCTAGATAACCATGCAGCAGCAGTAGCACCATAAGCTGCTAGGTGAAAACGCCAGCTTTTCTTGCGCAATTCTTTGGAGGCTTCTTCCATATCTTCTGTCACCTTAATCGCAGATTTCTCAAAGCGTTTCAAGAAAGATAATTTACAGAACCATAGTAGCAAACGTTGTAAGCCTTTTGCATTGACTAAGACACCATAAAAGAAGAAACTACCATAGGTAAACATGACACCGTAAGCAATCAAGAAACCTGTTCCTAAGGCAGATTCACTCAATAATGTACCTACATCATAGCAGCCTGGTTGGATCATAATCGCTCCAAAAATTCCAAAGAATAGTAGTAAGGCACTGAGAAAGAAAAAAGTATCTACTACAACAGTGTAGAGAATAAGCATAGTTGTTCGGCCACCAGGAAGTTTCTCCTGTGTAATAGCAAACATCGCTACAGCTGCACCTCCCACATTGGTAGGAGTAACTGCGGAGCTAAACTCCCACATCATGATCAGTTCGAAGCACTTGCGCCAGCTAAAGAATCCATCTGTAATGACGCGCAGACGTACCATATAAAAGAAATGACGCCCAATCATGAACACTACTGCACCTAAAATCCACAGGATCACATTACCTGACCAGTTAATTTTAGAAAATTCATCGGCATCGAACTCATTGTAAAACATATACCCTACAACACCCAATACAATTATAATTGGCAAGGCAATACGGAAAGGACTTATGGATTTGAGAACTGCTGTTCCATCATTTTCATCTATGTTAGTATTAGTTGAAGGATTTTTCTCTTCAGTTTGAGACGAATTACTCATATTCTGCTATGCTGACTTATATTTTAAATGTAATTGCCAATTACTTACAGCCTCCAAATGATTTGGTGTAATTAAAAAGCAACAAAATAATCAATCTGATTCTATACTTCTTCTGTTGTTTCAATAGCATCTGAATGCATAGATCCAGTAGGAATCAATTCAAAACTATTAACACGGTCACTGTGCTCACTGTTTAACTGAATTTTTTCTTGTTGCAACAACTCTAAGATTGCTAAAAAGGTAAATATCGCATGTAAGCGGTTTTCACAGCGCCCAAAGATACTTTTAAAATCCATTTTTTGATGAATCTTTAACAGATTTAACACGGATTTCTGTCTTTCTTCTATGGTGTAATTATATTGAACGACAGTGTGTATTACTTTAGACTGTTCATATTTATATCTATCTAGGACTTGTTCGTATGCTTTGAGCAAACGAAAAAGCGAAAGATTCTCCAACTCTGCGTCAGCTAATGCTTTTTGGCTCAAGTTTTCTAGTTCGTGAAGCGTATTTCCTCGATCATGCAATTGTGCCCGATGCGCTTCCAATTCTTTGAGTTCAATGATAACAGCTTTGTAACGCTTGTACTCAATTAGTCGATCAATGAGTTCTTGTCTAGGATCAATTTCTTCTCCTTGCTCATCAATTTCTTTTCTAGGTAAGAGCATTTTTGCCTTAATTCGCATTAGGCTAGAAGCTACCAAGATGAATTCGCTAGCCACATCAATATTCAAAAGTTCGAGTTGTTGGATATAGGTCAAAAAATCTTTGGTCACTTTTGCAATAGGAATATCGTGGATATCTAGCTCATCTCGTTCTATAAAGAATAAGAGCAGATCAAAAGGCCCTTCAAATTCGGGCAATTTTATTGTATATGTTTCTGACAAAGCGATAGTTTTTCTTAATTTTGTAAGTCGCACGCAAAATAGCAAATAATAGATGGAATTGAAAGATAAAATAGATCTAAATCGCTTGCCTAAGCATATTGCTATTATCATGGATGGTAATGGTCGTTGGGCAAAACAACAAGGAAAGGAACGTATTTTTGGACACCAAAATGGTGTAGAATCTGTACGAGATACGACAGAAGCTGCTGCAGAACTTGGTGTGAAATTTTTAACGCTATACGCGTTTTCTACCGAAAATTGGAATAGGCCTAAACCTGAAGTACAGGCTTTGATGAGTCTTTTGGTCGAATCTATTCGCAATGAGTTACCAGAGTTGCATAAGAATAGTATTCGCTTACAAGCAATCGGAAATCTACAAATGCTGCCTCCAAGAGCCTATGAACGCTTGATGGAAGCAATAGAAGATACCAAAGATAATAACCGAATGACTTTGGTCCTGGCATTAAGTTATAGTGCCAAGTGGGAGTTGATTCAAGCAGTAAAGAACATTGCTAAGGATGTTCAAAGTGGAGACTTGAACATTGATGATATCAATGAACAATTGATTTCGGATGGTTTGACGACCAAAGGTATTCCTGATCCTGAGTTATTGATTCGAACGAGTGGAGAAACGCGCGTGAGTAATTTCCTACTTTGGCAAATTGCTTATGCTGAGTTGTATTTTACGGAAGTATTTTGGCCAGATTTCCGCAAGAAGGATTTGTACCAAGCCATTTTGAATTTTCAGCAGAGAGAACGACGTTTTGGAATGACTAGCGAACAGTTGCTATCTGATAATGGTAAAGTTTAGTGATTTATTTTAATAAATATTTGATTATTAAGTATTAAGGAGGAAGATTTTTTATTTTTTCATCAAAAAAATAAAAAATCAACGAACTATTATCATCAAAGTAAGATTTAGATTAGTGTTCAAAATCAATTAAGGTTTTGAACTTTTTTTGTCTTTATTTAAGACCAATCAAAAAATTAATCTAGACCAAAAACAATTAGACTTCAGTCTGATTGTTTTTTAAATAATGATAAATTGTAGGGTAGTACTTTAGTGCTACCCTACAGGTAAACTACAGGGAGATATTTTAATGCTACCTTACAATTTACAATTCACAGGATACAAGCAGCATGAGGAATACATATCAAGATTTAATAGAACAGACCTACAGTTTTCCACAGACAAATTTTGCCATTGGGCAAACAGGATTGACTTTTAATAAGATTCCATTGAACGATTTATTGCAAAAATATGGAAGTCCACTCAAACTGACTTATTTACCAAGTATTCAAAAACAGATCAAGCGAGCAAGAGCCTTTTTTAATCAAGCTATTGCAAAATGTGCTTATGAGGAAGAATATGTGTTTACCTATTGCACCAAAAGTTCACATTTCAAGCATATTTTAGATAAGGTAATTGAGGAAGAGGCGCATTTAGAATTATCCTCTGCTGTGGATACTGCCTTGGTGCTCAAATTAGTAGCAAATGGATCGATCCGTAAGGATAAATACATCATTTGTAATGGCTATAAAAATGCAGCTTATATAGATGGAATTGCCAAATTATTTGACTTGGGATTCACCAATGTTATTCCTGTGTTGGATAGTGAGGAAGAGCTAGAATTATATGAAAATTTGGATGTAGAAAAATTGAATATAGGCTTACGTATGGCAATTGAAGAAGAGCCTAGTTTCCTATTATATACCTCACGTTTTGGAATTCGTAAAGAACGTATTGTTGATTTTTATCAAAACAAAATTAAAGACAATCCAAAGTTTACACTGAGAATGTTGCATTCCTTTGTCTATATCGGGATTCAGGATACAACTTATTATTGGAATGAGTTATACCGTTTTATCAAAATGTATGTTCAGCTCAAACAAGCCTGCCCAAGTTTAGATATGATTAATATTGGAGGAGGTTTACCCATTCAAAATTCTCTAGATTTTCAATATGATTATCAATACATGTGTAATTAAATCGTTGCACAGATTAAAGACTATTGCAATAAGAAAAATATTAGAGAACCTAAATTACT
>JAKVCT010000115.1 GCA_022448995.1 Saprospiraceae bacterium
CGTTTATTAAATAAGGCATTCCACTCTTTGTAGGCTTCATTTTTTAAGGCATAAGGGCCGATACTACTCATGTGGCGACGAGCAAAAGGCTTGTAGGAGTAGATATTTCCTTCAGGGAGCCTGTGTGATTTGATATAGTCCTTATCATAATTTTCTAGATTTAGGTAAATACCCCAAAAATCTCCTCCAAAGGTATCTTGTTCGTTCTGCGAATCAATTACACGTAAGTGTAGATAATCAGCATAGCTTGCTTGACCTTTTTCTTGTAGGGTAAACATTCTGTAGAGTACAGACTCTGCGAGACCATGAGTATTAGGTAAGCGTTCTAGCCAGTTGCCAGAAAGTACCAGCTTATCACGTTTATATTTATAGGGTTTGCCTGAATCCTTGAGGACTTCAATCGGATTGCCTCTATTAAAATTAATTTTGATGTTTCGTTTGGTTCGCTTGTGTCTATTCTTGAATCCTCTACTCCTAAACCCTACATGGTCATAAACCTGACCATTATAAACCACTGTGCCAGTGGTTTTATAGACATTTCCAGAGTATTTGAAAATGTAGTAGTTGATGTCATTTTCGTTGGCTATCAAGTGACAGACAGGGAGGCTAGGCAAGCTGTCCAAACTATGTTTGCAGTAATCGGGTAGACCATCATAAACAAAATAAGCAAAATTGAGCTTAGGATCATCAGCATAGGGTACACGTACATAATTATTCTGATTATCCTTTGCCCAGACTCTATAACGAACCAAACGACGATGCTTTTGTATAGAATCCGGTAGAGTCACTGTATAGATTCCATCTCCTGCTTTTTTATCGCCAGCTCGTCCCTCGTCATTCATGGTAATAGGATGCCAAGAGGCTGTTTTTTCAAAAGTCTTATCTTTTTTGCGGATATAGCTCCCTGCGTCAACAGTTTGATAAAGTACTTGTACTATCTTGACTGCTTGATTATCATTTACATGTGCCTCTATCAAGACAGGCATATTCGACTGGGGGGATTTTGGAAGGTGCCTAACTTGATCAATAGCTGGAGCAACTTGATTAATGTTGTCGTAATTGGTTTGATTTGGATGTCCAGGAGTAGGTTGCCCTCCGCGCCAGTATCCTCCAAGTGCATTATCCAGTGTAGGCTCAATGAGTTGGTGGGAGTATCCTTTGTCACCTCCAACAGTTGGCCATGGAAAACTCTGTTGATAGCTAACTTTATCAACGATTTTTCCCAACTGATTTCTTAAGATAATGGTTTCTCCTTCTTTTTTTAAGCGTCCTTTATAGGTACCTATCAAGCCATTGACCAAGCCTAGAGAATCCCTTAGGTAGTGCTCGTTCTGCCCAAGGACAAGATAGGATTTTGCAGGCAATAAGGTGTTTTCCGGAACGGTATAGTCTACTGCTCCAGAGATGCGCCATCCACTGATGGACACTGTTTGCTCACCATAGTTGAAAAGCTCAATAAATTCGGATTCTTGATACTTAAGTGCAGGTGTACAATGAATTTCGTTTATCACAATAGGTAGTGTACTATTTGCGGATACAGCGGATATAGCTAGCTGTAAACATAAAAAGACACCAAAAATAAACCCCCTTCTCATAATCTGATTCGTTATGTAAGTGGTTGCTAGCCACGAATGTTAAATTGTTAAATATTGACTTGTGTTGCTTCTTAGTAGATTGGTCTGATTGGCAAGAATGCTTTGTTAATGTTTGTGTTATGCTCTATATTCCAATGTTCAATTGAAAAGCCCAGTAAGGTATTACTTTTGCTAACTAAGATAAGTTTTATGTTGGTTTTATTAAATAATAGTCTGTGACTTTTTATCTTTTTTGAGTAAATTTTACAGGGCAAAGTCAAACGGAGTTTGTTGTTTTTTACAAAATTGATTTCTAAAGATGTTTTGGGGGTTGATTATCAGTGTTTTATATAAAAATGGTCTATTTGTGGCTTTAAATTATAAGTTTTTGATTATGAGTTAGTTATATCTGCTTTATAGTCTTTGAGCTTGAATAGTTTTATTCATTTTCTGAATAAAATATTGACATAGACGTATACAACAGCCATAAAAGTTCTTTTCTATACGTAGAATTGCTGCTTGTTGTCGTTGTTTAAATTGCTGATGAAAGACCTTTACTTTTTCGAGTTCTTCATTATAAATGGCTATAAAACATTCTTCAATAAGGTGATAATCAATTTGTCGTGAATTAGGTAAGGCTGGATAGGGTTTTTTTAAGAATCGTTTGATAGCAAGAGCTTCTTTTCCTATCAAGAACATAACTTGGTTAGCTACAAGTTGACTATGCTGCATAATAATTTTTTCATAGGCTGTTTTTTGTGGTAGCACTTTGATTCGTTTTTCGATAATAGCCAGGTTTGCAGCCATTTCTTCTTTTGAAAACCTAGGGAATGTAGCAATATGTACTTCCGCAATTTTTAGGTAAGCATGGATCTTTCGGTTTTCCAACTCATAAGACTCATAAAAATCTAAAAGCATTTTGGCTAATTCTATCGATTTGTCATAATGTTGGATATAAGAGAAGGCTGTAGAACGATTATAATAAAGTACTTCTGTTTTATTCAGTGAGAGAAATGGATGTTTTTTTTCATATTCTTCAATCTTGGCATAGGTTTCTAAGACCAAATTAGCTTGGTTACATTCCGCATAGAAAAGTAACTGATGTTCTGTAATATTTGTTTTATTATTTTCCTTGTAGAATGGCTCAAAATGTAAGCAAACTAGACTGGGATGTTCTTTTTGGATTTGCAACAAACGATTGAGATGACGACTAACAGCGTTTCTACTCTTCTCCAAAACTTCTGACACAATACTTCCTCTACAGAAAGCAATGTATCTATAGATGTATTCGAAACGAATATTTTTAGGGTGTTTATTACAGATTCTTTTGAGTTTTGATAAGATAGATTTGTAGTGTTCTAGCTGGTAACTTTGTGTACTTTTTTGTGCTAAAACTTTGATTTGTTGAAGTGCTTGTTGAAGTTTAACTGCTAGGTTTAGACGTTCTTCTATAGTCCCAAAACCATCAAATTCAGTGATATCATAGATGGCACCTCCACATCTAAAGCTCAAAAAGATTATATCTGATAAGAGCTCATAAATAGAGTGTTCCCAACAGTGTTTTTCTAGCTTTTGAAGCTTCTCTAGGGCAGGTTGATATTCATTTCGAGAAATAAGTAAACGTGCAAAATTTAATTCTTGTTCTTCTATTGTTAGGCAGGCATTGGTGAATTTTAATTGCTGCAAAAGAAGATGTTTCATTCGCTTACGCAATTTATAGTATCTATTGACAAGTACAGCATAGTCTTGTTCTTCTAGTTCTGCTGAATAAATAAAATTAACCACCTTGGGAGTTTTGAATTTTGCAGTTGTACATTGTTGTAAAAAAGTGACAAATTGGACTAATTTGGGAGAATCGTTCAATGTTTTTATCAATGCTATTTGTTGATGTTTTTCCAAAAGTTGGAATAGGTGCAGTACTTCTTCATTCATGATAAATTATATGATATTTACGTTTTTATTATTGAATAATTTGATATTGAGTCTTTTAGTAAATTTTCAGAGTCGCATATTAGACCTAGATTAAGTGAATATAAAACATATATAACACAAAATGGATTTAGTTTTGCTTTTCTTCAGCCTGTATTTAAATCTCTAACCTATTTATGAAGTTTTTTACAAACTTCGCTATTAAATTATTCATTCAAATGAAAAAATATCTAAATCTTTTACTTACGCTTACTATTTTGGGAGGTCTATTTATTGCTTGTAAAAAAGATAATCTAGCAGCTAATGAAAAATATGTGCTTATAATTGAAAACGGAGCAGTATCTATAACACCTGATGGTTCAACAACTTATTCTGCTATATTAATTGATATAGATGGAAATATTACACAACCGGAGTCTGTAACTTGGACAAGTTCTTCTTCAGATATTGCTACCATTTCTACTACTGGACAAGTTGCTATTCAAAGCGTGGGTATTACAACAATTACAGCTTCTGTTACCATCGACGGAGTAACCTTGACTTCAAGTGCACCTTTGAATATTGCTAATGCAGGAGTATTTGCTGTGGCACCAGGAGCTATCTTAGTAGATACAGAATTCCCAGATATTCCTTTAGCACCTTTTTACGTAGGAACAGGAACCCCTTCTTATTCTTATACCTCTAGTAATACTAGCATTGCAACAGTGTCTAGTACAGGTGTTGTAAATTTTGTGGGAGCTGGAGAGTGTTTTATTACAGTGACAGCAAATGGCCTAGATGGTGATCCTAGTGTCATTGTACCTATAGTAGTCTTGGGAGCACCTCAAGTAGCTCTACCTGTGACTCGTGTGGTTGTAAATCCAAACAGCACCGCTATTTTTAAATCAGAAACTGCTACTTTCTCTGCAAAAGCATACAATTCTAGTGGAGAAGAAGTGTCTAGTAGTTTTGCTTGGACGGTAGAAGATCCAACTATTGTAACAGTGGATGGAAGTGGTAATATTACACCTGTAGGTTATGGTTCTACCTTTGTTCGCGCAACTGCTGAGGGTATTACTGGAGAAGCTGAAATCATTGTTACGCCAGAGCGTGTATTGGTTTTAGATCCTTACTATACTTCAATTACTGAGGGAAGTAGCAAGACTTTCCAAGCAACTAAATATCAGGTATTGAGAGATGCTAGTACTGGTGAGTTGTATGCAAGTACTCCTACTACTGTAAATGCAGCAGATTTGACTTGGGAAATCCCTACTTATGGTATCGATGAGTTTGATATTGCAACAGTGGATAACTCCGGTACAGTCACTATTAAGAATAATGCATTGGGAGGCTTGTCAACAGTATTGATTGCTTATGATCCAAATGATGCCGATATGGCAGAAGGTGCTTCGATGATTGAAGTTGCTATCGGAACTTTGGGAGGATGTGATTGTGGTACACAGAATGCATCAGCTGCTGATATCGTTATTAGTAACGGAACTACCTTGAATTTGGGTTTAGGACAACAACATCAGATTCAAGCACAGGTTGTAGATGCAAATGGTGATCCTGTTAGTGGGGCAGGGGTGACATATTGTAGTGATAATATTCAGATTGCTGATGCTGATTTTTCAGGGAATATTAATGTGGTTTCTCTAACAGGAGGAACAGCAAATATTACAGTTTGTCATGGAAATATCTCTAAGATAGTTACAGTGAATGTACAGTAGGAGGTTCACAAACTTTTACTAGATTATAAATCTAACTAAACAAGAAAGCCGCCTCTGATTCTCCCATCAGAAGCGGCTACTTTATTCGTAAACCTGTTAAATTAAAATGTTTAATGGCTTGTGTTCTAGTGTGTTATTAGTTTTATTTAATCATATTTACATAGAGGAAAGCATAAAAGTTGCATTACTGTTCAATTTTAGGGTTTTCTTAGGATTTAGGAAAACGAAAGTTAGTATTCTGTTAAAATGGCTTAATGTCTAATTTTTTTACCAACCTTTTTTCGACGGGCTTGCGTTTTCTGAAGTGTATTTAAAAATGATCAAGGCATCCAATAAAGATCATATATAACAATAGTTCGTAGGTTTTTAGCTTTGCTGAGCCTTTTAGGGTTTGGAACTAATTGATAATCAAAATGAAGTATAAAATTAGTTAAGTTTTGTAAAATTATGATTATCATGCAGTAAGAACCATGTAGTGCTCTGCGAAGCAAAAATTAAAAAATCAAGGAACTATCGATGTAAAGAATACATTTTAGATTTCGCATCATACTAGAGGTGAGCATAGAATTTTAAGAACGAATCGAATAAAAGGCAAAAAAGAAGTTCTGTCCATATGAGTTCTATGCTTACAGCTAGCCAAGTTCTTCGGAACTTTATTTCTTAATTCAGTTCATTCATTATTTACATTAACAATAGTCCGGGGTTTTTAGCTTCGCTGAGCCTTTTGGGGTCGGCTAAAAATTAAAAAATCAAGGAACTATCACTTTAATGAATGAATTACTAAAAACCAGATCAGACAAAACAGATAAAACACGAAGAAAACAACACAGGTTTTAAATTAGATGTTTACAGGGATTCCTATCCGACTTTATCGGATAAGAAAGCAAGCTAAAGCAGGGTTGCTTCAGTCCTTGCACAAAAAACGGTTGGGATTTTAAGGGTCTCCCAACCGTTATTTTTTTGTTGTTGTGGGAGAGTAGCAGCTTGTTTATTAGCTTTTGCTACTCAACTTGCTTTTGAAAAAGACTGTTTTGGATTGGTGTCCTTGATCCCAAGAACAGAATTGATTGAATTATATATCAGTAAGTAGGTGGACACAATTAATTTATATTTAACTCAATCAGCCTTTTAACTTTGTTGAGCCCTTCGGGGTTTTTTGGTCACCTTTTCTTTTTGCTCTGCCTTTGTACCTCTTGGTACAAGCTTACGCAGAATGGCAAAAGGTGAGAGAAGAAACATGCTTAACACTGAACCACGAAGTGCTCTGCGAAGCAAACCTCCCTAAAATAAAAACACTCAAATGTGAATGAACGCATTTGAGTGTTTTACCATACAGCATATAAGTTACAACTTACTTGTGCAATGCTCTATTAGCAGAAGCATCCAAGGCCGCTTCTTTGGTAGCTTCTGTAAACGTTGGGTGTGCGTGGCTCATACGCGCAATATCTTCTGCGGAAGCTCTAAATTCCATAGCTGTAACTGCCTCTGCAATCAAATCAGCTACACGAGGTCCGATCATATGTACACCCAAAACCTCATCAGTTTCTTTGTGTGCCAATACTTTTACAAAACCATCAAGATCCATACTAGCACGTGCACGACCTAAGGCACGAAACTGGAATTTACCAGCCTTGTAAGGAACCTTAGCAGCTTTTAGCTCTTGCTCAGTTTTACCTACACCAGCGACCTCAGGCCAAGTATAGACTACACCTGGAATTAGGTTGTAATCAATATGTGGTTTTTGTCCAGCAACATATTCTGCAACAGATACTCCTTCTTCCTCTGCTTTGTGTGCCAACATAGCCCCAGCAACAACATCACCAATAGCAAAAATACCAGCAACATTGGTTTCTAGATGACCATCAGTTTTGATACGGCCACGTTCATCCGTTTCTACACCAACATTCTCCAGTCCTAAGCTATCTGTGTAAGGACGACGACCAATGGAAATTAAACAGTAATCTGCTTTGATTTCCAGTATTTTAGATTCATCTTTTCTAGAAGCAGCTTTTACAACTACACCTTTACCATCGGACTCTACAGAAGTTACCATATGATTCAAGCTAAACTTGAACTTCAGATGTTTTTTCAATACTTTTTGTAACTCCTTTCCTAAATCCTTGTCCATACCACCAATAACCGCATCTGCATATTCTACTACATGAACCTTTGTACCCAAACGACCATAAACAGAACCTAGTTCCATACCAATGACTCCCGCACCAATAATCACCATACTTTTAGGAACTTCTTGTAAGTTCAAGGCTTCGGTAGAAGTGATGATTCGATTTTTATCATAGTTGAAACTAGCAGGAGTAGTAGGCTTAGAACCTGTTGCAATAATCGTTTTTGCAGTTTCTATACGAGCAACTTCTTTGCTTGGATCATTCTTATCTGTAACTTTGATCGTATTTTTATCCACAAAACTTCCATGCCCTTCGTATACATCAATCTTATTTTTTTTCATCAAGAATTGAACTCCACCACAAGTTTGTTCTACTACTTCATCCTTACGCTTGATCATTTGAGGAAGATTCACCCTTAGGTTTTCTAAGTCAATTCCATGTGTTTTGAAATGCTTCTCAGCGTTGTGATAATGCTCAGAAGAATCTAATAATGCCTTAGAAGGGATACAACCTACATTCAAACAAGTTCCTCCCAATGTTGGGTAACGCTCAATGATCGCAGTTTTTAATCCTAATTGTGCACAACGAATAGCGGCTACATAGCCTCCAGGGCCTGACCCTATTACGGTAACATCATATTTCATAATTGATCTTTATAATTTTTTATTCTAGTTTTAAGAATGATCGCATTCAATATAAGAGCTAAAGTCCTCAAAGTTAAACAACTTCGTGCATTATCTAATAAATTCTAGGAAGAATCTCTAGCAATTAAGAAAACATTTTGAACCTTGTGAAGGTTCATGTTATAGTCTTCTACCAGTTACTGTATCTATAACCTTGACGGAGCTTAGTGTACTTTTGATATGATCTAAGATTTTAGAATCATAATGAGATACCTGAATCTGTTTTAGATTTTTTAGTTTTTGTAGAATATTCAGGGTTTTATCCCAATTTAAATCATCATTTCCATTCAGATCCAAAGATTTGAGCTTGCTCAACAAACCAATTGCCTCAGGAAACTCCTTGAGTCTACATTCATTCAGCTTCAAGGTTTCTAATGTTGTCATTTGGCTCAAAGCTGTATTTAACTGAGCAGGATTCAACTCACGACAACCACCCAATTGTAAATGTTCTAATTTAGACAAACCAACGGGTAATTCTGTAATTGGATTTTCTTCCAAATTCAGATGTTTGAGTTTAGCTAGAGCAGCTAATTCATTGCCTAGTTGCTCAATTTTATTACCCGCTAAATTTAAGTGTTCTAATTGACTAAGTTGAGTGACCGCCTCAGGTAATTCTTCAAAATAATTATATCTCAAATCTAGCATTTCGAGTTGTTGCAAACCACCCAAGCCATTAGGTAATTTACGCAAGAGGTTGCTATTCAGATTTAGATGTTTTAATTTACTTAGTTGTCCTATACTGTCGGGTACATCCATGATGGTAGTTTCCATAATTACTAACTGTTGCAAGTTGCTCAATCCAAACAACTGAGCAGGAAACTCAGATAAACCCTTGTTGTTGCTAATGAGTAATTCTTCTAAGTTTTCTAATTGTGTAATTTCATTCCCAAGCTGCAAGAAGGTCTGATTGCGAATCAATAACTCTTTTATTTGCTTAGGGTTTTCAAGAGCTTGTTCTAAACTGTGTGCTGTAGCAGCAGCTTCCTTTTTACTTTGATTTAATCGGACAAGTATTATAGCGACCAAAACAACTAAGGCAACACCACCTCCAATGATCCATTCCATAATGTGTATGAGTTTTAAATTTTAGGTATAAAAATAAATGCAGCAACAGCTACGGTCCCCATGGCAGCTACTAAGACAGCTGTGGCAGCAATATCTTTAGCTTTGCCCGCCAAAGGATGCTGTTCAGGACTTGCCAAATCAGTTAGATATTCCAAGGCAGAGTTCATTGCTTCCAAACTAATCACTAAGACAATGGACAGAATAATAATACACCATTCTACCGATGAAATATTAAAATATACGCTCAGTCCAATAGCTACTATGCTAGCCAAAAGATGTATCTTGACATTGGGATGGTTCATGAGAAGGTCAAAAAGACCTTTAAATGCCCATTTGAAACTTAATAATCGTTTTTTGATATAATTCATTTCAACATTTATTTTGCAGCATGAAAAGTATAAAAAAAACTATAGCTTATCTAATTCTAGTCTGTGTTTTTGTAGCCTGTGGTCATTCTGAACCTACTAAAACTGCTGAAGGGGAAGACAAAAGTGCAACTGAATCAACTTCCAATATTACTGAACAGCCCAAAGAATCAGAGGCTGCCTCAACTGTAGCAAGGAATGAGGCTGATACTCCAAAAGGATCTCCTACCGAAGAATTGGCTAAAAAATGGTTGTTAGGTCTGAGTTCAGGTGATAATATGGAGGAGATTCTTAATATGATGGCTATTCCATTCAATTTTGATGAGAAAAGAGTCTTAGAAACTAAAGAACAAGTACGTCAATTTATGCAAGGTGTAATTGATCGTTTCGGAAAACGCTATCCTACTATTGAGAAGATAGAACGTGTGGAAGGTTCGTTTTTGGGAGATCAGTACACAACTATTGTGATTAAACTACAAGAAGAAAATTCTCCTGTAGGAATTGTAATTGATGAATCCAAAATGAAGGTGATAGGTGTCAGAGATTAAGAAATTAAACATCCATATTCTTAGAATGAATTTTTCTGTAGATATAAACTTGATATCTACTGGTTCTACTTGTTCGGGTATAAGGAATCAAATCATTTGGGATTTGTTCAGGATCTAATTCCACTGAACTACTAATTTTTTGAATCTTTTTGAGTTTGCGAAAGCTTGGAGGAAGTTTTACTTCAGATACATTCACAAAGTTTATGGTATTTAAGTGTGGCAATTGACCAAAGATATCGCTTGGTTCAGTCACATCTTCTAGGGTGAGTTTTTGCAAATTACTTGCCTTGTCCAATTGCTTTGGCAATGGGCTTTTACTCTGTAGACTTAGGAGTTGAGGAAACTCAAAAATTGACTTGGGTAAGCTTTGTCCTTTTGCCAAAGAAATTTCTAAACTCTGTAGTTTATCTGCAAATTCTTCAAGAACTTGAGGATAACGAATTAGGCGGATATTAGGAAAGAATAGGTGACCTTTATCCAATCGTTTTCGGATAGCTTTCCTAAAATGCTCCGCTGTACCTTTCTCTAAAATCATATTCAGTAAAGGCTGATTATTCTTCTTGATACTTTGCAGAAAATGGTAACTTCTGTAGATCGCTAGATTTACATGTATCTGTTTTTCGCTTTGTGCTAATAAAATGAGTAAGTCAGGAAATTTGGGGGTATTTTTATGTGTATACTCATAAATGTATTCAAAGAAACGTTCTTGTTGTTCTGTATTTCCAAACTCAAGAATTGTCTTGATATGATAAGTATAGAATTTCTGATGCTGATGGAAGCATAATTCTAAGAAATAGCACATTTTACGCACATCTAGATAACCTTCTTTTACTGCCCTATATGGAAAAAAATCAAGTTGGCCTTGATGATGAATATAATTCCAGTTACTTAGACCAAAATTTGGAAAAAAAAGCTTGATTAATAAGTTCTTGACTGAATGCTTCTCATTACCTTTGCTAAAATTTTTGATCTGTTGAGTACTAGGTTCAAACTCATGATTCATTGCATAGGGTAGCCTAACCCATTCTCTTTCTTCAGTAGAAAGCAAAGGGATTAGTGTTTGGTAAATGAGTAAATAGATAGCTTCCAGTTGATACAAACGTCTGATTATGTAGATCTCGGTATAATAATTTGGGCTTTCTTCTTGATCTAATGCACCTTTGATAATTTCCCAGGCCAATTGAATATTTTGGCTGTTTTTAGAAGCGATAAGATCAAATATTTTTAATTGTTCATCCATAATTTGATAAGATATAATGTCTGTTTGCTCAAATTTCCCTGTACAAACTAGGCTTTTTTTTCGGTTTGTGATCAGTCTATGTTTAGTTTTTTATTTACAAACTAATGCACAAGCTCAGTTTAGTCTGGGACTACAAGCTCGAGTTGGTTATTTAGTAGCCAATCATCCTAATTTTCCGAGTATTCGTGCACCTTCTTATGCAGCTTCACTGAATTTTAATCATAAGGCTTCCTCTCGTCGAATTTGGTCACATTTTTACAATTATCCGCAAGCAGAACACAGTATTCATGTACAAACATTTGGCAACAAAGAGTCCATTGGTTGGGCTTTGGCTTATGTACCAAGTTTACGTTTTAATTTTTTGCGAAAAGGACGATTTCAGATACAAGGACAAGCAGGCTGGGGAGCAGCTTATGTGACCAAAAAGTTTAATACCTTGACTAACACGGCTAATATTGCAGTAGGTGCTCGATTTAATGCTTGTTCTGTCTTGCGTTTGCGGTTCAATTATAATATTGGGACGAGGCTGCAAGCCTCATTGGGTCTAGGATTTACGCATTATTCTAATGGAGGCTGGGAAAACCCCAATTTGGGTTTGAATATATTTGGAACACAGTTGGGACTAGCTTATCGTTTTCAAAAGTCAGAATATAGTAAACAGGATAGCTTTGATCTGAGACAATTACCCAAGCTAGATCGTAGCTTTCGGCCTTTTGCATCTGTAGGAATAGGATTTACAGAGAAGGCTTATGGTAGTGTCAAATATCCTTTTTACATTGGAGTTTTAGGAGTATCACATCGCCTAAGCCGAATTAGCAAGTTAGGTTTGGGGCTGGAGTATGTATATAGTACCTTATCTGCGGAGTTCTACAAACATATTACAGGGACAGCAGCCCCCATTCAACGCTTGCAACGCTTTAGTATTATGGCACAACATGAGTTATTATTTGGGCATATTGGTTTTGTAAGTAATTTTGGTGTTTATTTAAATGAACATGAAGGGCAACGCAGCTTTTTCTACACCAAAATAGGTTTTCATTTTTATGCTAAAAACTATTTCCTCAAGCATAAACACCAACTTTGGGCAGGTGTTTATGTGCGGACCTATGGAGGAGAAGCGGAATTTATTGAATTTGCCTTAGGCTATAATTTTTGATAAAAATTTACTTTACACCTTATAGCTACAATATAAATATTATTAAATAACGAGAATTATATTTGGAATGATAGCATTAGCTATTGTCATGACTACTACAGCACAAGAAAAAAGCTTGAGAAGTATTAAGGAAGAATTGCAATGTAATAAATCTATAATTTGGGCTGGTGTGGTTGATGTTGATTATATTAATGATGATCAATCAATGTTTAAGAATACATCATTTTTAGAGCAACTATTTGAGCTTGGCAATTCTATTGAAAAAGGGAAAGTGTATAAGGATTCTGATTGTATGGAATTATACAAGAAAGGAGAACTTGTATATTCTATTAAAGAAACACAGATTTCTTTTGATCCAGAGACTTTTAATGAAATTAGAGAAGAGGTGATTACTGAATTTAAGGCGGAAAATGTAGAAAGTTTGCGTCTAAGGCAGATCATTTATTTTGATGAGGATAAACAACAATTCTTTTCACAGCCCTTTGCCATTGCACCAATTATACGAGAGAAACCATTTTTTTGGGTTCGTGCAAACAGTAGCAGTACCGATTTAGAAAAGAAAAAGAAAGTCAGTTTTACTGCGAGAATGGATCATGAAAATGAATTAGTATTAATCAATTTATTCAAAAAAAATGAAGAGACTGAAATTATATTCAAACAATTAGTAAAGTATAGTAGATAGCCACAATTAATTTGTATTTAATTCAATCAGCCTTTTTGCGCTGCACTTTGTTAAAAAGCCTCGTGATAGCTCTGGGTGGCAGCGTAGCTCGCCACTAGTCGGCTTCGCCTCTGTCCACTTCGTGGCTATCCCTACGTTTTTCGCCTCGTCCAGCATCAAAAATTCTTGTGAATTATTCTACAATTAATTATGTCCACCTACTATATTGCAGGAAATGCAGATGATTTACCATTAGCATATATAGGAGAGGATGGTAAACTCATGGAAATGTCTAAGGAAAATATACATGAGTTAGAAACTTATTTGGATACAATTATAACATATGATCCAGAAACATATGAGCAAATTGTTCAAGTTGTAGAATACAAGGTTGATGGTACTACTATATACAAATTAGGGTTGATACATAATTGGTATTGGAGTGAGAAAGAGCAACAGCTTTATGTTAGACATTTAGGTTTTTTCCCCATAAGAAGAAAAAAAAGTAAAAATAAAGAAGCTGAAGATGTACAGATGTTTATCTATCGACAAGATCAGTGATTGGGGAGGTAGTTTTTATGAAGAAGTTGTTTAAGAATTAGCTTCATTGAATAAAATCCTTTGAACTTCTAGATCTAATCTAATTCTTAAACAACTTCGAAGAATAGAGTGTAGCTTGAGAGATGAGTATTGAGATTGTTTAGGAAATTTCAACTAGCAAGAGTTTGTTTACAATCAGAATTTTAAACCTTAGTTCATTCAAATCTGTTCTTTGTTTGTCAGATTTAATAACTCCTAATAATTCTTTGTAGAACACTAGTTTCTACCCAAAAAAAAGTGATATGAACGCACAAATAATCAATATTGGTGATGAAATCCTGATTGGACAAATTATCAACACAAATGCTTCGTGGATGGCAGAACAGCTCAATCAAGTGGGGATAAATGTGAGTGATATAAAAGTTATTGCAGATGAAAAAGAAGCCATCTTAAAAGCAGTAAAAGATGCTAAAAATAGCGATGTGCAGATCGTATTACTCACAGGAGGATTAGGACCGACTAAGGATGATATTACCAAAAATACATTGGCTGAATATTTTGGGATGGAGCTTGCCTACCATGCGGCAAGTTTTGAGAATATAGAGCATTTATTTGCTCAGTTTGGACGTGAGGCGGATGATCGCTACAAGATACAGGCACATATGCCT
>JAKVCT010000116.1 GCA_022448995.1 Saprospiraceae bacterium
ACGAGGCTTTTTAACGAAGTGCAGCGCAAAAAGGCTGATTGAATTAAATACAAATTAATTGTGGCTATCTACTTATATAGTATATTTTGTTAGTCCTTGATTTAGCTATTTGACTTAGACTACCAAATAATCAGCGAATTAAGTACATTGCTCTCTTTGCTCATTATCTGCAAAATCACATGGACTACAAAAAATTAGAATTTGAGGTCAATTCCCAAAGGAGGTGTACATTTATTGTGGTTACAAGCTTGATACTTCAAGTAACCTGTATATTTACTGATCCGTATAACAGGAATTGATAAACTATTATTTTCTTTTCGCTTAATGCGGATTTTTTGTCGCAATGTAATAAGGTTCTTATATTTCTTTAATTTCTGTTTAAATATAGGATCCATCTCATCTATAACAGTATTTCCTTCTTCTACCAAATCACCAATAGGTTCTAATAATGGATCTTTAACAGAAAAGGATATAGGAACTGGTCCGCTATTTTCTATTTGGTTAGAGTAAATCGACCAATTCCCTTTGATCTTTAGTTTGATTTCTATCTCGTAGATATTATCTCCTAGCCATTTACGTTTGGCACCATAATATTCTAAGATTTCAGTCTGTTGTGGAACATTAGGCAACCTTTGTGCTTGTAAAGCAACAAAGCTACAGGATAAAATCAAAGCGCAAAGAAAAATTTTTTTCATTCTTTTTATAAAAGATGTATGATTCTACTAAAAAAGAGAAAATTTACCAAATAATATAAGGAGGTTGTCTATTTCAGTGAGAATTCAAAAGGAACATCTTTTGGAGGAAGACAAGATTCATCATTACAACACATAAAAGTAAGATAACCACTTATTTTACTTTTGCCTTCAATTTTTACACGCTGAACAAATTTGACTGTTTTTTTATATTTAGAAATGTTCATTTCAAACAATTGATCATAAACATCTAGGCGTTGTCCCATTTCTTCGACTTTATTCTCCAGTTTTGCATTTTCGATATTCTCAAAAGTGAAACTTGTGGCAATTGGGCCATCTTCACTTTCCAAAAATTGCGAATAAATTGCCCAGTGAGGCTCAATTGTCGCTTCAAAGATTAGTTCATATTCACCAGATTTGATTTTGTTCTTAGTTATTTCCCAAGAGACAGGATCTGCCTGTGCTTGTGTACTTAGACTGAATGCGAACAAACTACACAATACTAAAATTAGATGTTTCATTGTTTTTTGTTAAAAATTATTAGTAATCTTTAGTCCGTAGATTTTTAGCTTCTTTTAGCTTTCTAGGGTTTTAACTAATTGATAGTTAAAAGTATATAAAAAATTAACGAACTATTGTAAGTAGGTGGACATAATTAATTTTAGATATAGAAGTTGTTAAAGAATTAAACTTAATGCAAAAAATCAACGAAGTTAACCCCGAAGGGCTTAACAAAGTTAAATCAATGGATTTGGTACGATGAAGATAATTTTTGAACAACTTCATAGTTTGATTTTGTTACCTACTTACTTGTAATAAAAGATCAAAAAGACTTTTTACAAAAGTACTATTAATACTAAGTTTATTTCGTTAATACTCGGTTAAATACCTGTTAACTACTTAGCAAGTAGCTTACTTCCCTGTTCGAGCAAAACGGACTCCAAATAATACACTAAATGTAGTCCCATTAAAACCAAATTGGTTAACCTCCCAAGGATATAAAAAACGTCCTCCTAAATTGGTAACTACATCTCCTTTGCTATCTATCGGATCAGGATAGATATTGAAGATATTATTCACATTGAGCCCACAATAGATACTAGAGGTGATGTCATAATTAATATTTAGGTCTGTAATCAGTTTTGCTTTGAATACTTGATCAAGATCAGGGTTACTAGCATGTTGCCAAATCACTTGCCCAAAACGAGTATTGTTCAGTTGTACTCTTAGGGAATTCCAATGATAGGTAATTCCAAAGATAAGCTTACTGAGTGGGCGAGCAGCTAAAATTCTTCCCTGTTCTTTTCGATCAAACAATTCTACTTGTGCTTCTTGAATAGCAGAAGGCGTATTTACGGTTCCATTTAGGCGAGTTCTATTCATATTGACTGCCAAAGCAAAATCGAAACTACTACCAGCTTGCCCCAGAGCAAGTCCCTTGTATTGTGCAATAAAATCAAAACCTTCAGAAACAGTATTTACAGCATTGGTGAAAAACTTTAAGCTTGTAATATCATTGTTATTCAAAATTTGATACACCAAGGTACTTGTATCAGAAGAACTGATACTACTAGAATATACGATTCTATCGTTTACATAGATTCTGTAGAAGTCTAGTGATAGAAAGAGTTTCTTGATAGGACTAGCAGTTATCCCTGCTGTAAAGTTCAGAGATGTTTCATTGGTCAATGGCGCAACACCAAGTTGACGCACTACAGGATGATCATTGTTAAAAGTACCTTGATTGGATATTGTCCCTCCTGAAAGTAGGGTTTGTACAATACTCAAATAACGCTGATGCAAAGATGGTGCACGAAAACCAGAAGAAGCTGCTGCACGAATAACCAAACGATTATCCAGTAAACTGTAACGAACATTACTTTTCCATGAGAAATTAAAACCAAAGTCACTGTAATTTTCAAACCGAACAGCTGCTCCAATTAATAATTGTTTATGCTTAAAGAACTCTCCAACTACATCAATATAGGCACCCACATTATAACGCAATGTATCTATAGTGTTTTGTTCTTGGATACCTGGGAAAGAGATAGAACCTGCACCTATATATGAAGCTTCTTCTCCTGCACTTGCTTTGAAGTTTTCACCCCGAACTTCTGATCCAAAAGCAATGGTAAACGGACCTACTAAACGTGCTATATCTAGATTACCAATCAAATTTAAAAAACGATAGCCTCCTGTCGAAAAAATAGTAGGACTTTGACCTTCTAGACTTGGATTTAAGGTGTTTTTAGTTGTATAATTTACATGGTTACTTCCTGAAGAAACACTTAGGTCATAATTCCACTTTGCTGTCTTACCTTTGAAACCTAAGGTGAAGTTGTGGTCTAGAATTTCACTCTCAAAAGTAGGTTGAAAACCATTATATATCTCACTTTCGTCGTGTAAGAGGTTGTAGGGATCAGGGATCCAGTAAGGTGGGCGATAGAGTGCATAACTCTTGTTGTAACGATAGGTAAATCCTCCAAAATTATAAAAGTTTAGCCATTTTGTAACAGGAACTTCCATATTCAAGACAAAGTTACCTTGTGTAATATTGGGTTGACCTACACGCATACCAAGATTAGGGAAATCACTTAGCCAAGTTCCCCAGCTTGAATCTCCTGCATAAACTCCAAATAGAGAATCTGTCCCTACTTCGGGAGCGCGATTGGTCTCATTTTGTCGATAAAAATTGCCAGTAAAATTAACAAATCCTTTTTTCCCTAAGGGTAATCCCATATTAAAATCTGCTCCCGCAAAAAAACCATCTCCCTGTAGGGTAATTCCTGATTGAAGATTAGCACCAATCCATTCTGTATCTTTGTTGAGGATTACATTGATCACACCAGCAATAGCATCTGACCCATACTGGGCTGCTGCACCATCACGTAAAACCTCGATACGTTCTATGGCAGCCGCAGGGATGGTTTTCATATCTACACCAACTTCTCCTTTTCCTGGAGTATCATTAATATAGACTAATGCACTTTGGTTTTTACGTTTGCCATTGATAAGAGTTAGTGTTCGACTAGGGCCTAATCCTCGTAGATCTGCGGGATCAAAATGTGCTGTAGCATCTGAGATTGTTTGTTGGGTAGAATTAAAAGATGGAACCGTGAAATGTAGCATTTTGTCCATCGTTATTTGACCAGTTGCTTGGAGCTCTGTTAGATTGATATTATCAATTGGAACAGGGGCGGTAATTTCTGTTCTAGGAGCAAACCTTGATCCTATTACTACCACAGGATCTGTATAGTTGCGTTTGAATAAAAGAACACTAACAAATGCTGTTGTGGCTTCAATCTCTTCCATTTCATAAGCTGGATTACTCACAATTAGTGTGACTGGCAAGGAAGGAACTTGGATTTCAAAATAACCATCCATATCTGAAACAGTGCTGATGTCTTCACCTTTTACTCGTACAAATATACTTGACAGTGTCTCATCAGAAGTTCCACTCAAAATATTCCCAGAAATCGTTACTTGGCTATAACAAAATGAGTTAGATAATGCGCACAGTAGTAGTATTAATAGATGTTTCATGGTCTATTGATTTATAATAATAAGCTCTAAGTTTTGTAGCAATATTGAGTTATCTACGTTTGTGTTTGTTTGGTGAGATTAGTACATGTTTAAAACTGATCTGTTGGTTAACTTCTAGGGAATTCCAGAATATTAAAAAATACAGTATAAAAAAACAAAATATTGTTTTAACCAACTTCTATATAACAATGCTTCATTGCTAAAGGTATAAATTTATTAACATTAAGTTAACAATAGTTGATAACTTTTTATTTTTTAGTTGTGGCTTGCAAGTTTATTGTGGTCTTTTTGTTGAAATAGCTTTCTATTATTTAATTATTAGGGGGATAAATAGGATATTAAGGATAATAATGGCTATAAAAAAAGCCACTATCATTGAGTTTTAAGCTCAATGATAATAGCTTTTTATCAATAAGTGTATAAGTAGTAGTTTAGCCATTATTAAGTATCTACTCAATTAGTGAGTATATTATTTTTGTTCCGTTTACACCTTTGACTACAATAACGAACTTCATCCCATACTTTTTCCCATTTTTTACGCCAAGTAAAAGGACGTTCACAAACAGGACAAATTTTCTGAGGGAGGTCTTGTTTCTTTGGTTTTTTACGCTTCATGTTATTGTATACTTTTTATTTCCTGATTAGGTCGGGCATAAGCAAAACGATCTAGTTGTTTAGGTAGATGATATGTATCCAAACCACTTATAGATACTGTTTTTGCTGCATTGAGATCCAACCAACCATCTTCGTGAAGTAGATCAGGTTGATGTAACCAAAGCTCTTTGATCTTGCCCAAAACGAGTACAGTATCATTAGCTTTGATATTATATTCTTCCAAAAACTCCATTCCCATTTGAATAACTGCTCCTTTGATGTAAGGTGCTTGTAGATTGGGACTATACCAATGTTCTACATCTAGAACTTCAAACTCAGAGACTTCTTTGGGATATTTAGCAGAGCTTTGATGAGCCTTGGCAATTAGATGTTCAGGAATATGATTAATGGTGTAATGTCCTGTTTCTCTTATATTATCATGTGTATTCCTAGTGACAGAAAGGGGGCGTGTTACGAAACCTAGAATAGCAGGGTTAGATCCAAAGTGTGTAACTGAACTAAAAACAGCTAGGTTATGGTTGCCATTCTTATCTTGTGTACCAATAAGATTCGCAGATTTATAGCCACTTAGAGCATTAATCAAATTAATTCGATAGAGACGTGTCATTTGTTCAATATCCTTATCATCTATTCGGATACTATTGATTGTTTTTTGCATAATTTTTTTTTTAAATTTTACGGATACTAGACAAACCTCCATCAACAGAAAGAATTTGCCCAGTCATCCAATCTGATTCGTCTGAAAGTAAAAACTGTGCAGCATTGGCTATATCCTCAGCCTGTCCAATTCGTTGTAATGGATGTCGTTTGTTGGAGGCTTCTATTTGTTGTTCGGTTCGGATCAATCGTGCAGCTAGTGGTGTGGCTGTTAATGAAGGAGCAATAGCATTAACTCGAATCTTTGGTGCCCATTCAGCTGCTAGTGCACGAGTCAGACCTTCTACAGCACCTTTGGCTGCAGCGATAGAAGCATGAAAACTCATACCGGTTTGTACAGCTACTGTGCTAAACAAGACAATACTTGCTTTTGATGATTTTTGTAAATTGGGAGTATATTTTTGTAATACATTAACTGCTCCCAACAGATTGATATCTAAATCTTTCTGAAAAGCTTTTGCTTTTAGTGCCTTGAAGGGTTTTAGATTGATACTCCCAGGGCAATAAGCTATTCCATCCAAAGGAACATCTATATTAGGAAGACTTGTACTATCTAAAACATCAGCAGAAAAATGTTGATAAGTGCCTTCTAAAGAGGTAGCTGTTCTACTAATTGTATAGACCGAATAATTAGCACTTGCTATTAATTTTTGGCTCAGTGCTGCTCCAATACCTTTGCTAGCACCTACAACTAATATATTTTTCATAATTAACGAGCATTGTAAAATGTGATGTAAATAGAAGTGATAGTCCATGATCTTTTATTTTTGAGAATAAAAAACAGGAGATTTGGCGGTAAGTGTCTTTAAATCAATATTTTGTGCTCTTATGGTTGTCCCAGATATTACACAAAATAAATTATTGATTATTGATCTACTCTAAAACCTTCTTGGACTATAATACAAGAATAGAAAACAAGAATTTTACTTTTGGGTTGTAGATATAGTCTGATTCATATTGAAGACTTTTGGTTTTGGTGGTTTTTCTTACAATTTGTCAAGGATTATGAATTATAAATACTATCATAGCCAAGAGCTTATACAGAGCATAGATTGTTCTTAATTTTGGGAAAGTGCAAAAAAAATGTAACTTTGTAGCCTCGACATTTTTTAGTTTTATGTTGAGTATGAATGTATACTTATGCTAGAATGTATCTTCATTCAATACAAAAATCACATTCAATTACTGTCCCTAATTGCGAATATAAACTGAGAAAATAACGCAAAATCAATCAGACAGAAGAATCTTTATCCTATTAATAACCTTTAAGTAGTTAACGAAATTGAACTATGTGTAAAATTAATCGACTATTTTGTTCCTAACTTTAATTCCATTAGCTACTTAAGAAGGCATAAGGCACTTCATAAAACCTAAAAGAAATACCCGTTTATAAAATTTGAAAAACATATTCTCATGAGATTGAGCATTAAACTTGTTGCATTGTTTTTATTGTGTCAATTCTTGAATCTTCCTTTGCATGCCCATGATAATGATCCTCCTAAGAATTCTCTAGAAGAATTTCCTTTGTTTGATAAAGAAACAGAGAAAATTCTTTTGACAGAGTTCACAGATCTAATGGATAATTATCCCAAGTTTACAGATGAAGAATATCGCCAACGTTTGCGAGCAATGTCTCAGTTTATCGATTTTCGCTTAGATCCTATGGTAAAGGAGCGCATAATTGTTAGAACTGAAAAATACAGAGCAAGCACAGAGCGTCTTCTAGGATTAGCACAAGTATATTTTCCTATTTTTGAAGAAAATTTAGCCAAGCATGATGTTCCTCATCACTTGAAATACTTACCAATCATTGAATCTCGCTTGCAGCCTGTGGCTAGATCCTATGCAGGAGCTGTAGGGTTGTGGCAGTTTATCCACAGTACAGGAAAATTATACGGGCTCGCTATGAATTCGACTCAAGATCAGCGTAGAGATACTCATATTGCATCTGATGCAGCAGCTCGTTTATTATCACAATTATATGATATGTATGGAGATTGGGCTATGGCCCTAGCAGCGTATAATTGTGGACCAGGGCGACTAAACAGAGCAATCAAAGCTTCTGGCGGAAGTAAGGATTATTGGGTAGTTAGAGATTATTTACCAACAGAAACCCAAAAATATGTTCCTTATTTTATGGCAGTTGTGTATGTTGGTGAATACCATAATCTACACGAATTAACTCCTATCGACCAAGATCAAGACTTAGTGTTAACCGACTCTTTGATGTTTTATCAAGGAAAATCCTTATACAAACTAGCAAAAGAAGTTGGATTGGGTGTTGATACAGTTAAAATGCTAAATCCAGGATACTTGAAAGGATATGTACCACGTAGTACTAAGGGAAACCCAGTGATCTTGCCTTGTCGTGTAGTTGCTAAATTGAGAAACTATGAAGAAACTTACGAACGCTTATTGAGCTTTCAGCAAGAAAATCCATTACGTGCTATTCGTCGCATTAATTCCGAAGAAGATTTAGATTGGTTGGCAAAGGCCTTTCGTTGTACTAAGCGTGATTTACTATATTGGAATGATATGGCAGAAGGTGAAGAAATTCTACCGGGTACAGCTGTTGCTATTCGAAGATATTTAGCACCAAAGGAAGTAGTAGTTAAGAAAAAAATTATATTCAATTCTGCTCCAATAGTAAGTTTACGCACACTGAGTATTGGGGAAGAGACTCCGGTAAAAACAGCAGAAGTATTGATGGAAGAAGCAGGATCTAGTGCTAGTCTGATTGCAACATTAGCACCTACAGAGATAGAACCTGTAGCTTCATTATCGGCTCCTAAAGAGGAGCATGTGGATAACTTACCAGTGGCTTCTACTCAAGATCATGAACAACATGCAGGCTTACAACGTGTAAATACTAATACAGAGTTACCTGATAGAAGTAGAAATAGGAATTTGAGAAATATGGGATTGGTTGAAACTACAGTAGCTCCAACAGAAACAGCAAGAACTTCTTCTAGTTCTACCACTGAGGTAATTCCAGCCAACACTGATCAAACTCAAGCTACTTCTACACCAATAGAAGAGCCAGTAGAAACAGTTGTAGAAACGAAAAAAGCAGAAAAACCTGATTTTCCAGAAGAGTCTAGTTCTGCAATGGCCACATTAACTGCACCAAAGGCTACAGAGAATATCAAAAGGGAGGAAAATACGGAACAAAATGCAGTGGTAGAGGAAAAGGCTAAAGCTGAACAAGCTGCTAGAGCAACAGCTTTTACAGCAGCAGCAGACTTAGCAACAGAGTTAGCAGTATCTAATACACAAGAGGATGTAATGCCTACAAAAGAGGAGGGCGTTGCTGTATTGAAGGCTTTGAGTACTCAAGAAAATGAACAAAGAAAAATTCGTGAGGCTATTGCCAAAAAAGCAAAGGAAGAAGCTGAAAAGCAAGAACAGGATCCTCTCACTAAAGCAACTAACTTGGCTACAGAAGTCATTGAGGAGAATCCTAATGTAGAGGAAAGCCCTGTAGAGGAAAAAATTACTGAGGAATTGGCTGAAATGGCTCAAGAGACATTAACTACAGAAAAAGAAAGTAAGCCCACATCAGAAGAGGATGTAAATTCAATCCAAAAAGCAAGTGCAGACTTGAATATGGATCGCAGTAGAACTCGTAACTTGAGAGCTGCGGCTATTCCTACAGAATCAACTACTCCAGCAGAAAATACTAATACAAGCATAACTCCAGCAGCTAGTCCAGTTGTAGTAGAGAAAGTCACTATCGATCAGAAAGAATTGGATCGTAGAGATCGAGCTAGAAAGTTAAGATTAGAAGCTGAACAAAATCCTGATGAAGTGTATGTTTATTACAAAATCAAGGATGAAACTAATGTGTGGGATTTATTGAAAGTGTATCCTGATATTTCTATTCCTGAGGTTTTGGAGCTTAATAATATGGGGAATAACACAACGGTGTATCCAGGAAAAGTTCTTAGAATTCGTGTTAAGTAAGAGGGTAAAAGTAATTTACTGTCGTCGAGCTTTTCACTAGCAAAAAATGGAACCAAAATATTATTTTGGTTCCATTTTTTCTTTGTTGCAAGGGAATGAATTAGCTGCGCTGAGCTTTTCAGGGTTGCCTCGCTCTGGATCGTATTTTCTCATCTTTCAGATTAGGGTAACCTTTTTAGACAACCTCATTTTTTACTTTTATCCTTGATTTTTGTCTGTAATAAATCGCCCACAATACTAGATTGTAACATTCGTTTCCATTAAGTCAAATTGTGCAAAATGATGTTTGAAATGTTTGATGTGAAATTTTTCCCAATCTACAAAGCTGAGTTCACCGAGCATCGGATGCAAGGTTTCTTCGTCAGGGTCTTCTTCAAAAAATCGGTAAAAGCTATCGACCATTGATTGAAGCTTTTCAATAGCTAAGTCTAGTGATTCATAGCGCAAAGGCATTGTTATCTCGGGCATACCTTTGGGGCTAAAATTCTTAGTAAATGGACGATCATCAACAATGAGATATTGATAAAATTTCTGCATAGCTGATTCACTTGCAAAAGGTTGAGGTCGGATCTTCTCAATAGCTATAGCTAATAATAGACCTAAATGTTCAACCATATGTTGGGCGGACATAATACCCCACTTGGGGGAACAATCTTCTTCTAGGGTTTTTAATAAATTAAAAGCTTCTTCTTTTAAAAATGAATCTTTTTTTGCCATAATTTTAATTGATTATTGATTAAGTGTCATTAATGCTCCAGTAAAGAACATCGAGGTAAAGAACATCGAAGAGTAGAGGTTCTTTTTGTATAAGAAATTGGTTGTTAGTTGCTTAAGATACAGCCTGTGTATAGGCGAGTCAAACTATAAACTATATATGCTTATTAGTGACCTATATCAAGGTCTTCTAAAATAGTATTTTATTTAGATAAATAGGAATTTTTTTCATCAGAATCATTTGGAATTCTAAATAGAATATGTATATTTGCATACGCTAATAGCCTCGGTGGCGGAACTGGTAGACGCGCTGGATTCAAAATCCTGTGGTAGCAATACCGTGGGGGTTCGAGTCCCCCCCGAGGCACAGAAGACCTAGAACATATGTTTTAGGTCTTTTTTTATTGTCTAGATTTATGTTTTATAGCTACCTTAGTGGAACTTTAGAGCGAATCTCTCAGTATTAGATAAGAGATATTTTGATTTACATTAGTATTTCAATGACCAACAGATTTATTTTACAAATCTTATATAGATAGCACAGACCATGAAGTTAATACCGAATGTAGAGATAGTTAATCGCAAAGCAACCCATGAATTCTTTTTTGTACAGACCCTAGAAGTTGGGGTAGTACTGCAAGGAACAGAAGTGAAATCTATACGTATGGGACGTGTAAATATGAACGAAGCCTTCTGTCGTATACAAGATGGAGAGATGTTTTTGCATGGAATGCACATTGCAGAATATAACTATGGTACCTATAATAATCATGCAACCAAACGTTCTAGAAAGTTACTATTGAAAAAGCGAGAAATTAGAAAATTTCATAGTAAGGTTAAAGAAAAAGGCTATTCAATTGTACCTCACCGATTGTTTCTCAATGAACGTGGATTCGTAAAGTTAGAAATTGCATTAGCAAAGGGTAAAAATACATACGATAAGCGCCATGTATTGAAGGAAAAAGATGCTAAACGTAGCTTGCAACGAGCTATGAAGGAGCGTTATTAGATATACCAAACTATATAGGATGAGTAAAGTATCTCACCCCCCTCTCAAATCTGTTATATTCTTCAAACACTAAGAGGTTAATAATTTATTTTAAGTTGATTATCAGTTGCTTATGAATTTAAAGTGGCTGGTGGTTTTTTATTATAATTTTCTGATAATCAGTGTTTTATTGTGTTTTTAGTCAAGTTTTTTCTTGTGAGTGCTTTACTGATTTTAATTTATAATTAGAAACTAAACTAGATTGAATCTAAATAATGTAGGTTGTTTAGAAAGGTTTTTGTATTTTTGCATTCGAATTTTGATACAGTTATGGTTTTTAAACCTAATTGAGCCAAGAACTGTTTCAAATAAAAAATTACTATTACTTAACTACCTTGGTAGACAATCTATATATACGCTTTTATGATAGAAACAGATATTCTAATTATTGGTGCAGGACCTACGGGTTTATTTACCGTTTTTGAGGCAGGATTATTAAAATTGAGATGCCATCTAATTGATTCATTGCCACAAGCTGGTGGGCAACTTACAGAGATTTATCCTAAGAAACCTATTTATGATATTCCTGGTTTCCCTTCTGTGCTTGCAGGAGAGCTAGTTGATAATTTGATGGAACAAATCAAGCCCTTTAAGCCAGGGTTTACCTTAGGTGAGCGTGCAGAAACTATAGAGAAACAAGAAGATGGTCGTTTTTTGTTAACTACCAGTAGAGGAACAAAACACCTTACACCTGTTATCGCTATTGCTGGAGGTTTGGGTTGTTTTGAGCCTCGAAAACCACCTATTGGAAATATCACAGATTTTGAAGACAAAGGGGTTGAATATATCATTCGCGAACCAGAATTATATCGTGATAAACGAATTGTGATTGCAGGAGGTGGAGATTCTGCCTTAGATTGGACTATTTTTCTTGCAGATGTAGCCAAAGAAGTGACTATGGTACATAGACGAAAAGGTTTTAGAGGAGCTTTAGATTCTGTTGAAAAAGTAGAGCAACTTGCTAAAGATGGTCGTATCAAATTGGTAACGGAAGCACAGGTGGTAGGGCTCAATGGTAATGGGCATTTGAATGAAGTAACTATTCAGCACAAACGCGATGGTGCCTATCAGCAAGAAGCAGATCATTTTATTCCTTTATTTGGTTTGTCTCCAAAACTAGGACCTATTGCAGACTGGAATCTAGGTATTGAGCGTAATGCTATTCAAGTGGATACTTTTGATTATTCTACCAATGTACCTGGTATTTTCGCAATTGGAGATATTAATACCTACCCGGGTAAGTTAAAACTAATTTTGTGTGGATTTCATGAAGCTACCCTCATGGTACAGAGTGCTCATAAGATTATACATCCAGATAAAAAAGTGCAGTTTAAGTATACAACAGTGAATGGAGTAAATGGATTTTAATTCTATCTGTGTAGAATATTAGATCCTGTACTATAAGATTGATGGTTTATTGGTTTTTTAGCTAAAGGCTTGAAAATTAACGAACTATTAGGGATGATAAGCATCGGCTATTGACTGATTACTGGGGTTGTACAACCTTAAGGCAATAGATCAGGAATGCAATAAAAGCTTTTACATTGATTATTTCAGTGTAAAAGCTTTTTTAGTAATAGATCAAAGAGTACTTAAGTACGAAAACATTTGGACTGTTACTTAAAATACTATTCACAAATTACATACTATGTTTGGAGGGATAAATAGGATTATTTATAAACTTATCAATTTTCGAATTGAAAAAATGTTTATTTTTATTGGTGATTCGCTGCTTTTTTAATTTTAACTTCGTTGAGCCCTTCGAGGTTAGCTCTACGCCAATAAAATATTGAGCTAATTAACTCATAAAATTTATAGTACATACTACTAAGTAATTTTCAAAAAATAACCTATCATTTATGTTCTAATCCTTTAGCTGACTACTTCATTATTTTTCTCAGCAATAGTTTACTATTTCCTCGAAAAATGCTTCGTATTCAACTAAACTATTTAGCCCTAAATCGAAAGTTTATTTTTTTCTCATTACTAAAGAGCTTAAAATCAAAATATACAAAACCATGAGATGGATATATGGACTTTGTTTAGTAATCAGTTTTTATGCCTGTGACCAAGGAAATAATACAAAAATAGCGACAGAAGGAGCAGATCAATCTCTGTGGGGGAAAGAGCTAATTGCCTATGGCCAAAAGGCCTGCGAAAATGAGGTAAAAACAAGTAAAATGAAATTGCCTAATACAAAAGTGACCGAGTTTTGCGCCTGTGCAGTAGCGAAAATGAGTGCTTTGCATCCTGCTAAGGATATAGATCTCATTTATTACAAACAAGCGGTGGGAGTTTGCAAGGAGGAAGCTTTCTTGGAAGGCGCAGGTACAAAAGGAGCTTGGACTACTGACTTCAAAGAACGTTTTACCAAAGCTTGTCTAAATGAGTCCTATCCAGAACAAGAAACTTCAGCAGAGAATAAGCAAGAAATTTGTATTTGTTTTCAAGAAAAATTAGCTGAGAATTTTCCACCCGATTCTTTGATTGCACATCTAAGAAGCAATCGTGCAGTTCCACTAAGAAAAGCAAGTTTGGATGTTGACATTCAGAATAGTTTACCACCTTCAAGTTCTATTCCCCGTTTGGAAGGTACTTTTAGAATGTATCGTTTAGATTGTGCCAATGAGGTAGGCAGTTATCGTGAAGGCTGGACAGATGCTAAGTATACTTTTCACCGTAAAGAATGTGTGAAGGCATTATCGAGGGTTTATGAAATGACGGATGCAGAGAATGCTTGTTCTTGCAGAATGGATAAGGTGCGTACTATGATGAGTTTAAAAGATTTTGAGACGAGCCTGTTAGGGCGTTGGTTAGACTTTATTACTGCCTATTGCCTAGAAGGTATGACCCAAAAATAATTTATAAATCCCTAGACCTTAAGTAGATAGCCACAATTAATTTATAGTTAACCCCGAAGGGCTCAGTGAAACTAACCCCGAAGGGCTCTACGAAGTAAATTTCTTTTAGAGTTTGGACAAA
>JAKVCT010000117.1 GCA_022448995.1 Saprospiraceae bacterium
TTGTTCACAGGAACAGGTAAAACCAGAAAAGGATCCTCCAGCTGATATCCCAACAACTCAAGAAGAACAGCCTAAACCAACTGTTGTAAAAGAAGATACAACCGCTACTTTAGTAGAGGATACAACCATTACCTTAATGGATGAACCAAGTACTATTGAAGTAGAAGAGGTTGAGACCCCAGAGACCCGAAATCCCAAACAAAAAAAGATAAAAGTATTAGTGGTGGTCTGCTCAAATGGATATGATTATATGACCAAAGGGTTTGATTTAGTAAGCATTCTTGAAAAACATCTTAAAACATCCAATGATTTGGATGTTCTAGAATTTCCGTATAAAAAGATGAAAGGTTCTGGATATCATGGAGTGTATGATAAGAAGTATTGTAATAAATTAATTGCAAAAGTGGATGCAGATATTCTGATTTTGAATAGAATGAAGGGAGACCTGTCTCCATACGAAAACAGAAAAGGATCATGGGGATATGCAACTAAAATTGTAACTACTAAGGGGCTAAAACAGGTGAAATCTATTCATGCTGAAAATTTAGAGGACTTTTCAGATATTGATCCACATGTAAGCGATAATATTGAGGAAATGATTAAAAAGATTAATGAAATGATTTAATTCCTTTTTCTAAAACAGGGACTTATTTAGACTGCTCAAAAAGCTCTTTGTAGGTTTCTCTAGCAGCATTTGTTAAATAAGGAAAAAGACTTTGATTAACTAAAATTAGATACTCATCAATAGAAGCTTTCTCTAGGCTATCGTTTTGAATGAGAACAGAGGAAAACCAAAAATTACTAATCACTTCCATTCGTTTATACCAATTCAGATATTCATTCTCAATCAATTCTTCTCTAAGGATATTATGCTCAATCAAAATATGGATCATTTGTGAAAACTCTTGTTTTCTACGTTTTGACAGTTGGGCATAATGCGCTTTAATTTTGGGATTGTTTCTGGTAATGGTCACAAAGTCCAAAAAGAAGAAACGATACTCAAAAAAGTAATGAATAATTGCAACAGAAATGCTCGAAAAAGCTGTTAGCAAATCCTTATTTTTTTCGATAATAATTTTATCTATTTTTTCTACTAATTGAAAATAGAGTGCCTCCACAATCTCTTCCCGTTTCTTGAAATGATATTGTAGATTCCCCACACTAATTCCTGCCTTTTTTGAAATATCTCTCAAAGCAACATTGGATATACCAAGTGTATTAAAAAGCTCTAAAGAATGAGTTAATATTTTTTGTTTTGTCTTGTTCATTCTTAGTTCGTAGGTTTTGTTTTACAGAGCACTGCGTGGTTAGCTTCGCTGAGCCTTTCAGGGTTGTGAAAAAATTAAAAAATCAAGGAATTATTAGTTCAGAGCAAGCAAAGATAGGAAATTTTCGATTTTTGAATAGTTTTTAGTGCATTTGTACTAAAAATATAGTACATTTGTACTAAGGTAAAAACAATCACATATGACTATCGACATTATAGGTGCAGGAATAGGCGGTTTAACAACAGCTATTGCACTCGAAAAAAAAGGCTACAACACAAGAATTTTTGAACAAGCTAAGGCTATCAAGCCAGTAGGTGCAGGAATTATTTTAGCCAACAATGCTATGCAAGTTTTTGAAAAATTGGGATTAAGAGCGGAGATAGAAGAACATGGAAATCCTATTTCTTCTATGAATATTACTAAGGCAGATCTAAAGCCTTTGTCAAAAGTAGATTTATCCTTTTTTGAGCAAAAATATCAAGTCAAAAACATTGCGATACATAGAGGAATCTTACAAAAGATATTGATAAATGCGCTGAAAAATAGCAGTTTGCATCTCCATCATCATCTAGATAAATTAGAGACAAATCAAGAAACAAGTTTGCTAAGTTTCAAGAACGGAAAGCAAATTCAATCACCTATGCTGATTGGAGCAGATGGCATTCACTCAGTAGTACGTCAATATCTTTTTCCTAAGCAGGAGATTCGAAATGCAAAACAAATCTGTTGGAGGGGAATCAGTCAATTCAATTTACCTCCCAAATATAGCAATGAGCTGAATGAGGCTTGGGGAAAAGAGAATCGTTTTGGTTTTGTACAAATTGCTAAGGACAAGGTCTATTGGTATGCTCTGAAATCATTCAAGGAAAGCAGCGAAGAGTTTCAAGTAGAGGACTTAGAAAATTATTTTGCTCAGTACAATCCATTGGTGCAGCAATTGATTCTAAATACAGTTAAAACGCAGATTCATATCGCTGAAATGACTGATTTAAAACCCAATTATTCTTGGTACAAGGACAATGTTTGTTTGATTGGTGATGCAGCTCATGCTATGACACCTAATATGGGACAAGGTGCTTGTCAATCTATTGTAGATGCTTACTTTTTAGCCAATTGTATGTATAAATATAAGCCGCTCGAAGCTTTTTCTATATTTCAAAAAATCAGACTACCCAATGTACACAAGGTAGTTAAGACCAGTTGGATGATTGGTAAAATAGCCCATCTATCCAACCCCATTTTGAGAGCTATTCGCAATCAACTGATGAAATGGACACCAAGTGCTGTGAATAGAAAGCAATCTGAACAAATTTTTCAACTTCCTAACCTATTATAGTCTGTGAAGGTTTAGCTTTTTGCTTCGCAGAGCACTTCGTGGTTAACTGTGTTGAGCCCTTCGGGGTTTACAAAAAAGCATAAATATTAAATCTATTTTAATGATGATTTTAGCCATAATTTTATTTGTAATTTTCTCTATACTCGGTGCTTTTCATCTATACTGGTTAGCAGGAGGTTCTTGGGGAATGGAATATGTTATTCCGACCAAAGATGATACAACACAGAGGTTGACACCACCAGCGTTTGCTACCTTAATTGTAGCAGTAGCTTTATTTTCTTTTGGTTTAGTTTATCTACAACTAACCGAATTGATTTATCTACCTGTACCTGATTGGATTATTAATTATGCAGCATGGTTTATTCCCTCTATTTTTATTTTGCGCGCTATTGGCGAATTTAATTATGTGGGGTTTTTCAAAAGAATAAGACATACCAAATTTGCCAAAGCAGATTCTAAATTATTTTCACCCCTATGCTTAGGAATTGGAGGAATTGGAATTATCATACAGCTTACAGTGGGATAACTGGCACATGGTATTGCTCAAAGTAGTACAGCCATTAGTAAGTAGGTAAACAAAATGCTCTAATACAAAGAATTGGGAGAGGGCAGAGTTGCGACTTTAAAAAGCTTTATGGTTATGTACTGTATTTTTATACTTACCTAATGATATGTTTATAAATAAGCTTATATAGCACTTAAAGTGCTAGGGAAGATAAAATTTTTATAACTAATTGATCATCAAAATAAACCGATTTTTATTAGTAAGAGGAAGGATTTTTAATTTTCTGATAATCAGTTGATAGTGGATAAATGAGGTTGTGTTTTTATTATATTAGCAGCTTATATCTGTCAAAAAAATAAGTATCATACAGTATTAAACTAATGATTATTCCGTTTAAATTATTAGACTTAATCTATAATTTGTATTTTTGACGCCTTGTTAAGTCAAAACTTAATAAAAGATGCAGCAAGTATATTTTATATTATCAATAATAATGTACATGCTATTTTTTATCTCGTATCCAACTAGATCCAGACTAAATGGAAAAAATTGAATTAGAAATCGTTGCTTTATCGCATAGTTTAGCACAAACACAGAATTATGCTATTGTATTGGGAGAACAAACAGGTGCAAGGCGTTTGCCGATTGTGATTGGAGGTTTTGAGGCACAAGCTATTGCTGTGGCTATGGAAAGTATGACACCTGCTCGCCCTATGACACATGATTTATTCAAAAATTCTCTTCAAGCTTTTCAAATCGAGATAAAAGAGGTTATTATCAATAATTTGGTAGATGGTATTTTTTATGCTGCGTTAATCTGTCAGAAAAGTGGAGGGGAGTTAATTGAGATTGATTCTAGAACCTCAGATGCATTAGCTTTGGCAGTTCGTTTTGGTTGTCCAATTTATACCTATGATTTCATTTTAGAGCAAGCTGGAATCATCCTAGAAGAAGAAACAGAAAAAGAGGTACAAAAAGCAAAACAGCGTCGTCAGAAAAAAGAAAAAACGATAGACGATTACTCTACAGAAGAGCTACAACGTATGCTAGAAGAGGCTTTGGAAAATGAAGACTATGAAAAAGCAGCAAAGTTGAGAGATGAAATCAATAAAAGATAAGTCTTGACGAACATCTTCAGTATCAACTTGTTAATAACTGTAAATCTTTGTTATGTTGAACATTAATCAACTACGAGATATTTTTGTCAAAATGTACACTTTTTATACATAATAATATTGTTTTACATGAAACAACGAAACAATCGTTTACTCATTGGTGGCTTCTCGCTCTTCATATTAGGCACACTATCCTTGATTCTGGAAATGGCAGGTGTGAAATTCAATTTTTTAGCTTGGATGGAATATTTTGGTAGGTTAGGTTCTTTTCTCTTCAAATTAGGATTTGTAGTTGGTGGAATGATGATGGTAACATTGTCTGTTGGTGGAGATGATGATGAAGACGAGGAAGAAGCAAGTTACAACAGAGCTTAATAGAAAAAATAAGGAACTATCGTGTTAAATAATAAATATTAGATGAAAGCCTGATTTTGAATCTCAAAATCAGGCTTTTATTTTGGAATATTCAGTATTATGTAGGGATATTCAGTATTTAAAATATGTCTGATAATCAATAAATTACAGGTAGTTTTAAAAACCTACGAACTATTGAAAACAGCATCCCTAAAATTTATTCTTCCACATCATAGACTCTACGGGATAAAGCGTACGTTCTGTATATTTTGCATTCTTCTTCTTGTTATAATAATTCTCAATTTCGCCCTCAATTGCAAAATAAATCAACTGTCCAATGGGCATACCTGCATAGATGCGCACAGGCTGTGTACAAGAAATCTCCAATGTCCAAGTATTACAAAAACCCACATCACCCTTTCCAGCAGTAGCATGGATATCAATCCCCAAACGTCCTACACTTGATTTACCTTCCAAAAAAGGAACCGCATTATGTGTTTCTGTATATTCTTGCGTTACTCCCAAGTACAAAGTATCGGTTTGTAATACAAAACCTTCTTCAGGAATTTCAAAAGAAGTAATTTCATTATGTTGTTTAGCATCCAATACACGGTTATTATAGGTCGCTAAATACTTACCTAGATGTACATCATAAGAATTTGTACCTAGGCAGGAACGATCAAAAGGTTCAATTACAATTTCTTCTTTTCTAATAGCTTCTAATATAGCTTTATCTGATAGAATCATATTTTTGTCGGTTGGTGTCAAATAATTTCACTAATCTTCCACACGACTAGACTTCGGTCGTCACTTGCCGAAACTAAATATGGAGGAATAGTGGGTAACCAATAGAGTTTGTTTACTGAACGCAAATGTCCTAAATACTTTTCAAAGTTTATTACTTTTAGGAGTTCAAAATTTGTGCTATCCCATATTTTTATACTTTTATCACGGCTAGCAGTTGCAAAATAACTTCCTTGCGGATGAAATGCAATATGATTGATGGTACTCAAGTGAGCGGGTATACTTTTGTAGAGTTGATATGTTTCTTGGATTGACCAAACCTTCAGTTGAGCATCACGTCCGCCACTAAGCAAATATCTACCATTTGCACTTAGTGCAAGTGTGAAAACAGAAGGGAGATGGGCATCGGTTAGTTGTTGCTTCAAGGTTAAATCCTCTTCATCTAATATATATATATTTCCATCGCTTGCCGCAATGATCAATTCCTTACGCTGAGGATGTGCAATAATTGCACGCAAGTTCTGATTGGATAAGTCTAAGGTTTCTAGGATTTGAATGTTAGGCTGAACCTGCCACTTAGATAAATTTCCATTAGCTCCTATAGTGTAGACAAATGGAGCTTGATACAGGATATCAAACACTCCCTTAGGGTGGGTAATTACATTCTTTAGAGTAGTTTGTGTGTTAATATCTATCCAAAAGACATGCCCATACATATTTCCAATAACTAAGAGCTGATGAGCTTCAAGGTAGTTAAGGGCAAATATATTACCCTCAACTTTTGCCAATAGGTCTCCTCGCTCTGGATGATGGATATCCCAGCAAGCTACCCAACCTTCTCCACCTCCAGATAAGAATAAGGACTCTTGAGTATAAGAACTCAATGCAAAAATAGAAGCTTTGTGTCCAGTTAGTTGATGTAGTTTTTGTATGGATAGTTTTGTCATTATATTTAGCAAATAAGGATTTTTTGTTAAGAAAATGGCTAAGAATTTACTTCGTTGAGTCTTGCAGACATCAGATTTTATACTTAGAACATGATTTCTTAGGAACTTCTAGGTAATAGATCTAAGGTATTAAAAAAAAAGCCCAAAAAAAGACTCCTTTTAGGAATCCACCAAATATTTTTTTGTTTGGGATTTGCAAAACTGGTTTTTTTATAGTTTATTGCGTTATATCCAATAAAATATAATAAACTATTGCACATGAACAGAACCTCTTTTACAGCAGAATTTTTATTCAGAGCATCACCGACTATTATTTACAAATTTCTAACAACTCCTGATTGTCTAATTCGATGGTTTTGTGAGGAGTGCAAGGTTGTAGACGGAAAATATTACTTTGAATGGGATGGTAGCGAAGAAATAGCACAAGTACTAGAAGATGTAGAGAATGAACTTTTGCGCTTGCAATGGGAAGAGTATGAAGATGAAGATGAGTTTCTTGAATTTAAACTGAAACGCTCTCCAGTTACTAATGAAACTATTTTGGAAATAACTGCGTTTTGCGATGATGACGAAGTAGATACAGAAACTGAGGTTTGGTCAGCACAAATGGAGGATTTACGTAGAGCTACAGGTGGCTAAGATATTACCTCATATTTTCCTAAACATCTATCTCCTTAATTATTTTAATCATTTTTAAAAATCCACACAGCAATGTTCTCCTTTTTAAGAAATAACGTAATTGATATTATAGAATGGGTAGAAGAAGGTAACGAAACTATTCTTTGGAAATACCCTGATAGCGATAGAAGTATCAAGAATGGAGCACAATTAACCGTATTGCCTTCCCAAGTAGCACTCTTTGTAAATGAGGGGCAAATTGCGGATGTTTATGGTCCTGGAAGACATGTATTGCGTACCGAAAATATGCCGATCCTATCTCAACTGAAAGGATGGAAGTATGGCTTTGAATCCCCGTTCAAAGTAGATGTATATTATGTGAGTAGTCGTGATTTTCTAAAATTAAGATGGGGAACGCCTAATCCTGTTATTGTACAGGATACTACATTAGGAATGCCTGTGCCTGTTCGCTCGTTTGGAACTTATGTACTAAAGGTATCAGATGCGAAAAAATTCTTCTCTAAGTATACTGGAACAGCACGTCAGAAACAAATCGGTGAAATTGAAGATGATATGAGAGAAATTATCATTGCAAAATTCACAGAGGGTCTAGCACATTTTGATGGAAATGTAATGATGATTGAACGCAATAAGAGTGAGGTGGCTAAGAAGGTAGAGCAGATTGTTCAAGAGGAACTGAGTACATGGGGATTGAGTGTCAGTAAGTTCAGTATCACTAGTATTTCTATGCCGCCAGAGATTATGGAACAAATCCAGAAAAATCTTGGTGATGTGATGGCTCACAATACTCAATTGCATAAGGCGAGATCTACGGGCCAAGAGGATATGAATAAACTCAATCAACTTGCTCAGATGGATGCCATGAAAACTTCGGCTGAGAAAGGAAATTATGAAAACTTCCAAATGGCGCAGAATCAAATGATGATGCAGCAGATGATGATGCAACAGATGATGCAGAATAGAGGTGGAATGGGAGGTAATTTCCAACAACAACAACCTCAGCAGCAACAACCTCCACAAGAAAAGAAAATGTCTAAAGAGGAAATTATGAATACACTCAAACAATTGGGTGAATTAAAAGAGATGGGGATCTTGTCAGACGAGGAATTTAATACGAAAAAACAAGAGCTTTTAGCCAAATTATTAGGATAAAAGTATTGGGATTTATACAAAATGAACACTTCTTTTGAGTGGAATTTTAAAAAAAGTCTAGTTCTTATTTAGAACTGGACTTTTTTTTGTTTCTTAGAACCTGTATTTGTTGTTTTTATAAGTTTAATAGTCCGTGATTTTTATATTTTTTATCAAAGAGTATATAATCCTTGTCTTTTTCAAATTGATAATCAATCCCTTGTAAGAAGGGGATTGTTGTCACAACAAAAATGTCATATATTGATTATTACTTGTTGATGAAATATTTGTGGACTACAGTAAGATAAGATATTATGAAATTATATAAGATATTGTGTATTGGTGTATTAGCAGCGCTTTACCTAATCCCTAGTCAAGTAGTAGCGCAAAATGGTAATATTCTATTGATTTTAGATGATAAAGTAAATTTAAGAGCAAAATCAAATGTGGATAGTGAAGTAACTACTATTCTAGAAAATGGTGAACAAGCTCGGATTATTGATCAGAGTTTATTCTTTGAGACAGTTGGGCGCAAGACTGATTATTGGTACAAGGTCAAGGTAGATGGTAAGATAGGGTGGGTATTTGGTGCGTATACTTCTCAGAAGCTGAGTGCTAACCCAAGAATCTTGATGGCAACTTACAAAAATACTTCTAGTGATGCTTCTCTGCATATTTATTTTCAGAGTCAAGACTTAAAAGAACTTGGCTGGAAAGGTCACGGGATCAATACTTGGGACTTTGGGTATGCGGATGCTCAGAACAAATATTCAGGGTATAAGTTTTATACAAATCCTAATCGAACTGGAGATTTGACTATAAGTAAATACAAGGATGTTTTGTTTGAAATAGAATGGAAGGTAGCTCCTAGAGAAGCACCTAAGAACAGTAGAGAACTTATTCAAAAGGAAGTTCCTGTGATTGTGAGTATCAAGAAATATAAAGCTCCCAAGGTAAAAACGCCTAAGTTGCCCAAATCAGAAAAAGAAAATACAACTGGTGTGCCTGGACGTTCTTTTTAAAGGAATTAAGCAAACCTCCCTAAGTTAAAATAAATCAATTTTATTTACAATGTGAGTACCACATTTGATACAAATAACGACGAAAAGGCAGTAATATAATATTGTCTTTTCCTGTTTTAAACAACTGATCTATAGCCTGTGGATAATTCTCAGGATCAGGACAACTATCTACATGCCAAGTCACCAAATCAGTTTCAGTATTACAAGCTCTATTTTCGAAAGATAAATCATAATTCAACTCTTTAGGCTTATAGGCCTTGACATAATCCACCTCAAAAACAGAACGATCCAATCGCTTTTTTTCATTAGGACACAAATAGGCTAAGCTGACAATAATATCCATCTTGCGCCAGTTGCAATCTTGTGGAATATTTTCTGTAGAACGCTTTATTTCTACATCATCATAATACCAGACAATTTCCTTAGGTGTCCAAACTAGACTAAAGGTGTGAAACTCCTCAGAGAAATCCTTTTTGCTATCTTTGATATAATAATGAGCACAAGAACAATCCTCTCTGGGGCAGCCTTTTGACCACCAATGATGTGTACTAAAAAACTCATTAGGTTGAGAACCCGTATATTCAAAAACATCAAACTCTGGCGGCCAAGAATTGTGCCCAGTTAACCAAAAGGCGGCAGCAGCGCCGCTGCCTTTTGGCATCTTGCAACGAATCTCAAACATTCCATATAAATAACCTCCTTTGCTCTCAGAAATTTCCTTGCAATAAGGGTCTTCATATTTACTCCGAAGCATGGAAGTGGTATAGTTAACCTCTCGATCCTTATACAAAATCGTCGTATCCGATTTTTTGATCTCCATTTGGAGAATTCCATCTTGGACAGAACAATTCTCAGGTGTATTAAAGGCATCGTATTCTTTGCACCAAGCAATAGGGATAAAATTCCCCCAAGTATACTCAAAAGCCCAATTCTTGTGCAGTTCCTCAACTGGATAATCAAAATTATCCTCAAAAACTAGCTCCCAATTCGTTTTATCCAAACATTGTCCCAAAGTAGGTAGACTATGCCATACCAAGATCAGGAACATTGCTAAGAAGTGAGCGCGCATAATGATTACTGTTATTTAGCGAGTAAGAAATTCTAATACAGTCTGATTGTAGGTCTCAAAGCCCATAACTAGAGGTAGATCACTGTGATTAGCTCCTTCTACAGCTACCTTATTGATATAACTACCTTGATAGTTATTAGCAACAACTTCACCATGTGTTTCAAAGTCGATAAAATCGTCAATCACTCCATGAAACCATAAGAAAGGCTCATCTATTTCTTTAATTTCCTCTGCATTGTCAATCTCTAGATTGGTCAGAAAAGAACTAGGTATGGAGAGGCTGGTAGAGCCCTCGGCCATAACAGAAGAAGAGGCAAATGCTGCTTCTAAAATCAGCCAACTTGGCGCTAAACTCCTCGGAGTTGCAGTAAGCTCACAAGAAGGTGCTCCTCCTAAACTAAACCCATAAATAGCCAAACGATCACTTGTTAAACCTTGATCTTTGAGCCAAGCTAAAGCTGCATCTACATCTGCATATAGAGAGGATTCTGTAGACTCACCTTCTGATAAACCATAACCTCTGTAATCAATGGCTAAAAGTCCAAAACGGTTTTTTCCTCCTACATTAGCAAGGAGCTTCATCCGTTCCCAGTATACATCCATATGAGAGCTATTTCCGTGACAATACATGATTACGGTATCTGTTGCAATTTGATTGATATCACCTATATAAATGGCATAGATGTCAGCTTGATTTCCATTATCATCAGAGTTAATCGTGAAAATATGAATTAAGCTATCCGCTATATTATACTCTTCTCCAATTTTAAAACTCACCTCACCATCATAATTATCCAACTTATATTCTGTGATTGTTTTGGGATTGAATAAATTACTATCTAACCGGCAAGCATTTAAACAAAGTGTTGTGGCGATTATTATAAAAAGATAAAATTTCATGATCTATATGATTGATAGTTCGTTGATTTTTTTGGTTTGCAGAGCCCTTCAGGGTTCTTACTAATTGATTATTAAGGTTTTAAGGAATTTAATTGGTTTTGTGTATTCCTTTGGTTATCAATTAGTTGTGAAAAACCTACGAACTATTGTATGATAAGAATAGTATCTAGAGTTACTTGATAAGAATCAGCAAACAAAAAGACACTACAATACAAAAATTAGGATTAAAAAAAGACTTATCTTAGACAAGCTCTTGTAGAGTTTTTAGAATTTTGGAGTAATTATTTTTTCTCTCTTAGAAAAACGATAAGATACTCCCATGTAGATACCAACAGCACCTCGTCCTCCTATACCACGATAACTAGGAATCAGATCACTATTTGGGCTTCCAGGAGTTAAATATTTCATTTCTAGAGTATAACGCATATGTTTATTGGCAAAAGTGTGTCCTAGAGCTAAATTGGGCGTATAGAATTTACGATTGGGTTGATTATGAGCTAATGGAAAGAAATCAAACCAATTAGTTAAGGTAAAATAGACATAATTCATACGTTTTTTACCATAAGTCCAATAACAGTTCAAATCAATTTGTGGATAAAATCTAAAGTTACCCTGCCAAGTATCCAACATAAAATGAGCTGTTCCGCCTGCACTTACTTTAGGAATATTTGGCTTTGCTTTGTATAAATCACGAACTACACCACCTTCTAAGTGGATTAGTCCAAAAGCAGCATCCGTCAAGTGCAAAGCACCAAAGGTAGTGAGCATACTGTCTACACCATAAGCGGCTGATAAAGAAGATAAAGGGACAGGAATAGTGGTTCCTGCAAAACCAAATAAAGGACCTCCAAAATCAAGACCAATTGCCAATTCTTTTTTGGCTAAGGGTTTGACAATTCGGGTGGTTGAGCAGGCACTCAAAACAACTGCGAATAAACTAAAGTATAAGAATCGTTTAAATATAAACATAGATATAATGTGATTTTGTGGTGTAGCGTTAAAACTAACGCTCAAAATAGTGGGTATATTATTATTATTAGTTTGTTGATTATTGGGCTCTATATGAGTTAGTGGTTCTTGTTAAAAATTATCGGAAGAATGAGAAGGAATCATTCTACATACAAGATTAGTCCCTTTAGATAACTTCCCTCAGGATGAAAAATACTTACAGGATGATCTGCACCTTGTGACAAATGTTGCAAAACCCGAATATTGCGTCCAGACTCAATAGCCGCAGCCGTAATTGTATTGTAGAACAATGTGGTATTCACAACCTGTGAACAAGAGAAAGTAAACAATAGTCCACCTTTTTTCACGCGTTTCAATCCCTCGATATTCAGACGTTTATAACCTTGTACTGCTCGGTGCCTTTTTTTGATACTCTTGGCATAAGCAGGAGGATCTAAAATAACAATATCATAGTCTTGTTCAGAAGATTTTAGAAACTCCAAAACATCAGCTTTATAAGCTTTATGTTTTGCACCTTTGAGTTTGTTGATTTCTACATTTCGTTCAACTAAGTCAATTGCCTTAGGCGAAATATCTACAGAGTCAACTTGAGCTGCACCTGCTTTGAGTGCATACAATGAAAAACCCCCAGAATAGCAGAAAGCATTTAGAACTGTTTTATTGACACAATGTTTACCTAGGATAGCTCTGTTTTCGCGTTGGTCAAGAAAAAAACCAGTTTTTTGCCCTGTCTGCCAGTTAATCTCAAACTTTACTGTATTTTCTTGAACTACAGTAGTGTAATCTTTCAAATCATTGGACCAGATATAGTCATTTTCCAAGTTTTCTGCATAGACCTTAGGTAAGCTGTTTTTACTTTTATCATAAATACCCTGCAGCTCTTCACCATAGAGTTCGCGTAATGCTTCTGCAATTGTTGTTCTTGCCTTGTGCATACCAATGGAATGTGCTTGAAATACAGCTACTTTGTCATAAATATCCACAATCAAACCACTAAATCCATCACCTTCACCATGAATTAGGCGATAAGCATTGGTGATTTTTGAATCACTCAATCCCAAACGTTTGCGCAAGGCATATGCTTTTTGCAATTTATCCAACCAAAAATCCTTATTTAGTTCTACTTCTTCAAAGGCTAAAATACGCACAGCAATACTACCTTCATGGTAATGTCCTGTTGCTAGAACATTATTGTGGTGATCACAAACATGGACTATATCTCCATCTTTTGCTTTACCCTGGATTCTAGCAATCGCGCCTGAAAATACCCAAGGGTGAAAACGCTTAAGCGCTTCTAGTTTCTTTGTTTTTATAATGACTTTTGGATGCATATTCTAATTAATAGATTTGAAGTTTAAACAACTTCATTATTAAAAATGGACTTGGTAAGCAGCTAATAGTTCTGTTAATTTATTAACTGTTTTCCAATTTCGTGTAGTCGTAGCTACTGCCAACTTCCGCTCAAAAAAATGATTCTGGAGCTTGCACTGACTATATCGCTCTGTAGCCGCGCAAATATAAATACTTTTATCTTGAATTGTATATTGGTCAGCTTGGATATCAATGCTTTTTAGCTGATCTATCTTTTCTTGCTGAGCGGTTTCATGCAACAAGCTTAGGTGCAAACGTTTAATATCTATACTAGAATCTGCACAATATGGATTTTGTTTTTGGATAGTTAGCCAATCTTCTGCTTTGATGCTCAAGGTAGGTACTTCAAAACCATATTCTGCTTGGATCTTTTCTTTGAGTTGCTGAGCTACTTCATTAGTGGATACTGAATCCTTGACTTGGAAAATCAGATTACCACTTTGGATATAAGTCTTCGTATTTAGAAAACCAATATCCTGGCAATGTTGACGAAGCTCTGCCATTTTTATTTTGCGTCTCCCACCTACATTAATCCCCCGAAGTAAGCTGATATATGTCTGCATGATAGAATGAAAAATGAAAGTAATCGTCTAGACTAAGTAATACTATTACTTAGTTTAGGGTGATCGCTTAAAGAAAGCTAGATAAAAGGAAAGAAAGGGCAAAAAGAAGAAAGAAAGACAGAAAAGAATTACCGAAAGAAAGACAAACAGAAAGAAACAAATAAACAAATAAACAAAAAAAGAAAGTAAAAGAGGGCAGAAAGAAAGAAAGAAAGAAAGAGAGAAAGAGAGAAAGAAAGAAAGAAAGAGAGAAA
>JAKVCT010000118.1 GCA_022448995.1 Saprospiraceae bacterium
ACCTTTTCTTTTTGCTCTGCCTTTATACCTCTTGGTACAAGCTCTCGCAGAATGGCAAAAGGTGAGAGAAGAAATATCCATAATACTGAACCACCCTGCCTAGACCAATACTCCACACAAAACGACCCCAAATAAAAAAATGAACCCAAATTTACCTTGGGTTCATTTTTTTAAAATCCAATAAGACTTGTACAATTATTTCTTAGGTTCAATCCCTAATACTTTTAGTCCATTAGTCGTAGCAATGTCTACTAAGCTATCAATATCATAATAGTGACAAGCCTCCAACATTACGCGTAACTCTGTCCACATATCACCATCCGAAAATGGCTTATAAATATCACAAATGTTATCCGTTCCAAACGCAACAGTCAATCCTGCAGGAACCATCTCATCTACTGGAGTAATCGAGTTGTGACTTACTGCCAAACGCTCTGTTCTATTGTGATCGATCCAAGCTGTAGGACAAGAAATCACGTGCAAATCAGCCTTCTTCATTAACTTGTACGTCTCATCTCTGTACTTTTTAGGATGTGCTGCCAAAGAGATACAGTGGATTGCAGAAACCTTACCTTCCATGCCGTGCTCAATAGTCTTGCGTGCTAACAACTCAGTTTCTTTTTCTTCATCTGTATTGAACTGATCAACGTGAACATGTACTAATTTGCCATGCTCTTTTGCCGTAGATAATAATACATCTAAGTGTTGCTCTTCTCTACCAAAGTCTTTAGCAGGTAGACCACCAATAATGTCCACATGCTCTAGAGAAAGATCAAACCAGTAACGAGCCTTAGGGTCTAACACACCTTTCAATACCTGATTCGCAAAACGAATTTCAATATCTTTTCCATAGTTCTCCTTCAACTTAACAGCTGCTCTTACCGCACGATCTCCAATCTTGTCATCTACATCTACAAAAGTACCCATTGCCTGTGCCCCTTGCTCAATAAGCTTTTCAGTTGCCTTTACCATGCGTGCATATACATCGTCTACAGATGAGTTAGCTTTCATCTCATCTACCAAGTGCCATTTTTCTTTTAGATAAGCATAAGAGTTATTAAAATTCTCTGCATTTAGCGTGTAAGCTCTATCTAAATGTGCGTGTGTGTTTACCCAACCACCTTTTGCCTTGATTTTGTCTAGAACGATCTGTTTCGGATCCATGATATATACCTAATTTAAAAAAACTTAAAATTGAAAGTTATTGTTGTTGTTAATAATTGGCTTTTGATATCCTAAAAAATTCAACTAGCAACTAGCCAAATTATAGATAGAATACATTATGATTTTTCTGTTACCACAGGGCTTAATAAAGTTTCCAAAGCTTGATCAATGCGGTCAAATTTAAATCCATTTAAAACCTCATTCATCAATGTGCTAATTTGGTCATTACATAAATTCCCTATGCTACCTTCGTGAGTATGCTGTACAGTAGTATCTGGCTCAAATTTTCCTTCTTCGATATCAATACCAATCTTTTGATAAGCATCACGGAAAGATACACCATTGAGTACCAAGTCGTTTACTACCTCAACACTAAAGACATATTTGTACTTGTCGTCTTTGATTGCATCCTTATTGATAATGATCTGTTCTAATGCATATTTTGCAATAACCAAACAGCTCTTAATCTCTTCAAATACAGGCAAAAAGCTTTCTTTGATAATCTGTAAGTCTCTGTGATAACCTGAAGCTAGATTTGTAGTGATCATAGCGATTTCTGTAGGTAAAGCCATGATTTTATTACACTTAGCACGAATCAATTCGAATACATCAGGATTTTTCTTGTGCGGCATAATACTAGAACCAGTTGTTAGTTCTTTCGGAAAAGAAATAAAACCAAAGTTCTGACTGATATACAAGCAGATGTCCTGAGAAAGTTTACTCAATGTTGCAGCAATAGAAGCTACTGCTTCTGCTACGATACGTTCTGTCTTACCACGGCCCATTTGTGCATAAACTACATTGTAATTTAAGGCATCAAACCCTAATAGATCCGTAGTCATTTGGCGATTCAACGGGAAAGAAGAACCATATCCAGCTGCAGATCCTAGTGGATTTTTGTTGGTGATACGGAAAGCTGCTTGAAGAACGTGCATATCGTCTACCAAACTCTCTGCATAAGCGCCAAACCACAACCCAAAAGAGGATGGCATAGCTACTTGGTAGTGTGTATATCCAGGTATCAATACATCTTTGTAGGTATCGCTCAATTCGATTAGCTGTTGGAAAAGTGGCTCAACCAACTCAACCAGTTCACGAATCTGTGTACGTGTAAAAAGTTTTAAGTCCAATAAAACTTGATCATTACGTGAACGACCACTGTGTATTTTTTTACCTACATCTCCTAAGCGACGAGTTAAAATCAGCTCTACTTGAGAGTGTACATCTTCAATACCTTCTTCGATCTCAAAATTCCCATTTTGGATCTCTGTATAAATGGTTTGAAGTTCTGTGGTTAAGGTTTTGAGCTCCTCTTCTGTTAGTAAGTTGATAGATTCTAACATCTGAATGTGTGCCAATGTACCTAAAACATCGTGTGGTGCAAGCAATAAATCCAATTCTCGGTCTTTGCCAATAGTGAATTTTTCAATTTGCTTACTGATAGTGAAATTTTTTTGCCAGAGTTTCATAAGAAAAGTTAGTGATTTTTTTCTTTTGACTAAATTGGCGCAATGATAAGGGAAGTGAATTTATAAAACAAGAGAAACTTATAATTTTAAAAATAAAGTCTTAGAAAACTGCATCTTCTCCAGAATTAGCTTAATTTTGTGTTCTTGCCCCTTGTCTAAAATGTCTAGTAATTTTTGATTAAGAAGCTAGTTTATAGCGAATAAATTTTGATAGCTTAGTTTACAAGTTATCTATGCTAGTTCCCTTATTATGAACTTGTTAAAACTAGTTTTGGATTTTCTACTCCCATTCTTTTCTTTTCTACTTTTCAATTTAACTACATAAGTTTACTCTTTTTTATATATTTTAGTATAATCACAACTAAAACGACAAGCTCATGCAAAGAGTTGAACCTAAAACCGAGAAAATTCCCGTTAAAAAGCATTGGGCTAACTCCCAATGCTAATATTTGTCATCCCTTTGGGACTCCTATTATTTTAGAATACAACTGTATAAATAGAAAGCCAATTTTAAGAATTGGTTTATAATCCTGATCTAAGTCAAATGGAAAATTTACATAGTTACTATCTTTTAGAGTATAATTCTTTGGTAAGTTATGAAAATACGATTCGTGCTATTTATCCAAATTTAGATTCTATAATAAAGGCTTTGGAAATTGTGATCAATATTCCTGACCATTTACCTGAGTTGTTGACACAGACTACTCAAATTTCAATTGCTTTAGTCACAGAAAATGAAGAACAACAAATCATTATGAAACAATCTATTTCTGTCTATCCTTTCCTTACAATAGAAATGCAAAATGTTCTATTTAGTTATTGGCATGAACTCGAAGATGGTGATGAGATAGAAGTAAATTTCCCTGAAGCTTTCATAGTTAGTTTTGATCCCAAAGCTAAAACTATTGTGGATGGTGATATAAACACTAGCAACATCGAAATGTACTTATGGAATTTAGACAATTCTCCGCTTAGTCTTCCTCATATTCCTTCTCAATCTATCACAAAAGTTCAAGATGAAGCTATAAAATATATCTTTGAGGATTTAATCGAAAACCAATGGGATAGTGATTTTGAGGATTTGGAAACTTCTATTTTTATTGATCCTAAACTACAAGATTTTATACCTGATTCTAATCAGTCTATGCTAAAACAGGATAATGTAGAGACCCACTATGGCTTTTTAGGTATTAATATTAATGGTGAATTTTCTACAGATTCTTTAGCTGAATTTCGAGATCAATTTTTAACATAAATTAGGGCGGCATTGGGCTAACTCCCAATACTAATATTTGTCATCCCTTTGGGGCTCCTATTATTTTATCATCAAGGATGTTTAGATCAATAGTTCGTCGATTAGAAATAGGTGTATTTAAAATAACCAACACTAATGATCCACAATGGGCTTGCGATAGCTAAACATAAAATTGTAGTACCATATAAGCCCCAATAATAAACTACTCTTTGATCTGAACGATCTTTGAGATATACAATAGTAATGGAGTCTCCTACACTATAACTTGGTGGATTTGAGCTTGTGCTACTCTCAAAAGTAGTTAAGACATTTCTATAATCTTTATATTCAAAAACAGGTGCATAAGTACTTCCATCACTATCACTTTTTTCGATTAAAGCAATCACTTTACCTTTAGCCCTAAGTCCATTATCTAATAAAGATTGGGTTACTTGATAAGCAGTTATTGAGTGGACAGTTAAAAAATAGCGATTATTAGCATCAGTATATACCAAAACATTCTCATATTGTTTTATTATAGTAAGTAAATAATAGGAGTCTATAAGTCTATCCTTCCAATTCTAATCGAGGTGTATCATCAATATCTGATAGAATAATAATTTTTTGCCAAATCTTACGACTCAGCCCCGAAGTCAACGTTTCAATCTCATTGACAGCACCTACAATAACATCATCTGGCAAACTTTGGGCATACAAAGCCGATACTTTTCCGATCATAGCCAACATCTCTGAGCAATAATCTAGATAACGCTGCAACTGAAACTTACTCAAGGTTCGTTCAGGCGAGTTGTAGGTCTTCAACTTGATTACACCTACCATAATCGGATCCTTTGTCAACTGATGCATATCAACCACATGTGCTAGTCCACGCAGCTGATCCAAAATTTTTAAGGCTCTCCCCCGCTTCGCCCTCAACTCCATTGTAATCAAGAAGAAAATAGCTGCTCCCAATAAGATTAAATCATTGGTAATAGCCTCCATTAAAGTAGCTGCATCTATTACATTTAGGCTATTCATCTCAAAATTGATTAGAGAAATACTATAAATCAATCCTATCAATCCTATTAGAATTACCACTGCTGCAAATATGCGCATCAACAAATTAGGCTTGGCAATATACTGTATATTTCCTTGGCTTTGATTAGCAATTTCTAAGAAATCTCTACAGGTTTTTTGTAGACTGGATTGAGGGAAACGATCTTCGATTCGCTTCTCTAATTTTGCGATTATATTGATAATCTTCTCTGGATTCAGTGCCAAATTGGAAGTATCAGTTTGTTCTTGATTAAACATATTATCCGAATTACTTAGTTATTTTTTGTAGGTTTCATCTTTTTAGGCAGCCCCTCATTCTAGAGTAATTTATAATAAGTCCCTAGCATACAAAACACAGGATATTTCAAGTAAATATTATGAAAATCTTCTGCATATCTGAAATAATCTTGCACCTTACCAGTACTCATAATCAATGTATTCAATGTGCCTGCACATTTAGTGGCATTCTTTTTCTTATTACGTTCGCTGTAAGGCACTATCTCCACAGATTCACTATAATCCTTTGGTAAATACTCGCGATTATGTTCCACTAAGTCACAATTAAAGAAGTAAAAAGTCTCATTTTTACTACCAAAATAAGAATGAAATTTTACGTTGACAGGGACTCTAGCCTTTCTAGGATTTTGAAATCTAGCAATCAGTTTTTCCCATTTTCCAGTATCCACTGTCATAGCTTTAGGATTCTTCTTCAGTTCCTCTTGCGCTAGATGATAACCATGATAAATATTGACTAAGGCTTGATTGCGCTTTGTCTTTCTCATCGTTTCAATATCCTCCAATGTAATTCCTTCTAGATGATAAGTGAACGCTCCTGTGATTCCTATACTCTTAGTACCATCTGCCAACTCATAAGCCATTAGAAAAGTAGGTTCTTCTATGGAATCAATCGTTACTTTTTTACTGTAATGAATATGAACGGATTTAGGCTCTTTTTGATAAACAGTCTTTAAGTAATTCGTAAAATGTGGAATCGCATTTTTCTTTGTGATAGATGTAGAAACCTCATTAGGAACTACCTTCAAGAGCATATTTATATTCTTTTCGATATATCGAATAATTCGATCATAAAAGCCTTTTTTAAAGTCATCTGTATAGAAATAATCTCTAATCTTTTCATGCACAGAAATCTTCTTCTTAAAATCTTGAAAAGCACTCCAACGCTTTTCGTAAGGAATATTTTGATCATTCCACCGATCCATAATTTCATTGAAAGAACCATCATCAACTGAACTAAAAAAGTCTTTTAAAGCGTTCTCATAATCTGCTCCAAAGCCAGCATGAATATACATTCTCAACTCATCATATAAAACTTCTGCAATCAATAGTGCATAGTTAGGATAATTAAAAAATACCTGACTGATTCCACCATTATTAGTTTGCCCAATCAATACACCTAAAGCATTAATTGACTTTTGAGCTTTGGTCTGTTTCTTCCAAGTTGCCTCCCAAGATTTATTCTTAGGATAAGGTGCATTTTGCACTATCCATTCATGATAGGTATTAAAAGCATCTACATTAGTTAGCTCTCCATTTCTATATTTAGCTTGAAATTCCTTTAGCTCCTTTTCTGAAATAGAGGAAGCATAATGTAATTTCCGAGCATTTCCATTTCTTAATGTATACATTTGATTCTATCTTACAATAGTTCGTATTTTTTTCGTAACTAACTGATAATCAAAAGAATATACAAAATTGGTTAAATTTTACAAAATCCTGATTATCAAGCAGTGAGGAAAATATTTTTTCAATTTTTGTGAGAACCACGCAGTGCTCAACACAGTTAAAATTAAAAAATCAACGAACTATCAATCTTAATAATTACATTCTAAAAATCCCATACTTATCTGTTCCCTCAAACTTCTTATTATTCACCACTGCCAAACAAATCCCCAAATAGGTTCGAGTATCTCTAGGATCAATTACACCATCATCCCAGCCTTTGGAAGTAGAATACCAAGCTGTAGACGAAGCTTTTACCTTTTGAATCATAAACTCACGAATCTGTTTACCACTTTCCTCATCATAAGGAATCCCCATCTTTTTAGCTGCAGCTCTTTGTATAATTTCCATCACACCACTCAGCTGATCAGGTCCCATAACAGCAATCTGCATATTTGGATAAGAAAATAAGAAATTAGGCTCATAAGCCAAACCATTCATCGCATAATTCCCTGCACCATAAGACGACCCTATCATAATAGTAATACTTGGTACCGTACTGTTGGATACCGCATTGATCAGTTTAGCCCCATGCTTAATAATTCCACCTTGTTCATAAGCCTTTCCGACCATAAAACCTGTAGTATTCTGCAAAAACAATAAAGGTGTATTTTTCTGATTGCACAACTGAATAAAATGTGCTGCTTTGTTTGCCGATTCTGAGAAAATCACTCCATTATTGGCTAAAATGCCAACTGGATAACCATGTATATCTGCCCAACCCGTCACCATAGTTTGTCCATAATCAGGCTTAAATTCTGAGAAGCGTGAACCATCGGTAATACGCATGATCAACTCCCGCGCATCAAAAGGTTTGCGAATATCAGCTGGTACAGTCCCCAAAATACTTTCTGCATCATACAAAGGTTCATCAATGGCTAAATCAGGTTGGTGATTTGGTTGTTCTTTTGGTAAAGAAGCAATAATTTCTCTTGCCATGCGAATACCTTCTATTTCATTTTCTGCTAAATAATCAGAAACACCCGAAATTCGGCTATGCATCGCTGCTCCACCCAGAGATTCATCATCTGTCACCTCATTTGTTGCCATTTTTACCAATGGAGGGCCAGCCAAGAAAACCTTTGCTTTGTCTTTTACAAAGATAGCATAATCTGACATACCTGGAAGATAAGCGCCACCCGCTGTACTGTTTCCAAAAACCACAGAAATAGTGGTTAGTCCTGCTTTGGATCTGCGTGTAATTTCTCTAAAAATCTCTCCACCATAATTAAAAATCTGCTCCTGTTCAGGTAAATTTGCACCTGACGATTCTACCAAATTAATGACAGGAAGTCGATTTTCTAAAGCAATTTTGCCCATGCGGACGCTCTTATCCAAGGTAGCCTTATCGATCGCTCCGCCCTTCAGTGTCCCTACATTTGCATTGACCATACACAGGCGACCTTCCACCAATCCGATGCCAGTCACACTGGTTCCACCAGGTCCAAAACCTTCCCCTTCCAAACCAATCAAAGGCAAAAGCTCCAAGAAGAAAGAATCAGGATCTAAGACCAATTCGATTCGATCTCTAGCTAATAGTTTTCCTTCCTTTTTGGCTCTAGCCAAATGCTTGGGTTTACCCTGAAATCTACTCTTGAGTAAGTGTTTTTCTAGAGTCTGTACCAATTCATTCATCTGAGCCAAGTTTTCCTGGTAAGCTGCTGTTTTGGTATTGATTTTAGTTCTTAAGGGACGCATGTATTGTATTTTATCGAGCTTTTTCAAAAAAAAATGGTGTATTCCTTCTTATCTAAAGTCATACACCAAATATAAAAATTGTCTATTATCTTTCGTAACTATCGGCTTTCCTTTTTCTGAAAGAAACGTGCTTGAAAACCTGGTGCAAGACTATTCGTTTTAATATTATCGAACTTCTTACTAATAGCTATGCGGTATTGTGGCGCAAATAAGAAAACATAGGGTTGCTCATCAGCCATAATCTCTTGCATTTTGAAATATAATTCCTTGCGTTTATCTTCGTCTAAAGTTGCACGGATCTCATCAATCAAAGCATCTGTATCTTTGTTTCCAAAGAATGAATTATTAGATCCTTCCGGTGAGAAAGAACTCGTATGCCAAATCTGCTTCATATCATCCAAGCCAGGTCCCTGTACCCAGGAGATACAAAAGATCTCTGTATTTCCTGCATAAATATGATCTAAGAATTCTCCCCAAGGATATGCTTCTACTTCAACTTTCACCCCTATTTTTTCACCTTCCATCTGTAGCAACAAACCAACATTTTTACGAATAGAATTTCCCTTATTGTACTTATAATTTAGTGTTAGTGCCTGTTTTTTTCCATTAACTACCTTATCCAAAACACCATCTCCATCTGTATCTTTCCAACCTGCTTTGGCTAGTAACTCAACTGCTTTTTTGGGGTTGTAGTCAATATCCTTTAGCCCATCATGATAATAACTTTTTAGAGGACTAATAGATGAGTTGATTTTCTTAGCCATGTTATTATACAAAGCCTCAATTACATCATCTCGATTGATCAAATGCCCAAAAGCTTTACGTACATTCTTATCTGACAAAATCGGATGCTGGTTATTAAATCCAATGTACATATAGCTAAAACTCATGGGATCTCCTAATTCAAAAGACTCTGCAAATTTAGGATTAGATTTTAGATCCAGGAAAAACTGTGGACGCACAGAAGGCATAACATCAATCTCCCCCGCTTTCATTGCTTTGAGTGCCTCAAGTGGCTTAGCATATACTCTGTGAACAATGGCATCTGGCCCAATGTCCAAAGCAGGAATATTGCTTACTTTATCTCCCCACCAGTCTTTTTTGCGTTCCAAGACTAATTCTTTCTCATCCCAACGACCTACCTTATAAGCACTAGATCCAGTAATTGCTTTGGGATCATTCTCGTATTTTTTTTGAGCAAACTCATCGGCAAACTTCTTTAGAGTTGCATTCTCTTTGAGTTCTTCCTCAGGCTTATTCAACTCCATGATACTAATCTTACGCAGTAACTGGTTAGCATCATATGCATATTCTGGTAAGATATGTAGTTCACCGCTTGTTTCCTCAGCTAAAAAATAAGGTTCTTTAGAGTATATTGTAAATTTCTTTGGATTGGACTCATCTACTTTGATATCACTCACAAACTCATAATAAGGTCGTAAACCTCCTGTTTTTACTAGTGGATTTTTGAGTGCTTTGATTGTAAACACATAATCATGTCCTGTAACAGGCTGTTTGTTATCCCAAGTTGCTTCTGGATGAATTGTGTATTCTATAGTAACACCTCCTTGATATTCTCCTGAGGTAACCTTAGTTACCTTGGGAAAATCCGTTGCCAATTGAGGTCGTAATTTTAAGCTGTTAGGATCATATTCTAATAAAGAACTGAATATACAGTTTTGAATATACCTAGCGGTTGCTCCCTGAGAGGTCAAAGGATTTAAACTAGTGGGCAAACTAGTCTGCTGAACTACTACTTTAAAATCTGATTGTGCAAATAAGTGTGTAGCTCCTGCAAGAATTAATGCACAATGTATTAGGATTAATCTTAACATAATTTTATAATTTCTATTTTAAACAAGTACGGATTATCATAGAAGTTGTTTGAGAATTAGATTTAATACAGAAATTTAGATGATTTTGATACGGTGAAGATAATTTTCAAACAACTTCATCATGTAGTTTTCTCTTTGTAGTGAGAAAGCACAAATTTTCGATAGTTCACTACCTTTTTTTAGTTTGAATATAATCAAGCTAAAAAAAGGTAGTGAACTATCGTTGCTAAAACAATGTAGTAGTCAAGTCAAATATCTGTCCATAAATTGAGAAGTTAGTTAAAATATATCGATTCTGTAATTACTTTTTTTTACTTATTGGTTTTAAAGTTCTTTTTAAAATACTAGATAAATAAAACGCTTTAGTCACTTATTATTCCCTAACTAAAGCTACCAACCTTAAATTAAGTTTACTTTGACTCTCAAACACATATTTATTATTTTACTATATCTTCTTAAATATTTTTGATGTAATGGTGACATGTATTGGCTTTTCAAGATTAACTTTAGGAGAAAGGTAAGATGCCTGTGCATAGGGCGTACCCGACGTGAACTAGCTTTGGTATATTGTAAGCCAACTGCAAGCCTATGGCCCATAATTGTATTAATAACAAATCCAAGTCTAGTAAACTTTAAAGAATTCTGCAATGCAACTCATTTGGAATCATTTACTTGATGTTCACAGGTGATATTTTAGAGATTATCATAGCAAACTATTTTAGTATCTTCTAAGTAGTTAATGGAGTTAATCATAGAACAATTTAAAGATCGTTTTAAGTAGCTAGCCACAATTAACTTGTATTTACCCCCGAAGGGCTCAACAAGGTTAATTCAATCAATTTTGTATATTCTTTTTACTATCAATTAAATACAAAAAATCTACAAACTATTGTTTAGGCAAATTCGTCTCAAAATAAGCCAGAGATAGCTACAAAAACATTTGGACTATTGCTTAATAATTAACTAAAGATAATACTTTTTATCTAATAGCGCTTATTACGAATAATTTTGTGTGTATTTTTTCCTTGTCTAAGCCTATTTTAGCTTCACAGGCTATTGCGCCTATTAGAGTTTATCTAAAATTAGTGTACTTGGGGCTTTTTGAGGGACTGATCTCTAAAATAAAAATAGGAGTAATAAAACTCTATTTGTTTTATTACTCCTATTTCGTCTTATAATAGTATGATTACACTAGTGGTATCCTAATAGTCATCCTGCACACAACGACAGTTCAAACCATAGTTTTTCTGATCTGTAAACTCGTATACACCAGGATAATCCCAAAAGATATTTTCGTACCAAGCTAGACGATTATTTTCCTTGTTTCCATCATCTGTCCAGAAAAATGCATGCATTCCTTTATCCTTATATGTTTCTGTTTCTGGATTGAAATACCCTGCCGGAAAAGCACCAAATCCTACTTTGTCATAAGCATTAGGATCATTTGCTTGAGAGCCATACCATTCAGAATTGGACTTGAGTTTCGCTCCTGCAATTTTTTCTTTTAAGTGTTTCTTCAAGGTTGTCCACTCATCACGAGTTGGTAAATGCCAACCTGCGGGACAAGCAAAACGTTTTGCAGCATCCCAAGTATAAAAATGTCCATGTTTAGAATTTTTGGTATCTACATTTTCATAAATTCCATCAGGTGCTTTTTCTGCATCAGTGCTCTTTAGATAACGGCAGTTCTCCGCCATCCAGAATTGATTCCCAATCTGAACCGTTTTGTAGGTCTGATTATCACGTACGTCCTTAATCAATACAGCTACACGACGAATAATTACTTTGAACATTTTTTCTTTGACTACAGAAAATGATTTCCATTTACCATCTACTTTTTTGTACTTACGATATCCTTTATCTAAAACACCATAGCCAATAAGGTCTTCCCCTTGCTTCTTGGGCATTTGGCATCTAAAAGTGAAAGAACCACCATGATAAGCTGTTTCAATATTGGTAGAATAAGCAGAGAAGAGCTGTGCTTCTAGATCCATTCTACCACGAATAGGATCCTCAATTTTATTATCTGTGCTTCTGAAATAGAAATTCCCAGAATTGTCTCGTAATAATTTCAAATATTTCATCTCCACCATCTCACCTTTTCGCCTAAGCGTAAAGGTATCTCTCATAAATGTATCTTTGTTCATTACACCCAAAATAACATAACTACCATTTTGGATGGCAGGGATTTCATTGCCATTAGGCGCAGCTTCTATTTGTGGGTTGGCTTCGGACTGCGTAAATGCATTCAACATGAGAAACAATAACGTTATTCCAGACCAAAAGAGTATGGTTCTTTTATTCATAGCACCTTGAAGTTTTTTTGACGTAGTTTGTAATAAGGGTATTTTTAATATGTGAAAGTACCCAAGAGGATTTTTTATTATTGCCTAATAATTAGTGGCAAATTCTAGGTTCTGTCAAATCAAAAATAAAAAATAGCTTTGTTCTATCAAAATTAATAGTCCGTGACTTTTGGGTTTTTGTGTTAGATCCCCCCCCATTGGATGAACCAAATGTGAATAAAAACTGATTATCAAGTACTTAAACTTTTTATTATTTGATCTTACTCTCCATAAATCTATTTCTATTTGGATAGATTAATCCTTAGAGAAAGATATATTTGAACTGAACCTCATAAATCAGGCTCTCTAAATGATCTGAGAACTGTTCTTTGACAAACAATTTTTCTTCTTATAGAAAGCCTTTACGATCTTTTTTCCTAAACTTTAAAAAAGGAAATACGGTATAAAAAAATCAAAGGTTGACTAAAAAAAGTCCTGTCTTTGTGACACGACTTCGCTATTTTTTGATCACTAGAAGATACAGGCTGTCAGATCTTATTGATCTCGCAAAACTCCATGCTCTCACTTTTTATTCTCCTCCTTTTCCTTCTCCTTTTGACGGTCGCTATACAGTTTTGAACAAATCTTGCAATATAAACGACCTTTGTATTGTTTAGCATTGATCATATCTTTATCACGCTCACTATCTGGCACTGAGTTTACAGAGGAAAACTCAGGATTAGTTTTCATAAAATCGCCATATAATTCACAACGTTCCATTGTTGCTTTCCCTTGTCCTGCGCGCTCTTCTCTCTCAAATCGCTTTTCCTCCTGATGCAAGGCCTTAGTACACTTGGGACAATAACGACGATAATGTAATTGTTGTGCAAAGGGGTAATTGTAGCAATCCCGAAAGTCTGTAGCATTTGCCCTGTAGTTTTCGTTCAGTTTCATTCTCGTACCATACAGTGGACAAACAGTCATGGTATTTTTCTCTTTTCTAGATAACTGTGCAATCGCATCTCTGTTGGGATCTTGCCCCTGTTGTGCTTGTAACTCACTAGAAGACGGCAACATCAATAAGATGCAAGCTAATAGTGTAATTGATAGTTTCATGAAGTTTAGTAATTTATTTAATATTACTTGTAATGCAAAAAATCATTTTCTTTTCAAGACGTTCCGTTCTATTAATCACAAAACCAAGCGTCTATCACGTTGAAAACTTAGCTTACAGATAAAATATTATAGTATCACGTGAAATATAACAAAAATAAAGTGATTTAATACACTGTAATAAAAGTTTTTAAATGAAGTTGTTTAAGAATTAGATTGAATGCAGAAATTCAGATGATTTTGATCAATTTGAGCCTCTTTTTTGAGTGGATA
>JAKVCT010000119.1 GCA_022448995.1 Saprospiraceae bacterium
CGTTTAACTTTGTTGAGCCCTTCGGGGTTAGCTTCGCTGAGCCCTTCGGGGTTTTTGCCTTGTTCAGCATCAAAAATCCTAATTTACTTATTCTATAACTAATTATGTCCACCTACTTAAATTCCCCATTGTGTTTTCCAAAATATTTAATGGATTGGGAGGAATCTGATAATAATTTTTCAAATTGAAAAAGCTCATACAATCTGCTAAAAAACACCAACTATTGATAAGTCCTTCCCAGGCAGTTTATGCCATTCCTGTTTGGCTTATTTCCTTGACAATTAATAGTTTATTGTTGCAGATGATTAGCCAGTTGTTTCTGTAAAAGGTTTCTTCTGTGAAAGAACAAAATAAGGTTCTCCACAAATTTTTTGTTGCTTTGAGACTCTGTCTTTTAGTACATCGAATCTATTATTCTCTATCATGGTTCTGAGTAAATTTAGTCTGATAAAATTAAAATTTCTTGCAAAAAAGCATTAAAATAGTTGATTAAGCAGTTGGTAGAATCAAAGTTACAGATGAAATATGCTGTGCATTATTCCTAACTTTAATGTTGTTAACTACTTCTATGCGAGCAAAATATTTCAATATTTTCGATAAAAGATTTTGTTTTCCTCCAAAAAGCTTTTATTTTTGCAAACTGTGAATGGAAAGAGCCCCCCTACGGGCTTCTCTAAGATTTAAAAATTCAATCTAGTTTAATAAAAAAATATCATGGCAAATCATAAATCGGCAAAGAAGCGAATTCGTCAGAATGAGAAGCGTAGAGTACATAATCATTATTATAAGAAAACTGCACGTACTGCAATCAAAAGATTACGTGGGTTAACTGATGCTAGTGATGCTGAGAAATTCTTACCTAAAGTAGTTTCTATGATTGACCGTTTGGCTAAGAAAAACCAAATTCATAAAAATAAAGCTGCTAACTTAAAGAGTAAATTGACGAAGCACGTAAGTAGCTTGAAAGGATAATTGGTTTATAGCATTTAATGCAAAGAATACATCTGTTTATCTTCTCTTTATAGTTTGTTGTTTCTTCTTTTATTGGAAAAGATAGAGAATAAATAAATTATTGAGCTAAGCTAGATGTATTTTTCTTTTGGTCATAGTGCCAAAAGTTCTTCTTATTATTTACTTTGACTATAGGTTATACTAAAATATAAATATTATGAATAAGCGTACCGCAAAACTATTAAAACAATACGCATTCGAAACAGAAAAAAATGAGCGTGCAGTTAAAAGATGGTGGAATAGTCTAAATCCAGCAGAGCGTACTGTTCAAAGAAAAAAATTGCAAGAATTGCTAAATGAGAAAGAAGAAGCAGAAGAGGTAGTAGTAGTAGATGAGCAAACTGAAGCATAAGCAATCTCTATAATGATGATATCTGACCATTTTTGTAGGGTTAGATGAAGTCAAGTAAGAGCAACTAAAAAAGGAAGTGTATAAATCAATTGCGTTTATACACTTCCTTTTTGTGTTTATATACTTCCTTTCAAGATATGAGAAGGCTATGGAGCACTCTGTAACTTCAACCCTAACGTTGTTCCACAGCAAACTGTTTCCATTGCTTCTTAGCATGTTCTAGAAAGGCTTCTGGAGCATTATCAAATTCCGCACCTACACTTTGGTTACCAATTTGCATGCTTACGGCTTCCCCTCTGCCTGTCATCTCATAGCTCATATTACCACGCATAGGATATTTTTCACCATTTTCTAGAAGTACTAAGTGTACATTAGGAACTACAGTTTCGTCAGAACCACAAGCTGTTTTGTACAAGAAAACAATTTCCGCCTTGGCATTTCCATCCAAATCAGTAATAGATAGGGAATTTTCAATATGATCGGCAATCATCGTATTTTCTGTACAATTTTTTACAAAATCATTGAGTTTGCGAATAAGGCGAAAAGCGCCATCCTGTTGGCGAGCATAGTGTACCGCAGAAACTAGAGCTGATTTACTAATAGCTCCATTTTCTAATGTTTTGATAAGATCTTTTGAACGAGTCAAAATAACATAATTCTCACCATTAGCATCTTTCCAGTGTTTTCCAGTAATAATATCTCCTTTGAACTCGATTTGAGCGGGAATGCTAGCCACATCAAAAGTGAGCATTTCAATTTTAGGTATTTGATCTTGTGCTACCAATATACATTGAGTAGTCAATAACAATAGAAATAAACTTAAGAAGGGTTTCATGTATTTTTATTTATCAACTAGCTGAATAGATACCAAGGTCTTTCGATCAGCAAGTTATTATTTTAGAAGTTATTCAAGCATCTACTCCATAAAGCATCTTTTCTTTAGTACTTAGAAGCAAATAAACGTTTGCTCTAAGGCTATGAAGATAATTGCTTAAACGATGTTCTAATAAAAACAATATTAGGTTATAATCATGATTCGTTCATCGGATTTATGCTTCTCTTGATTGAGAAATCTATATCGTTTGACGAATAATTTAGATGATTGGGCATTAAAATAAAGTGTAAATATCATGCCATTATTTGTGAGTTGAAGTAAGAAAATATTACTTATCACTTGGTCAATGCTATTGTTGCTTCTCAGGTATCCAATATACCAACCCTAAATTTAAAACGGATCAAATATATCGATTTATTGTGTTTGTGTTATTTTTAAGTAAGAGGCTAAAGCTAACCATGAGAACATTTGGACTGTTACTTAACTTAAGTCGTTAACACTAGAATACTATATGGATAGTATTTATTGTTTTGTAACAGTTGGTAACTAAAGGTAGAGTCAGCTTCTTTTGAAGAAAGGTGCAGGCAATCAAATTTTAAGTATAGTTGTAGGTTTTAGTTTTACGTAAAACTAAAACCTACACAGATATCAGCAAATCAAGATAAAAAGCTTTGGTGTAATTTGTCAAATTCTTCTTTTCCTGTAGAACTTAAATATGGATACAACATGGATAATAAATGAAAAGAAGCTTTTTGTATGAGTTGTTGGTTACTACGTTCATTTGTATATAACTGAGAGGAATAAATCCAGGTATTACTATAATTGATCATACGTTCTGCCAAGAACCTATATTCTTCTGAGTAGGAGGGTTTATTTAAAATACTGATTTCTATAAAAAAGTTAAATAAATATAAATATCCATTGATTCGGTCTTTTCTGACACGTTCAAAGTGTGCTCTAATTTTTTGGTTAGACTTGAGAAGATTATACAAATCTGTCCAAAAAAAGGAATATTCAAGCATACGTCTCATACTTCTTAGAACCTCCTGTTGCATAAATACTAAGCTAAGTTGGTTTGTTTTTAAGGTCTTGACCCTTTGGTCAAAGGCGCTAACCATCTCGAAATAAAGAAACTCTAATATATCTTCTCTTTTCTTGAAATGATAGTTGAGATTACCTGAACTCATCCCCAAACTAGAAGCAATCATACGAATAGTTACCTGACTAAAGCCTTGTTGATTAAAAAGCTCTTTTGCTTTATCAGTGATTCTTTGTTTTGTTTTTTTCATTAGTAAACTTGTCCTATTAATGTTTTTTTAGTAAGTTTGTCCTAAATTAGTAAATATGTCCTAAAAACTATAATCATGGCTTCACTTTTTAAATCTGAACTAGGAAAAAAAGAGGTTTTGGCAATGTATGACCAAAAGTTAGAAGAATTGAATATTTCTTATCAATCTAAATTTGTGGAAACTTCATACGGAAAAACACATATACTTATTACTGGAGATGCTTCTAATCCTCCTTTGATACTGGTACATGGATCTAATGGCTGTGCACCAATTGCTTTGGAATGTTATCCTAATCTTAGTTCCAAATATCAAGTTTTTGCAATTGATGTAGTTGCTCAACCAACTAAAAGTGCAGAAACTAGACTAAGTATGAAAGATGACTCTTATGGTAAGTGGGTGAATGAGGTGATTGATAAACTAGGCTTAGAGCAGGTGACTTTAGCTGGTTTCTCTTTAGGTGGATTGATTATACTTAAAACATTGATTTATAATGATAAAAATATAAAAAATGTAGTAATAGCTTCTCCAGCTTATATTGTAAATGGAAATCCTTTTCGTGCTTTATTCAAGATTTTTATTCCAATGAAACGCTATATGAAAACAAAGAAAGTTGAATTCATTGAAAAATTTCTTGCAGCTTTATTTACTGACCGGGATGAATTTGCTGTACGGTTTTTATCAAAAGTATTTTTACATTTTGAGATGGATTTTACTCCTGTACCTGTTATCAAAAAGCAGGAAGCGCAAGGTATTAAAACACCAATTACTTTACTGGCTTCAGGTCAGGATATTATATTTCCAGGTAAAAAGATGCTGAAAAGAGCAAAGAAGATATTTCCTTCTTTGAGAAAGACAGTATTTTTAGAAGATTCCAAACATGTACAAAATGAGGCAGGCAATAAGGTAGTGGAGCAATTACTTTTTGATCTTTTGTAATCGTAAAGAGGATGTCTAAAAAGGTAAAATTGATTTTTAAAATCAAAATATTATTCAGCGCAAGCCTTTACCTTCGTTGAGTCCTTCAGGGGTAGCCTTACGTCAATAAAAAATGAATGTCCAAATTTTATTTGGTTTTATTTTTTGAAATTTACCTTTTTAGACAGCTCCTTGTATAGTTTAGTCAAAGTAGAGTTTTCTATAAAATTCCCAAACAACAATGCCTACACAAACCGAAATATTCAAAGAATGTTTGGTTCCAAATTGAGGAATTTCTAAACCTGCATCAGCCAAGCTTACTGCTTCTTGAGAAACACCTTTTACTTCATTTCCAAAGATCAAGGCAATTTTTTCATTTTGCTTAAGTTGGTAGTCCTCCAAGGAAATACTAGGCTTGACCTGTTCTACTGCGAGTATTGTATAACCTTCTTTCTTATAATGTTGAATAGCATCAGTTGTTTCTTTAAAATATTGCCAATCAACCGACTTACTAGCTCCAAGTGCTGTTTTTAATATTTCTCGGTGGGGTGGTTGGGCTGTAATTCCACACAGACCTATATTGGCAATTTTGAATGCATCTGCTGTTCGGAAAGCGGAACCTACATTGAGTGCAGAACGAATGTTGTCTAAGATCAAAACAATAGGCGCTTTTTTACTAGCTTTGAAACCAGCAACATCTAATCGATTTAACTCATTCATTTTTAGTTTTCTAGGCATCAGTCAGATTTTTTTTTGCCAAAAAAAAGAAACCTTCTAACATGAGAGATGTTAGAAGGCTCCTAAGCTAATTGATTTTTACAAAAACTCAATTATGTTTTACGTTTTTTCTTTTTCGCCGCAGGGAATAAAACATTATTCAGAATGAGACGATAACCTGGCGATTTAGGATGCAGGTTAAGATCAGTCGGAGGATCATGAACAAAATGGCGATAATCTTCAGGATCATGACCACCATAAAAGGTCCAAGTTCCTTCACCAAATTTTCCGTGAATATATCGAGCTTCACTCTCAGGTTTGTTTTCTCCTAATATGAGCACATTAGATTTAAGATAAGCTTTCCTAAATGCTGTAGTTTGTCCCATAAAACCCTTAACTGTTTTAGTGTGACATTGATTGAGCATTGTTGGAACTGGATCCCATTTTGCGGAGAACTCAAATAAGGTAAAATGATCTAAGTCTTCTTTTACTCGTCGAGTAGGGTTGGTATTAGGAGAAGCATCAATTGTTGAATATTCATACTTAAATGGATCACGAACTAATTGAAAGTTCTTGAATGCAAAAGTATTATCAAAATTAAGTTTACTTTGAGCATTTGGATCAGGAGGATCACCATCATACATGTAGTCACAAATATCCACTCCATCAGCAGCTAAAGCAATTTCATAGGTGTCTGTAGCCGAACACATAGCAAACATAAAACCACCACCAGAAACATATTCTCTAATCTTTTTTACAACAGCTAGTTTAAGCTCAGATACTTTGGCATAACCATGTTTCTTGGCTAGCTCCTTCATAGTCCGTTCATGCTCCTTGTACCAAGGTTGATGATGATAGTTAGAATAAAACTTACCAAACTGTCCAGTAAAGTCTTCGTGGTGCAAGTGCAACCAATCATATTCATTCAATTTCCCTGCAAGCACCTCATCATCATAGACCAAGTCATAAGGAATTTCGGCATAAGTCAGTACTAGAGTTACGGCATCATCCCAAGGCTGTACCTCTTGTCCTCGTACATTGACCGTTGGGCTGTACACTGCAATCTTGGGGGCAACCTCCAGCTTGATCGCATCCATATTGCGTTCAGGATCAGCAATATGATCTAATATAGAGTTGAATTGAGCATTAGAGATTGTTTTGTAACTCACCCCTCTAATAACACATTCTTGGCGAAAGGCTTCTATGTTGGGAAAGGCAAAACTTCCTCCATCATAGTTAAGTAGCCAATACGCTTCATATTTTGCTGCAATGACTTGATAAGTGATTCCGTAGGCCTTCATATGGTTGGCTTGATTATCTTCACCCATTGGTAAGATTAGATAACCTTGCTGTGCCCAACTAGTCAAACAACCACATATCAAGAGAAAACAGCTGAATAGTAGCTTATTCATAGTAAATGATAATTGCTAATAATTTACAAACTCTTGATAAAACATAGAAGCTTTTACCTTGAAGTTGTTTAAGAATTAGGTTTAATACAGAAATTCAGTGGATGACCCCCGAAGGGCTCAGCGAAGCTGAATCAATTATTTTGATATGATGAATATAATTTTTAAACAACTTTCTTAATAAAAGCATCCATCCATTAAAGTAAACTAATTTTTGAAGATCTGCTTACTAATTAACAGATCTTAACATAACATTTAGAGCTCAGAACTCTTTTTTGTAAAAAATAACTCTAAAAAGTACCAAGATAAAATAATTCTTGTAGGCAATAAAAGGTTGTTATTTTTGGTCTGTAAAAACAGCTAAGAGTCTTGAAATATTATACCAACAGAGGATTAAAAATAATAATTCATTGTTCCCTTAATTTTTTATGTTTTTGAATAAAAAAATGCACGAAAAATGGCTACAGGAGCTCAAAAAAAAATTTTTTTTACTTTTACAGATTATTAATAATATTTGGTTTTTCTTTTTTTTGTAGAATTTTAATTTGCTTATGTTTGTTTTATTAGTTTTTTTGTTTGATTTTTATCTCTTTTTCTAAAATTGTCTATGGAGGAATATTTATCAGATATTACACGCAGATATAAAAAAGCAAAAGTAAGCTTTTGTAAAATTGAAAAAGTCTCTATCTTTGCCCTCGAAAATCGGAACCTTATTGTAGATAAAAATACGTGAAAAGGCTTGAAATCAATAGTAATTATACTCGCATTTTTACTTGGAACTTTTTCCAATGTTTTAGCAGGAGGACCTGCAAAGGAAGGTGATAAATTTGATCCAACCGGTCCAGTAATGCATCACATTAGTGATGCGCATCAATTCCATCTTTATGGAGATGTCTATTTGCCACTTCCTTGTATGGCATATTCTACGGATGGGTTTTTCTTCTCTATGTCTAGTGCTTTTGACTATAGCCATGATCTTGGCCATAGTAAAAAAGCCATTGGCGGATACATGATCTATCATGATCAATTGATGCGTATCAAAGGAGACGATTTTCCTAAAGAGGATGTAAAAATCACGGTAACACATATAGAAAAATCGGACCAAACTCTAGACAAGAATGGTCTGAAAGAGACAAAAGGTGTTGATGCAGCTTATACAGGACCTGCAGTTGTTTTAGAGAATGGAAAAACTTACCAACTCGAAGCAGCAAGTGCTTTGCAAGGCACTACATCTTGGCATGATTTCTCTGTTACTAAGAATATTTTTACCATGCTCATGGGATTTTTGATCTTGATGATTCTTCTAGGTTCTGTGGCTAAAAGCTACAAACGTAGAGAAGGGCAAGCACCTAAGGGCTTACAATCATTATTAGAGCCTGTTATCTTGTTCATCAGAGACGAAGTAGTAAAACCAGGTATTGGACCTAAATGGGAAAAATACTTCCCTTTCATCATGTGTCTATTCTTCTTCATTTTGATCAACAACTTGGTTGGTTTAATTCCTTTCTTCCCTGGAAGTGCAAACGTTACAGGAAATATCGGTGTAACTATGGTCTTGGCTGTGTTTACCTTCATCGTTGTTAACTTGAGTGGTAATAAGCATTATTGGGAACACGTGTTGTGGATGCCAGGTGTACCTTTACTTTTAAAACCATTGTTAACTATCCTAGAGGTTGTTGGTTTATTTATCAAGCCTGCTACTTTATTGATTCGTTTATTTGCGAACATTACTGCAGGTCACATCATGATTCTAAGTTTAACAAGTTTAATCTTTGTTTTCTCTAATCAAGGAGAGAGTATTGCGGGTGCATTTGGAGGTGGAGCTATTGCTATACCTTTTGTATTTGTAATGAACTTCTTAGAGTTATTTGTAGCGTTCTTACAAGCATTTATCTTTGCTTTGTTAGCTTCTTTATACATTGGTGGAGCAGTAGAAGAGCATCACCACGAAGAAGCACACCACTAAATTTTGTAAATTATCTATCATTATAAATTTTCAAGTATTCTTATTATGAAAAAAGCATTATTTCTTTTCGGATTTCTTTTGATGTCAACATTAACTTTCGCTGCTGATGGTGGAATGGAAGGTTCTATCTCTACTATTGGTGCTGGTATCGCTGCAATCGGAGCTGGTATTGGTATCGGTCAGATTGGTGGTAAAGCAATGGAAGGTTTGGCACGTCAGCCTAAAGCTGCTGGAGATATCCGTACAAACATGATCGTTGCTGCTGCACTTGTAGAGGGTGCTGCACTATTTGCAATCGTTGTTGCATTGATCAAATAAGAACTACAACGGAATATGAGGTGATGCTGGTAGCGATTGGCTACCAGCTTACTTCTGTGTTTGACTTGAAAAATCTATAATTTATATAGTTGCGAATTATTATTATAAACTCATACTATAAAAAATATATATACGATGACATTTTTAGCAGACTTTTCAGTAATGAATCCCAGCTTCGGTTTGCTGTTTTGGACTTCAGTTATCTTTATCTTTGTATGGCTATTCTTGGGACGTTATTTTGGTGTAATTAGAGATGCACTAAAAACTCGCGAGGATTCTATTGATAAGGCACTGCATGAAGCAGACTTAGCACGTGAGGAGATGAAAAACTTGAAATCTAAGCATGAAGATCTAGAAAAACAAGCTCGCGAAGATCGTTTGCGTATCTTGAAAGAAGCAGCGGATATCAAAGAAGATATCTTGCAAAAAGCAAAAGAAGAAGCAGGTGTACGTAAGCGTGAAATGATTGCTGCTGCTCAGGAAGAAATTGAGAATCGTCGTAAAGAGATGGAGGTTGATTTGTATAACGAAGTAGGACAAATTTCAATCAAATTGGCGGGTGAAGTAATGAAACGTGAATTGCAAGGTAATCATGAGGAATTCATCGGAACGAAACTAAAAGAGTTTAGAGAAGAAGAATTGACCTCAAATTTCTAACATATAATTGTTGGAAATTTTAACGCCTATTTCATTTGTCCATTTTATTACCAACCGCTTATCTTAATTCAATATGTCTGTTTCAAGAATTGCATCTCGATACGCTCAATCACTTCTAGATATCACAAGAGAGGCTTCAGATACTACTTTGGAGCAAATCCACGATGATATGTCATATGTTTGGGAGGTGAGTAAGCTAAAGGATTTTGATGTCTTTATCAAAAATCCTTTGATCTCCACTGACAAGAAAATAAGCACTCTAGAGGCTTTGTTCCCTGAGTCCAAGGTATCTTCCTATGTTCTAAAAACACTAGTTGTTATTGCTGAACACCGAAGAGAGGCTTATTTACAGGATATTTGTAGAATGTTTCATGTTTTATACAACAAAGAGAAACAGATTTCTACTGTAAAATTGACTACTGCTACAGAAATTAGTGAAGCGATGGCTCAAGACATTCTAAATGAATTTAGAGCCAAAAAATTCGGAGGGAAACCTTTAATTACTGCAAATGTCGAGTTAGAATTGGCAGTAGATCCTTCTATCGTTGGAGGTTTCATTGTACAGTTCAACGATAAAGTATATGATTCTAGCTTAGCTCGTAAGTTAGAAGGCTTGAAAACAAAATTTAGTAAAAATTTATATATTAAAAACATCTAGGACATGGTTGACGTAAGACCTGATGAAATATCTAAAATATTAAAGAATCAGATTTTTGGAACAGACACTACTGCTCGTTTGGAGGAAGAAGGAACTGTATTAGAGGTAGGTGACGGTATTGCTCGTGTTTATGGTTTGACTAACGTACTTGCGGGTGAGTTAGTAGAATTTGAAAACGGTATCCAAGCAATCGCTCTTAACCTTGAGGAAGATAATGTAGGTTTGGTATTGATGGGACCTTCTGAGAAAATTAAAGAAGGAGACAAAGTACGTCGTACTGGAGAGGTAGCTTCTATTCCTGTAGGAGAAGAAATTCTTGGTCGTGTAGTAAATCCTTTGGGAGTTCCTGTGGATGGTAAGGGTGAGATCAAAGGAACAAAATACTTGATGCCTTTGGAGCGTAAAGCACCTGGTGTTATTTATCGTCAACCTGTAAATGAGCCTTTACAAACTGGTATCAAGGCAATTGATGCGATGATTCCAATTGGTAGAGGACAGCGTGAGTTGATCATTGGTGACCGTCAGACAGGTAAGACTGCTGTTGCTATTGATACAATCATCAACCAACGTGAGTTCTACGAAGCACACAAAAACAAAGAAACAGATGCCAAAGGCAATCCTGTTCAGCCAGTATATTGTATTTATGTAGCTATTGGACAAAAAGCTTCTACTGTTGCTCAAGTAGCAAAAGTATTAGAAGATAATGGTGCTTTAGCATATACTACTATCGTTGTAGCATCAGCTTCTGATCCTGCACCTTTACAGTTCTATGCTCCATTCTCAGGAGCTGCAATCGGAGAATATTTCCGTGATACAGGACGTCCGGCGTTAATCATCTATGATGATTTATCAAAACAGGCTGTAGCTTACCGTGAGGTATCTTTATTATTACGTCGTCCTCCAGGACGTGAGGCATATCCTGGTGATGTATTCTACTTACACTCTCGTTTATTGGAGCGTGCAGCAAAGGTTATTAACCGTGACGAGATTGCGCGTAACATGAATGATTTACCTGCTTCTTTGAAAAATGCAAAAGATGAAAATGGTGAGCCATTAGTAAAAGGTGGTGGATCATTGACAGCTTTGCCAATTATCGAGACACAAGCAGGAGACGTTTCTGCATATATCCCTACCAATGTAATTTCGATTACAGATGGTCAGATCTTCTTGGAGTCTAACTTGTTTAACGCAGGTGTTCGTCCAGCGATTAACGTAGGTATTTCGGTATCACGTGTAGGAGGTTCTGCTCAGGTAAAATCTATGAAGAAAGTATCTGGTACCTTAAAACTAGACCAAGCACAGTATCGTGAGTTAGAGGCTTTCTCTAAATTCGGTTCTGACTTGGATGCAGCGACCAAAGCTGTACTAGATAAGGGAGCTCGTAACGTAGAAATCTTAAAGCAAGCACAATACTCGCCAATGAGTGTAGAGCGTCAGATTGCTATCATCTACTTGGGTACTCAAGGTTTATTGAAAAAAGTACCTGTAAATCGTGTTAAAGAATTCGAAAATATCTTCTTGCTTAAACTTAAGAGTCGTCATTCTGAGGAGTTGAATCGTTTGAAATCTGTTAAGCCTAAAGGAGATGAGTGGAAGTCTTTATTGAAGATTTTAGAGGATTTAGCAAATGAGCTAATGCCAGAATTTCAAGACTAAACTATAGTCTTAGGACTAAACAAATTACTAGTATGTTGATTTTTTGAGCCTAGTTATCAAGGCTAATCAAAAAATCAACATACTACAAATAAAATATAGAAGAGTTGAGTTAGTGGGAATGTTGTGAATGATCGATAAACTTACTAGCTCAATTGTTTTAGAAATTGTTCTGTATCTATGCGTGTCTCCGTTCATTTATTTCTAGGAATAATCATTAGTTTGATTTTTGGTGCTTGTAACAAACAAGATACAAGCAGTAGAGATAAATTTTTGGGAACTTATTCAGGACAACATATTTGTGACAATTATTTTGTATCCACTATGGATACCGCCGCACTAACTGCGGTAATAGAAGAAGTACCTTGGAGTGTGGATTCTATACGAATTACCTTCACTGGAGATAATATTGATTCAATATCTAGAACGCAATATGCGGGGTATGTAATTGATATTATTGATTTTAAGAATGGAAATTTTGCAGCAGAGAAAAATGGAGATACATTAATTCTAAACGAATTATCTAAAGGGTATCCCTGTGAGGCAATTTTGATCAAGCAAGATTAACAAAACTTCTTCCACTATCATTTGAATTGTTTGTTGGTAGCAAGATACCATCTAATCTTATATACTTATCTATGGCAAACTTAAAAGAAGTACGGGAACGAATCTCATCGGTAAAATCTACTCAGCAGATTACCAAAGCTATGAAAATGGTAGCTGCGGCAAAATTGCGTAGAGCACAACAAGCTATTGTTCAGTTGCGTCCTTATTCTAATAAGTTAAGTGAGATTTTATCTAATATCTTATCTAACTTGGGTAGCGATGTGGAATCTAGTTTTGGTGTTGTACGTCCAGTCAAAAGTGCCTTGGTAGTTATTATCACTTCGAATAGAGGTTTATGTGGTGCGTTTAACTCTTCTGTGATCAAGCAATCTTTGACATTGATCAAAGAGAAGTATGCTGAGCAACGTAAAGCGGGTAAGCTTTCTGTTTTGTTTATTGGTAAAAAAGGATATGATTATTACAAATCGAGATACACGGACTTGAATTTGATTAGTGATCATGCATTGATGGTTGGTAAAGACTTTAGTTTTGAACATTCTTCAGGGCTTTCTGCTCAATTAATGGAAGAGTTCGAAACGGGTAAGTATGATGCTATTGATATCGTTTACGGACAGTTCAAGAATGCTGCAATACAAAACTTTATTGTAGAGCCTTTCTTGCCAGTTGCGCCACCAAAAGCAGACAACAAAGAAGGAAAGGATAAGGAATTGATGGCTGATTTTATCTTCCAACCTGATAAAACAGAAATCTTGGATCACTTGATCCCTACAATCTTAAAAACACAGTTTCACAAAACAATTTTGGATTCTAATGCTTCTGAACATGGTGCACGTATGACTGCCATGGACAACGCAACAGAAAATGCACAAGAATTGTTACGTGATTTGAAAATTAACTATAACAAAGCTCGTCAGGAAGCAATTACCTCTGAGATCTCTGAGATCGTTGGTGGTGTGGCTGCTTTGGAAGGTGCTTAGTGATTATATATTCAGCCCTGCTGAATGGAAAATATCGAAAAGCGTTAGTTCATTACGGATTAACGCTTTTTTGTATATAGGAGATTTTGCTTCACGGAGTCTTGCTGTAGCTTGCTACAACTACGTTTTGTTGATTTGAGGTAACTAACCTCATTCTAGATCTGTTCTACAATTACTTTTGCTGAAGTTATTTAAGAATTAGATTTAATGCAGAAATTTAGACGATTTAGCTTCGCTGAGCACTTTGTGGTTTGAGTGGATAGCCGTGAAGCGGTCAGAGGCGAAGCCGACTAGTAGTTAGCTTTGCTACCACCAGCGCTATCGGTGATAAAGAAGTGGATAAAGTGGTTAAGTAGCTAGCCACAATTAATTTGTATTTAATTCAATCAGCCTTTTTGCGCTGCACTTTGTTAAAAAGCCTCGTGATAGCGGTG
>JAKVCT010000012.1 GCA_022448995.1 Saprospiraceae bacterium
AGAGGCGAAGCCGACTAGTGGCAAGCTCTGCTGCCACCAGCGCTATCAGCGAAAAAAAAGGTAAAAAAGTGGGCAAAATCAATGAATTTGATGCGGCGAAGACAATTTTTAAACAACTTCACTCTATAACATAAATTTTCAAACATTTTTAATCGAATCTTTTTGCAATTTTCTTCGTCCTGTCCTCCTTCTGATAGCTATGTTGGCAGCATAGCTTACCACTAGTCGGCTTCGCCTCTAACCACTTCGTGGGCTATCAAAGTGCGGGAGTCCTTGAAACTCATCAAAAATCTTCTGCAAAAACATTCAACTATTTATATTACAGAGGACTTAGGTAAGTGAATAGCTAAGTAATAATCTGAAATTACTCAAACCCTATATTGAACTTATCAGACGGATTGGTTGTGGAATAAATTACTCTCAAGCAATTGCTTATTCAACACAAAAAGCTTAAATTCACAGAAATTAATCACAACCAATAATCAATCATGACAGCAATAACGAATAGAAGCATCCTAATTACAGGAGGTGCTTCAGGAATTGGTAAGCTAATGGCTAAACGATGCCTAGAAGAAAAAGCTTACAAGGTTATCCTTTGGGATATCAATGAAGAAAATCTAGAGAAAACAAAAGAAGAATTTAAATCACAAGGCTACGATATTGCTACTTATGTAGTAGATGTAGGTAATGTGGATGATATCAATGCAGCAGCAGAACGTGTATTTGATGAGATTGGGACAGTAGATATCTTGTTTAATAATGCAGGTATTGTGGTAGGTAAACCTTTTGCGGAACATACCAACCGAGATATTAGCAAAACCATTGATATTAATGTATCAGGTGTAATGCACACAGCTCTGGCTTTCTTGCCAAGTATGATAGACCAGGATGAAGGACATATTGTCAATATTGCATCTGCTTCGGGTCTAATGGCTAATCCTAATATGTCTGTTTATGCGGCAAGTAAATGGGCAGTAGTAGGCTGGTCAGAATCTATGCGTATAGAGCTCGAAAAAACGAATCCAGAGGTTCGTGTAACGACTGTTATGCCTAGTTATATCAATACAGGTATGTTTGATGGTGTCAAGTCGCCTATGCTTACTCCTATTTTAGAACCTGACTACATTGTGGATAAGATTATCAAAGGAGTAAAAAATAATGAAATCATTATGCAAGAGCCTTTTATGGTTCGTGCAGTGCCTATCTTGAGAGGAGTACTACCTACTCGTGTATTTGATTTTGTAGCAGATAAGGTCTTTGGTGTATACAAAACAATGGATCACTTTGTAGGTCGCCCTAAACATGAGGCTGTGCCTGATAAGGATCGATTGTCTAAGAAAAAGAAAGATATTAGATCTTGATTATAGCAATCATTCTATCTATGTAGAAACAGATTTTGGTAAATGAACTCAAAATAATCTTTGGGTTCATTTTTTTTGCGAAGGAATAAATTTCTTCGCTCTGGATATTATTTTTTATCCAAAGCAAGGAAATTCATTCCCTTGCTAAGATCTTTTTTATTGTTTGATCAATTGCTGTGTATAACGTTGATTTTTGGTTTGAATAATCAAGAAATAAACACCTTGCTCTAAATCTTGGGTATTCAACTCATAAATACTTGAATTAACATTGTAGTCTAATACTTGTGGTTGCCCAAGCAAATTATACAACTCAAAATTAGGTATTTCCTCAAACTCTCCTTCTATCCAAATTTGCTCCTGAAAAGGATTAGGATAAAGATGATAAAGTAATACTTGACTTTCTAATTCCTCTACAATGGTTGATTTACAAAATGTAATGTCATTACCAATTGTTCCTGTATTTTGATCTACATTTCCGCCATTGATGCTTGAATAATCACAAAAATCAAAAGTTCCATCCATAGATCCAGAATTAGAACTCTGTCCTTGTACACCAAAACTACCTGTTCCATCTAGCATTTTAGTATTTGTCCAATCATTCCCAACAGTGATAACTCCATTATTGGTAAAAAGAACGGCTACTCCTCCTGTTGTATTTTGTCCATTTACAAAGTCGTTAGTTAGATTAATTCTACCTACATTATCATTGATACATAAATTATAACTAGTAAAATTATCTCCCCCCATATATGCATAATTACTCACTGTACCTGTTTCTGATAAAAAATTGGAAAACAACAAGGTATCATATGTATTCAAAATACCAGTAACTTCCATATCAGCAGTTTCCAAATAAGCTCCAGCATAATTATAAAACAAACCTCCAGCTCGCAAACTATCTGAACTCAACAAACGTCCATAGTTTTCAAAAGAACTCTGATTATTGAACTGTTTAGCTGTCAATTCTCCTTTATTAATCGCGTTTCCATTCATATAGATAGAATCTACAGTCAATGTACCCCTATTCTCAAAACTTGCATTATCAATAGATAAGGCCTGCGAACTTGCTTGTATCAATGAAGCCGCAGAATCTATCGCCAAACGTCCATCATTATCAAACTCAAAAGAAATATTTAGACTAACTTGGTTGGAAACAATGACCGTATCCGAGCTGTTTGGAACACAGGTACAATCCCAGATATTAGGGTTTAACCAATTTCCATCCGCTATTGAATTAATTTGTGCAAAACTAAATAGTGGTAAGAAGCAAAATAAAAGTGTAAATTTGAATTGGTTCATACAAATAATTTTTGTGATTTGAACAATAGCAATTATTACAAATAGAATAAAAATAATAACAAAATAAGAGATTTATGTCTAGTCTACAACAACTCCATACAATTCCAACAAAAGAAGAATTAGAAGCCACCTATGCTGTAGTAAAAAATTATGTTCATAATACTCCTGTGTTAAGTAGTAGTAGTATCAATGAGCTTTTGGATTGCCAACTATTTTTTAAGTGTGAAAACTTTCAAAAAATCGGAGCATTTAAGATGCGTGGAGGAATTAGCGCAGCATCAAGATTGAGCGAAGAGGAACGACAAAAGGGACTTGCGACACACTCTTCGGGTAACCACGCTCAAGCTATCGCCTATAGTGCTAAAATGTATGGTGTACCTGCCTATATTGTTATGCCTTCCAATGCTCCCAAAATAAAAAAACAGGCCGTAGAAGGTTATGGTGCTAATATCATTGAGTGTGCCCCAACAATGGAAGCTCGTGAGCAAACCTTGATAGAGGTTGTGAAGCAAACAGGAGCAACATTTATTCATTCTTATAATAATTATAATGTAATTGCAGGGCAATCTACTTCTGCTCAAGAATTTATTGATAAATATCCTGATTTGGATATAATGATGACTCCAATCGGAGGAGGTGGTTTGATAAGTGGTACCGCTCTAGCAGTACACTATTTTGGAAATACTATGCAAATGATTGGTGCAGAGCCCATAGAAGCTGATGATGCTTATCGTTCGTTCAAATCGGGGATTTTGCAAGGTAATGAAACTACCAATACCATTGCAGATGGCTTACGGACTCCTCTTCGTGATAAGACTTTTGGAATTATTCGTAAACATGTAGATGATATTTTGCGGGTAACAGAAGAAAGTATTGTACAAGCAATGCGATTGATCTGGGAGCGTATGAAGATCATTATAGAACCTTCTTGTGCTGTCCCATTAGCGGCAGTTATGTTGAATAAGGAACGCTTTGCAGGAAAGAAAATAGGTATTATTTTATCGGGTGGAAATGTAGATTTAGGAAAGCTTCCTTTTTAACCAGCTCATATACTAAAGAAATAATAAACATGGCATTATTAGATGATAATTCACGTTTTGTAAAAAGCAGAATGGATACTAAGCAAATAGGTATTGTTCATTTTGTACACTTAATTATATTGTTTGCTGTCTTAGCCCTTGGGTTTTATCTCAATAAATACCATAAAGGGTTTTTTGGAGATTGGAAAATCTTAGCTTATCTCTTGCCCTTCTTACTCTTGGGTGCTGGTGTCTATACTATTCGTCTCAAAGTTCCTTTTTTGATTGGTCTAATCTTATCATCACTTATTGTTGTGTTTAATCTAATATTAGCACTCCTTGTCTTATTGGATTGGTGTGATCTACCTGCATTATTGAGTCTACAGGGTGATGCTCAATATTATTTTATTTTTGGTTGTTATGCGTTTTCATATGCTTTGTCCGTAGAGCTTTTTGTCTACTTGAAGTACCGAAAAATAATAAATCTTTGAAACATTTGGTCTATTCCTAATGTTTAGAAATCATGATTCAATTCAGTCTGTGCTTTTTGGAGAGCTGCTGATTCCTTTCCTAAATATTTCACAGAATATGACATTGAGTTGAGATACCTATACAAAATACAATATCATGAAAGGATGGCAATTTTTAGCATTCGAAGCTCCTCCAGGAGGTAGTACCTTTGACCAATTATTTAAAATTTTCAAAGAACTTTTGCTTTATACTTCGGGTAATGTTGCTGAAGCACTAAGTTGGCTAACAGAACTGGATAAGGAATATAAATTAACTACAGATACCTATGGAATTGCAGACTTCATAGAGGATTTGATGCAGAAAGGTTATCTACAACAGAATCCACAAGAAGGTGTAGGTGGGCCTTTGCGTCCTTCTTCTAAGATGGAGCTAGCCATTCGTAAAAGTGCTTTAGAGGATATTTTTGGTCAACTCAAAAAATCTAAACAAGGTCGTCATTCTACTAAAACTAGTGGTACAGGCGATGAACACACTTCAGAAATTCGTCCTTTTGAGTTTGGTGACAACCTAGATAAAATTGCCTTATCCGAAACCCTCAAGAATGCTTATGTGAATCACGGAATTAACGATTTTCAACTTACTCAAGATGATGTACGTGTCTACGAGACCTTCTACCAAAGTAGAATGAGTACCGTATTGATGATCGATATTTCTCACTCTATGATTCTCTATGGTGAAGATCGTATTACTCCCGCCAAAAAAGTGGCTCTAGCTCTAGCTGAGCTAATTCAGACAAAATATCCTAAAGATACTTTAGATATTATTGTATTTGGGAATGATGCTTGGCAAATACAGCTGAAAGATCTGCCTTACTTGGAGGTTGGTCCTTATCATACTAATACAGTAGCTGGTTTGGAATTGGCAATGGATCTATTGCGCAAACGCAGAAATCCAAATAAACAGATTTTTATGATTACGGATGGTAAGCCTTCTTGTATCAAGAAAGGGAAGAAGTATTACAAGAACAGCTGGGGATTGGATCGTAAAATCATTAATAGGACTTTGGGGTTAGCTCAAAAATGTAGAAAACTAGATATTCCAGTTACTACATTTATGATTGCAAAAGATCCATATTTGATGCGTTTTGTAGATCAATTTACGCAGGCAAATCGAGGCAAGGCTTTTTATAGCTCGTTGAAGGGTCTAGGGGAATTTGTCTTTGCCGATTATAAAAATAACAAGAAAAAAAGACGATAGTTATCTTTTCTCCCAAAGACCTCGCAGGTTTCTTAAACCTGCGAGGTCTTTGGGATCTTTCAAGTAAACCTCATTTCCTTCAGTGCCTTGAAGGATTTATCAAAGGCATCCTTAGTCTTCACCTCCACGATAAACTTCGGATAAGTTTCCATATCCGACAGGGCTTCAAAAAAGCCCGTAAAATTAACGGTGCCTTCCGTAAACGCAATGTGCTCATCTCGTTTACCGTGGTTGCTATGGACATGTAAATAGGTCAAACGTTCACCATACCCCTTCACCCAATCCACCACAGGAATATTGGAGTTGGTAAAACAATGTGTATGCCCAGTGTCTAGGACAATCCCAAAATGTGGTGAATCTAAATGATCTACAATCCCCTTCAGATAAGTAGGATCAGGCTCTCTAGTATTTTCTATATGTGCAATCACTCCATACTTCTCGGCCACAGGCACCAGACGTTCCCAAAACTTCTTTTGCCCTGCCAACCAACGTTTCTTATAATCTGGCTGTGGAACAGGAAAATAATTTGCATGAAAAACAACATCTTCTATCCCCAACTCATTAGCAATTTGCATACTCTGCTCCATTCTACGAAAAGCCACATCAGCAATCCACGGATCGCGTGCTAGTGGTTGTAAGGAATAGAAAGCTCCATGCATGGATACAAAATTTGGAAAATCCTTCAACTTACGTTTAGTATCACGAAGCATCTCTGGTAAATACGCATCGCTTAACATTTCTGGTAAAGCAAAAGCAGAAAGCTCAATTCCCACTCCAGTAGCACTGAGATGTTCCAAAGTTTCTGGTTTCAAATCGATTAAGGATGCGGCAATATGCGTTGGTTTATTCATAAATAAGTAATTCTAAATATTAACGAATATAGCGCGTATTCCCCTTACGCCAATTATAAACTTCTAGTCCCCAAGGTGTCTGATAGTCCTGATCACGTTCCAAGATATACTGTTCGCCTACTCGTGTAAAAACTAGTTCAATGGGAGGTCTACGATAATTGGAGGAATAGTACCAAATTTCCTTATTAGAATATTTTCGAATGGTTTGTGGTTCACCAAAAATCGTATAAATTAACCCACGATCTGTTTTCCAACCTTCTTTGTATGTCGTAAAATAGATATTAGCTTGCTCTATCCTATTGAAGTAAGTCTGAAGTAAATAACGAGCATTTTTTTTGTTATTTCCTGCTCGTTTCAACCAATAGTTATCTAATTCAGCCTTTTTATCCTTAGCATTATTCATGCGTTCATATTCATTATTGCGTGTAATATAACGCATGCTCAAGATAAGATCTTTTAGACGAGTAACTTTGGGATAATCTGTATTGAAACAATTGACAAAGACCCCTTTGTTGGAGCTTGTATCGGTTTGGATGAAGTAAGAACCTTCCTCTGAAAACTTTAGTGTTTGTCCTGCTTTGACCACATATAACTCATCATAGTCTTTTAGTGGATTATATAGACTGTAGTTTTTGCTGAAAGGTGGTGGAGAGGGCCGAAAATCAATGTTTCTGTACTTTACATAAAACTTTTGAGCAACATTCTTCTTGTAATAAATCTTAAATTCCTCATTCACATGTAGATACTTACGCAAGATTGGATTTTTGTATAGGTCTGTTATGTATATAGATTGCCAATTATCTTGAATATTATTTACAAAACTAATATCGTGATAAAGTGCTACGCTGGGATTATATGTTGCACTAATTATAATTTCACAGGCATAGGTTGCTGCATTTGTTTCTAGGCTAATTCGCTGCAAAGTTCCCTTTTGCTCATCTTCTATTTCCACTCTCTTTTCAAACAATAAATTTTTAGCATCATACTGTTCATAAGCTCGGCAAGTTACAATATAATCCTCTAAACCTGCTTTCAGGTATAGAAAAGAAGAATCTCCTTGATGAATAATCTGATAATGTACTGTGCGTTCTATATCTCCATAGGTGCTTAGCTCTTTATGGTATAATTGCCTATGAGTTTGTATAGTACAACTCGATAAGCCTAATATACAAGAAATCACTAGTAGAATTGACCTAGATTTAAATAGTGGAATATATTTCATATTAGTAGGTTTATTTTGTATAAGTAAATTCTTATTTTTACTCCATAGACAGTTACAATAAGAATATCTTGTGTTGATGTTGTTTAGAAATTCCTAACGAGTTGCTAGACAAGCTCAGCTCGTCTATAATTAATAATTTGTGCTCTACACAATTTTCATTTGCAATAAGCTCTAATATACGGTAATAGAATCAATAAATAGATTATGGTTATACAAATCACAACAGAACGTCTTGTTCTAAGAACTCCTACAAAATCTATGCACGAACAGATGCTAGCCTACTGGAAACGGAATAAAAAGTTCTTTCAACCTTGGGTACCAACCTATCCTGACAATTATTTTACAGAAGAAAATGCAAAGGAGTTTCTCAATGCTTCTTGGATGATGACACTTCGTAGACAGATTTTATATTTAGCAATTTTCCACAAGGATGACAAAGATTTTGGTTGTGTATTAGGAGACCTAACCTACTCTCATATACAACGTGGCTCTAGCCATTCTTGCTTTTTGGGCTACAAGGTTGACGAAAAAGCCAACGGACGAGGCTATGCAACCGAAGCAATCCGAGCAGCTAATGAATATATATTCAAAAAATGGAAATTACATCGTATTGATGCGAACATAATGCCGCATAACAAAGGTTCTCTACGCGTAGTTGGTAAATTAGGTTTTGAGAAAGAAGGGCTTTCACGTAAATTATTGAAAATTAACGGTAAGTGGCAGGATCATATCCGATTTGGGTTGATTAACGATGCAATGAGTGACTTTATTGGGGACTGATTTTTGTGGTGTAAAAACTAGTTAAATATTTTTAAACAACTTCGTTGAGCCCTTCGGGGTTAACAATTCTGTTAACTACTTACTTCTATTGAACAAGCGCTAATTAAGTAGCTAGCCATAATTAATTTGTATTTAACCCCGAAGGGCTCTACGAAGTAAATTCAAGCAGCCTTTTAGCTTTGCTGAGCCCTTCGGGATTATTATGATAATTAATTATGTCCACCTACTTACTATTTATTAAACCTAATAGTTCGTTAATTTTTTATTTTTTACTGTGTTGAGTCCTTCGGAGTTTTTGCTAAACTCCGACTTTCACACATACTTCTAATTATCAACCAATTATACCTCACAAAAGCTTAGCGAAGCTAACCATCAAGTCCTTGGTGAAACTAAAAACCAACGAACTATTATAAACCAAAACACAATCAAAAATATTATGAAAAGAACAGACTGGTTATTCAACTTAGGTTTGCTAGGAATTTTATGTCTATTTTGTGCAATGCCTACCTATGCACAAAAAGGGAAAGATGGACAAAAAGATAAAACCAACAAAGATCAAAAAAATAATAATAGTGCTGCTGCAAAAGCAAATGCTAATGCCGCTAAATATTCTGTTTTAGATCAACTTACTCGCGAAGAAAAAAATACGATGACAGACTGTCCCTTGCATGGTGGACATATGTCCTTAAGTGATAATTATCGAGCGAATGCTACAGACTTCAGACAGAGTGGAGCTTATCCTTTTGCTTACCAACTAAACTATAGACGATCCTGTAAGAAGTGTACCAACACATTGGTTCAAGAGGAGAGAGCACTTGAGCGAGAAACTAAACGAAATGCCAATGCTGCAAGCTTTGAACGCTGCCCAATCCATAATGAAGCTTTACTCAAAAATGGAGAAGAATCTTCTATGAATTATTCTAGAGAGACTAATGCAGAGACTCCACACGCTCAGCAATATAAATTTAAGTTCTACTGTAAAACCTGCACAAAAATCCATAAGATTAATAATAAGGATGCAGATAAAGAGCAATAATTTTTTATCTTAGAATACATAATAGTCTACGAGAGTTCAGCAAGGCTAAACTTTCCGGAGTTTTATACAAACGTATAAAACTCACTGACTATTTACTGAAGTTGTTTAAGAATCAACTTCACTATATAAAGTGGCTATATAGTATGTAATAAAAGTTTTTAAATGATAAATATTTTGGCGAGAGAATGAATTAAAGCATGTCTAAAATTAGGATTTTACTGCATTGAGTTCAATGAAATACCCCCTGAAAGGCTCAGTAAAACTAACCCTCTGTCAAATAATATCTGAAAACTTATATTACATTCTATTAGCTTTGTAATCCTTAAAAAACTAATTATCTGATGGGTTCAATTATTGCTATTGTTAGTGTGGTTCTTGTGGTAGGAGCTGTTCTCGGTTACTACCTACTTAGGAATGTTCAGCCTGATGAACTGGAAGTAGAAGCACATTTAGTTGACTTAAAGAAAATGGTCGAGAACTTCAAAGGTGGTTTTGTTCCCTTTGATGAAGGTATCTCTAGAAGTGAGATGGATCAGATCCTAGAGAAAAATAGCTCACGTACTGGCTCTGGTGTATTTCTTTCGACAAATGGAGATCCTATATTTGCTTATGCTTTCCGTAAGTATATTGGCCCTAATGAGAACTGGGTCTTATATGTACTTACCTTGAATCATGAATATGTTTTCCGTACCACTACTGCAGGAACACGTGTAACTGTAGATGGTGAACGTAAAGGATTTATTCAAGGGGGTAAAACTTATGTCGACAAAATGGGACAAGAGGTGGCAGAAATTAAACGTTCTGGTGCAAATGCGGTTAATAAGATCTTGATTGATGGAAAAGAGGTGGCTAAAGTCGCTCTGCCTGAGGCCATCAGTGTTGGAGATGCCCTAGAGATTCAACAACCTGAAATGAAAGAAGAAGAAAAAGAGCTGGTTCAAACTATTGCTATGTTTGATCTAGTTTATAATGCAGGTAAGCTCAATCAATAGCTTATTTTTTATGCTATAGCCCCGTGGTTGCCTCACTTTTTACGCTTTATGGTCAAAAATGAGGTAACCATGAAGTACTCTGCGAAGCAAATCACCCTATTTAAATTTGACTATAGTTCAAAAATTAAAGTGAAGCAAAAATTATATTCTTGCTTCACTTTAACTCGGGAGGTTCAGTATTAAGCATATTTCTTCTCTCACCTTTTGCCATTGCTGCAAAAGGTGACCAAAAGATCTAGGACTCAATAGAACGTCAGACAAAGAATTTTCCTCATTGACTCCTTCTTCTAACTCACTTTAATTCATACAGCTTGTACTTTTGCTACAGGCTTACATAATTCTAGTTTGTTCATCCTGAACACTTTACAGTGTTCGGACATTGAAGAAGATCCTACGGAACGTCAATGTTCGTCCTTCTTTGTTCCTGACAACCCATATAGTCCGCTTGACCCAGTTGGGTAGATTTTGATAAGTTTTTAGCGAAACTCAGTCTTGATTATTACGTTTGATAGGATATCTTTTCACATGATTTATCCAACTCTAAAAAAAAATTACCCCGCTTTTTGTACTTTATGGTCAAAAACGGGGTAATTTCTTTTTAAATTTATTTCGCAAACATTTGATTATCAGTTGTTTTACTTAATACTGAAACAGCCTAACTCCTACTCTATTGAGGAAATATTACGCAATTCTTTGAACTCTTACAGTTGTAAGCAGAGCTGCTTCTAGAAAGTTACATTGGGTTGAAGCTGACCATGCGCATAGAAATCATTAATAATATCAATGGCATCCTGAACATCATCTACGATTGGTAAAAGATCTAAATCTTTAGGACTGATATTACCATATTTTTCCAGCATAACTTTTTCTAACCATTCCTTCAGACCTGTCCAGAAACTAGATCCCATCAAAATAATTGGAATAGGAGAGATTTTTTTAGTTTGTATCAATGTCAAAACCTCAAAAAGCTCATCCATAGTACCAAACCCACCAGGTAATACAACAAATGCTTGAGCATACTTAACAAACATTACCTTACGTACAAAGAAATAGTTATAGTTAAAAATCTTATCCTTGTCAATATAAGCATTAAATCCTTGTTCAAAAGGCAAGTCGATATTTAACCCAACAGAAACCCCATCATTCTCAAAAGCCCCTTTATTACCAGCTTCCATTACTCCAGGACCACCACCTGTAATAATTCCATATCCTTCTTTAACTAATGCTGCTGCTACATCGATCGCCAACTTGTAGTTTTCATCTTCAGGCTTAGTTCTCGCAGATCCAAAAATAGAAACACAAGGTCCAATTTTATTCAATCGCTCATAACTTTCTACAAATTCAGCAATAACTTTGAACATTGTCCAAGAGTTCTCGGCTTTCAAGGTAGCCCATTTCTTCATTGCACGCTTGTGCGACGGTGTTTTTTCTGAGGTATTTTCAACCATAATTTTTTTGATTTTATAATTTTGAATTCTCTTCTTAAGACCTTAGTTTGTAGGTTTCTAGCACATATCTAAATTTAATGTATTCGCTATATATGAGTATAATTTTAGAATAAAAATTAGACAGGCTCTTAGTTTCACTGAACAATTTGTCGTATAAATACAAATTAATTCTGGTTAGATGCTTACCTACTTATTTATCTAGGGGGTATTCAAACATAGAAATTATTGAAGTGCTCAAAAAAGAGCAGATTACTAAAATACTGTTTTCTGAGCAACTGTCCAAACATAATTGAATCTTCTCTATTGACACAGAGAAAGACCACCACATATTTCTTGTGATAGTCTCTCTTTTTTATTAAGTTGTCGAAGGATTCACGACAGAATCGCGAATAGATATCAGATAATTAAGACGAAATTCCATTAAAACTTAGCAAAGCGGATTGAGCGCTAGATATTCATTCAAATATTCTGCTAATCATCTTAATTTTCAGGCTATTAACGACTTATATTCAATAATTAAAGGTCTAAGAAGAACTTGTATATTGTAGTCTACCATAAATATAGACTTGATCTATAACTACTTGATTACTTTACACGCTTATCTTCGAACTTTTCTAAAATCTTGATTATTCTATGAGCCTTTTCATCTAAGTCAGGCTGTAAAGGCACAGGTTTTGTACGCTCGTCTAACCATTCCATATAGGCTATTTCAAACTCCTCCATTTCTACTACATCCAGCCAATAAAAGTCAGCTCCTAAGTGTGCAGGGATATTAACACTTACTACTTCTCCTAGTAGACTCTTGAAATCTGCATTTTGGAATCGAATTGGCCAGTCAGGCATTACAATAGAGGTCTTAAATGAGTAAAAAGAATTTTTTACATCATCTGTTTTAGACTTCTCTTTGTATAATTTAATTTGATCGTTTAACGGGATCTGGTTATCTACATAACTCTTGATATATGCAATAATATTATCTTCTACATGCGCTTTCGCAGTTTCAGGATCTGCAAAAACACCAGGACTAACTGCAAGAATGAGATTATTCTGATCCGGATTTTTTAGGACAATTTGATAAGCACCATTTTTCTGCTTTTGATACTCATAATTGGCCAACTCTGTACCTACCGATCCCACTTTGTAAGCATTCTGACGTTGTTCATCTTGGTCACCATACTTATAATTTTGTAGCAAAGGAGAGAAATTATCATCCAATAACCTAAACCCATAGCGATCTTTAGCTTGCGGACGTAATAATATATGTTCAATTAGATGCATTCCTTCACAGTAACAGTTAATTCTATACAAGTAAGCAATTAACTCCTCTATGCATTCTCTAGCCTCTAAGCGTGTATCTACCTCTCGGATCTTGTAAGTCTTCTTGCTCGTACTTCTGTAATAAATAGAATGAGTATCTCTACCTGGAGTATCCACGACAAGATAATTGAAGCTCAAGATTCCTCCAGATAATAAATCTCTAAGTAATCCTGGATCCATTTTCCCTTCCTCCCTAGTCTGTGAAGTATGAGATCTGAAAACAAACTTCTCAGTATAATCGTAAGTTTCTTTTAATTCCTGTTCTTTACCTTCTTCATCAGAAGTTTCAATCGTTTCCTCTCCACCTTCTTTGGTTATCTCCTCCATTCCATCCAAAATATCTTCTGCTGTGAACCCTTCAGGTCGAGTAGAATCATCTGTTTGTTTAGGCTCTTTCTTCTGATCTTCAATCTTACTTAGATCCAATATACCTTCTGGAGTATCACTTGGGATAATTGTCATGATCTCCTCAAGTTTAGGCATTTTCTCTTCTCGTACATCTCCTGAAAAAGCACGCATCAGAGACTCATTTCCACTCTGTGCAATATTTAATAACAGACAAATACGTTTTTCAAGTCCTGACACATTCCATTCATCCAAGGTATTCTTCATGTAATTGAACCCTCTTCCTCTATTCTTGGAGAGTACAACCCAATTACGGAGGTATTTAATCTTTGCATTGATCAATTCCTCTTCAGGTCCTGTATCTGGGTCTCCATCTGCATCTCCTCTCAATAAGAAATCTGTCACAAACTGTTCTCCAAAACGAGCTAATAAATGATCTAAAAATCGATTTCGACGATCTGCATAAGGATCAAACTTAGCTACTAACTTCTCTAGTTTACCTAAGAACTCTTTGGCCTGCTTTTCAGGTTCATAGTTCCTAGTTTTCATAATCTCACCAAGTCCTGGAGCATCTAGAGGAATCTGACAGAAGTAGGTTTTCTGAACAGATTCATCAATGGAGAATAACTTTTTGATATTAGATAATTGAGCTAAGTAATTGGCTATGATCTGCTCAAAAAAGCTCAAATATCCCCGCAACTGCTTAACCATTGCTTTGCGTTCACGAGTAGGACGTACATTATTAGGCAAGCCAAAACGATTTACTCCATAGGTAACAGGAAAAGTATTTTGGATAGAATAATAATGAGAGATTTCTTCTGCTTTCAAAACAGAAGGATAATCACGTTCTCTATATAACATTTTAGGACTATACCCCTTTCGATATGAAGCAAAGAGCGAAGAATATAGTTGATTGGTCGTATTGAGATCTAGATCATAACGCAAAGCTCCCCGATAGAATCGAATAGGATACTTAATTTTTTTACCAGGCTTAGGTAAAAAATTAATGGGATCCATATCTAGAATAGGATACTTCTTATCTGCAATCAATATCACATCTCCTTCAACAGGAATGTCATCTTTTTTAACCTCAAAATACTCAATTCGTCTTACACCTTCTACTCCTGTTATAATCTCAATCAGTTTGGAGATATAAACCTCTCTACGTACTGGGCGCAAGTCAGCTTTTTTGATAAAACCATGTTCTGGTTTGGGACCATCAAAAATTTGATCAACAGTATATCCCTCTTCTTGAAGTTCTTCTAAGGTATGGAATTGTATACTAGGATTGAGATACTCTTCTATACGGAACAATATTTCGGCTAAAATCTCTTCTCCTACTGCATCTGAAGCAATATCAATATCTATATCGATAACAATGCGCTCGATTCCTAAGATCTCGATTCGCTCAATATCTTCAGATAAATTTCTATAATCGTTAAAGAGAGTAATAACTTCTTGTTTGATCTCTGCAATCTTACGTTCATCCTCTCTGATCGTGTCCTCAACCTCTAGTAAAACGCGATATAAGCCCTTGATCCCCTGTAGGTGATCATCTACAGGATAGACCCAAGCATTACGGACATATTGTATTCTATCTATCAATAAAATACGGTAATCATCTAAGCTCACAGGATTGGATGGCAATGCATCCAAGGCATCAAAGAACGTATTATTTAGCTCTTGTCTGCGTTTACGAGAGCGTGCATTTAATAAATCCTGAATTTTAAAATTTGTACGATACCCCAAATCTGTTAGGGCAAAGCACAGTTGTTCTAAGATTGTCACCCCTGGATCATGTGGGTTGTAATCTGTCCATATATCTCCTGATAGCGTCTGAACAAGATCAATTCCCTCCTCTTTGAGGGCATTATAATCCATACTCGTAAACTCAGGTATCTCTTTTCTGACCTGTACCGGTTTATTTTTCATAGGGATGTTCGCAGATTAGTTCAAAAAGATTGTTTCTTATTTCTTGGGCGTTGCGTCTTTATTTGCATTCAGTGTTTGAGTCTGCTCATTGGCTTGATCATGAATTTTACCAATAATATCAAAGACTTGATTGAAAGGTAGTCCACCTAAAGCTTTCAAAATAAGATTGATTTCTTCTATACTTAGCGTGAGTTGAATTTGTTTGTCCATAATAAGGTTGAGTTAAAGAAGTTGAAATTCCTCAAAAAGAAAAAGTGTGGGATTAGTTTTCTTTGCCTGTAAAATAGGAAAAATTTTATAAATCCCTAGCAGAACAAAACTATTCCAACACTTTTTTGCTCACCCATTAGAGTAAGAACACATCGCTTTATGTTGTCATTGACTATCTTTTGGAGATAGTCACAATCTATTGATAAACTAGGTAGGGTTGATTGACTAAAAGTCTGTATTATTCATAGTTGTATCATCCCAAAGCTTAGATACATAAAAATTGAATTTCACAGGTTCCTTCGTTTCTTCATTTATATAACCATAGTTACCCATAGTTTTTGCTTCTAGGCGGTAATTATCCTTGCTACCTCTCCATCTAAAACGAATCTTTTGCCAAAACCAACCATAAGAAGTCCTTATTTGGTGAATAGATCCCTTGCCATGTGCTGCTACAGCTACCGCTCTAGTGATTGCATATTTACCACGGCCTTTACGTCCTCCTACCTGAGCAATAATTTCAAAAGCATTAATCCCAGTAAGATCCCCCACTACAATCTGCCATTGTTTATTAGCTGGCTTACGCCCTATCCGGTAGGTACCTACACGTCCTACATGTCCAAGCATTCCATTGACATCTAATCTAAAACGTGGAGAGGTCGTTCTGATTCCAATGTTTCCATTATTCCGTAAGAATAATACACTCTTTTCTTTCTCGCCATCTTCATCCTCAATCAATGTATTAAAACTTAGTCCTTTGCTGTGTCGGTTAGGGTTTAGAGAAAGATTAAATGCGGAGTTGGGATCACGCATATTTTCATAAAAGCTGATTAGTTTCTTCTTCGGCCCTTGAGCAGAGATAATAAATCCTTCATTGGGATCATGGGAGAATCCATCATCGATCTTATTGATACTAGAATCAATCAAGTCCTCAAAATTTACCTGCGTGGGTACCATGCCTCGCATGAATAGACTCTTTAGTGCGCCTCTTGAGAGTAATGCCATAATATGTGAGGTTTTAATGTTCTATCGAAATACCTGAATATATAACTAATCATATTCAGATGATCTGGACGTTGAACAAATATATAATATTCTAGGGTTATATTATAATAAATGTTTGCAACAATTAGGTTATAGTTAGTCAAAAAGGGATATAATACTATGAAGTTGTTTAAAAACAAATGTTAGATTAATAGAGAAGACTCCTTAGATATTTTTAAACCTAAATAGGTAGTTCAGTAGCTAGCCACAATTATTTTCTGTTTAACCCCAAAAGGCTCAACAAAACAAAATCTTGTAAATTATTATAATAGCTAATTATGTCCACCTACTTCCTTAACAAACTAGAGTACAAAGTTGAGTGCATAAAACAGGGAAAGGCATTTATAATAAATGAACCTCTCCCCTATTATCTTTATAATTTATATGAATCTAATAATCGTCTTCTTCATCAGAACGACGCTTAGGTCCATTAAATAAATCCATGTCAAAATCTTTTTCTTCTGTTACGACAAAATCCCCATCAATAATCATAGTATCTACAGAAGCTTTTTCTGATGGCTGGAAAGTAGGATCATCTAGTAAATAGATCGGATTGAACTCCATTGGAATCAAAACAGCCCATGGTTTGGTTGCTTGAACAATAGGAGAATTAGAGAAACTAATTGCAGTATCGTCAATGTCAAAACCAAATTTCTCGGCAAACACTTGTACTACAGAAAAACGAGTCACAAACTCTACATATGGGCGTTTCTCAATAAAGCTAAGGATCATATCTTTCGGGATATGCCCACCTAGGTTCAACTCTTTATTAATCCCCAATAACCAAGGACACATAAACTCAATGATATCCTTGTTCAACTTCTTCAAGTATGTACCATTGTTCTTATGTTTCTCAAAACGAACTCTACAAGAAATCTTTAAGCGTTCGTATACAGGATTGCGAACTTCTAAATCAATAAATGGAGAAGTCGTACCTTTTAGATAATCCTTGATTTCTTCTAAAACTGTAAAATTCACCTTTGGTAGATCATACTTCATATCTCCATCTACCTTGGGTACCACTACAATACTCACCTTTCCTGGAGTATGATCAAAGACCTCTTCGTTTCCAGAATAAGTCACGCATTTTACTTGATACAAGAATGGAAAGCGCTCTAAAACCAAGCGTTCATAATCCCAAGAAGCAATTGCTCTGTTCTTGTGTCTAAGACGCTCACTAATTCTACGATAAAAATGAAGTTGACTTTCACCTGGCTTACCTGCAAAAGATTTAAAAGGCTGGTGTATAGAAGAAATCTCTTTGATGATTCCGACAAAACGACTAACAGTATTAGCTTCTACCCCCTTTGATAAATGTTCATCTACATTGGTATTATTGTTCTCCTTCCAAGTTGCAGATACAGCTTGTACAGCTACTTTTTTAGCTCTTCCTAAACGGCTTGGCTCTCCTTCTACACTTACCCGAATCCAATGGCATTCTGCAGGTAGAATATCATTTCCTTTGGTCAAATCTTTTGGTAGATCAAGGCTGATAATTCCTGAATTATTAAAATCATTTGTAGAATCATCTAAGATTTGAGTCTCAGAAAAACTTTTCCATTTATTATTTACTAAATAACTCCAGTTAACTTTAGCTTTTTGAGGAACCCCCTCATAAGAAAATAAGTCCATATTCTCTTTCAATTCAAAATAAATAGAAAGAGGACAAGGAGGGTTTAGCTCTTTGAAACCAATAAATAAATAGCCATCCTCATCATACACAGGAAGCAAAGACTGCTCCTCCATTCTACCCTCTGCAAAGGTACTCATAACACCAAATGGGTGAATATGATACAGCTTTGCGATCTTCGCTTCACCTGTTGCAGTTCCTAATAAGTTAATGCGAGTAGATGCAGAATAATCTATAGATAACTCTTTAATTACAGGGATCAAAGGTTCGTTTGGTACAGGTTTATCCGGACCTTTCTTCTTCATGGTATTATGGGTGATAGCTTTTGTATAAATTCCCGTATAAATACCATGACCAAAAGCCATCTCAGGTCCCACTAATTCCATCTTAAAATACCCTGAACGAACATTATTTGAAAAAGCAGTTGGTAATTTGATTTTATAATCAGGCTTAATATTGAAAGCTTTCAGATCAATATCTTTGATTACAGTCTTGTTACTAACAGCTTCTCTATTTTCAAGATTAGGATTAAATAAAGGATAACGTAGCTGAGTTTCAGGATCACCATCTTCTGGAGGGAAGAAATTACCCCCAGTCAAAGCGGATACTTGAACTTCAAACGAGTCATTCTCAATTCCTTGTTTATATACCTTATAGTAATCTTTGAATCCACGCTTATCTTTTGGTGTATTGTGCCATCTAATATTGAATCGAAGATCAGTTAGATCTTTCTTAAACAGCTCGGCACTACCAACCAACAGGTAAGAACCTAACTCTGGCAGTGGTCCGAATGGCTGAAATGGCATACTAGGATCCAAGGCTCCTACACTACTAGACAACATCAGGTCATTCATACCTTTCACTGTCACCTCAATATTCACCTGTTCTAAAATAAGCTCTTTCATGAAAGAATAACTATAAATTGTATCGATATTCTTATGCATAAACTTCACAACAGGAAATTCTGTGCTAAACTCTTCATCTGAACAAGTTGCTATTGGAGGTGAAGAGTTCACTAAGGTAGCTACAATTGTGATCTCTGATTTAGCCCAATCTGTAGGAGGTAATACCTCACAGGTATCAGCTTTGTACCAACCATCTTCTGTAGAGAAATAAGCCTCAATACTATCATCCTTGAACATTCTAGTAAATACATCATTACGATCAACCCCTACACTATCTCCCATTACAGTATCCTTATCTTCTTCTTGGTCTTCTACATTAGATTCAATCTCCTGTGCTGTTTGTTGATTCAAGAACTGCTGACGCTTACCTTCTGAATACACCAAACTATTTTGAGATTCGTTCCAGTTTCTCAAAATATCCTTGATTAATAAATTCATGGTATAGATAGAAGATTGTTCAAACTCTAAGCGGAATTTGACAATACGTAAGCCCTCTTTCATTTCTAAGATTGGAGCAGAAACAGCCCAACCTACTTGAGCATATTCCATCTGACGCTCATCCTCCGTTCTATTTAGAATCTCTTCTCCAAAAGTTGGCCATTCCTCATTATTATTCAAGAAACGAGCTCCTAAACCATCTTTTGAATTTGCAATAGGAGCACTGTATATATTAGTGACTAATCGGTAGTTACTACCAATACCTTTAGATATCTTAGAATTTTTACTGATATAAATAGATTTTAAAGAATCTATCTCTGCATGATTCACTTCAATATCTTGGTCTGTTACATATACGATATTATTCCCCTCACTGTCTCGCCCTGCATCAAGCTCTGTACCAGCAGGTAAAACATAGTAATCAACGTGTCTTGCCAATTTGAAATACACATTAATTTTATCAGCTTGTAAACCTTTTTCTTTCTGTTTCAATACATCATAATAATAAAAATCTAAATGTTTCTTTGTCAATGTATTGATGTGTTCCTGATTATGACGGAATAACTTCATGAAAGTAATCAATAATCCAATATCAGGACTGTGATCATCTTTATCTGTATTCGCCTGCTCAAAATACTTAGGTGCAATCCGAATAATGTAAGAAGTTACACTATGAAACTTGCGATAAAGTAGACGAACTTGTTTAGTGTATTTGCTAATTTTGGCTTGTTGATCTAGCTCCTCTTCTAGGGATCCACGCGTTCCTAATATATTTCTAGGCTTGAACCAAATAGGATTGAAGGTTTCCTCAATTTCTTCATTGCTATATTCTCCTCTAGAATGGAACCCTAAGTCTGACTGAAAATTAAGTAAAGACCCCAATTCGTTAGAAAGCTGCTGATGAATTGCATTCTCTAACTCATATTCTAGATCATTGGCATCTTGAGGACTCAAACGATTGATCCGCAAGGCATGTTCATACCAATCATTGATTTGTTTTGCCATTCTGATAATCTGTTTGAACAGATCTTGCAACATGACATTTTTTTCAGAAATATGAATAGCATTGGTTAAATCGTGGAGCAGATCACTGTGTTCCTTTTCGACTTTAGTCAAATCAGTAGAAATAACAGTTGCCAAGAAGATGCTTACATCATTATTGATAAAGCGCGACCAGTCACCATCTACAGCATTATCTAGGTTATAATAATTGATTAGCTTGGAGTATTCTGACGTAAATGCCAAAAGATCACTCACTGAACGTTCATCTACCTTTACAAAACTAGGTAAGAGCATCTTAGGAATACGCTCATCCTGTGTGGTACCGTACCAGCGAGTATTACTTATGTTGTGTTTATTTTCCATTAGTTTAGTTTCAAAAGGGATTAAAAATCAGATATTTGTTCAGACATACTGTCCATACTAAATATCGGTTCCTTCAACAAGATAGAATGGATAGACCATATTCCGACGGGAGTTGATTCCATTTACCTCATAAGATAAATAAATATCCAAGCGCCCACTCATCTTTTGAGAACTGTCTACATCAATACTCATAATGGTTATTCGAGGCTCAAAGTATAGAATAGCGGTTGAAATAAGATCTTTGATAGTATTGATAGTCGTATTATTAATACTCTGGAAAACCTGACTGTGCAAATCACAACCGAACTCAGGATTCATCAAACGCTCTCCTGGTAAGGTTGACAACAAGATAAAGAGCCCCTCTCTAATATCATCATCATCATGAGACATCTTGATCCCTTGAGTGCTGTCTAAGAATTGGGGCGGAAAACTCCAACCCGATCCTAAGAAGGACTTTTGTTTTTTAGAATTCATTTTAGTTTAATTTTTTTGTTTCTATAATGTGTTTTGCAACTAGTTGATTATTAATAAAATCAGACTAATCAATTAGCTGTGAAAAATGCTTCTATTTTTTTCAGAAAGAAAAGCAAAAGATCACACACTATTCTTAAGATAGGCCTAAACGTATCTGTCTTAAAGTTAGCACTTTATTTTCAATAAATATAGAAATCGCTACAGGACTTCCTCAAAAGCAATTGAAAAAGTAGCTCCCAAGCAATTTGTAATAGCAAGCTGCTTGGGATTAAGGATTGAAACGCCTTTATAAGAAGTGTTTTTTCTCATAAAGGCGTTTTGGACATCTTGCAAACAGTTTTTTACTGGTAAGATTACTATCCAACCATAACTGTAGGTGCACCTACAACAATAGTTCCCCCGTGTGCACAAGAATCTCCTAATCGAGCACAAGGCATTCCTCCTACCATAACAGTAGGGGAACCCGCAGCAATCGTGTCAGGCATACAAGCACAAACCGCCATATCACCGATTCGAGCACAAGGCATTCCTGCTACCATAACAGTAAATTCTCCTAGCTGAATAGGTCCGCCTACATGAGGAACAGGACCGGGACAAACCGCAGGACATACATGCATATCTCCTACTCGAGCACAAGGCATTCCCATATCATTATATATTTTTTGAGTAAATAAATTAGTTAATAGTTACCAAGCCTCCTTTTACCACAGCCATAGCCGAGCCTTCGAGTTTAGACATTGCTGGCGATTTTGCCTCAAAACCAGCTGTTCCCTCTAGTTTCATCTGTGCTGTTGCTTTAGCTTGGAAATTGGCAGTAGCTTCCATCTTAGTATCTGCTGTTGATTTCGTTTCGATATTACTCATGGCCTCCATCTTGATATTTTTCTGTGCTTTTACCACAAAATCACCATTAGTTTCAAAAAGGATACCACTACTATCCATCACCATCTTATTTACATTTACAGGATCTTCAATGGTAATTGTATCCGCATCATCATTCAGCTCAATCAGCATTTTATCTTCTGTAATTACTTTGTATACATTCTTTCCAGGCTCATCATAAAACTCAATTCTCATCTTACCCTTGTTCACAGATATTGCCTTGAAGTGATTGGGATCTGCAGGATCGTGTTTTTCTTCAGTTGTAATCTTATGCTTGCTACTACTGTACATAGAGCCCAAAATCACAGCATGAGTTGGATCATTATTAAAGAAACCTAAGACAACCTCGTCTCCTACCTCTGGATAAAAAACAAATCCACAATCTGCTGTAGCATAATAGTGAGCCATACGTGCCCAAATACCATCACCTTCGTTATTATCGATCATGAATATGTTTACTTGTACACGATATTCCCCATCTGGATCTTCGTGAATCTGCTTCACTGTTCCATGTTGCAATCCATAAATTGGAGGCATCATTCCTCCACCAGGTGCAGCACTTGTATTAGTCTGATTCCGTAATTGCATCAAGGCAGGGCGAGCATCTAAACCAATCCCTGCTTCAGTAATCCAACGCCCATTATGAATAAGATGTCTCTCTGAGGTTACATACGCATCCCCTGTAAACTTAGTCCCAAAACCAAATAACTCTAATGTTTTGCCTACTAGATGTTTTCCTGTACCGTCAAACGTTAAGGAACCTTGCATTCTTGACAAATGCCCTCTCTGATAGACAGAATCAGACCAAGCTTGGATCTGTTCTTTATCAATAGATGGGGTTACATTAGTTGTCATCTTAGGCTCAATAACCTTTGATAATTTGGCACTGTCTGTATCACCTTGTGATTCTACAGTAGGCTTTTTTCCCTTAGATTCATCACCTTTCTGATCGGTATAATTCCACACATTCGCACTCACCTCAGCATATTGATTACTCGCATCCATATGCATATTCATATCCAAAAGATCTTGTCCATATGAAATCTTGATCCCACTAGCTTCTGATACAGTAGGAGCTTTGACAGTCACCTCTCCATTTCTAATACAGGTTACCAAACCATTTGCATCAGCTCTGGTCAATGCAAACTCCCAATCAGAGCAGTTATAACGAACAATCTCTTTATGTTTAACTTTTGTAGATTCAACATCTGCACTGAGTCCTGCATCACTGTAGATGCCAGACACAATATCACTGTCCTTTTTTTCGTAGAAAATTTCACTCTTGAACCCCTTTGTCATCTTAAAAACCTTATCCTTGCAGTGGACTATCAGTCTAGAATTTGGACCATTGTAACCACTGTGCTTTAGCCCCTGTTTCAGAATAATCCCCTTAAAGATTGCCTCTTCGTTACCTGCACCGTAACCTGCTTTTATTTCAACTTCTTTACCTGGCTCAAAAAGAGCATCCTCACTTGCCTCAAATTTCTGCTCACGTGTACTACCATCATCTAGTTCAAACTTGGCATAAGGGATATTATCAATTTTTGTGAATGTTTCGACCTTCTTTATATGGTAAGTTTTAGGAATTTCTTTTCCCGCTATTAATATTAAGACTGATAGGTAACCTTTTCCCATCGCCTTTTTAGGAGATTCACCCATAAATATATTTTTTATGTTGGATTTTTACGTAGATAAGTTTTCTTAGTGATCCTTGATGTTCTGATAAAGATCAAAAAGTTTGATTAAGCCTTTTAGGTCCTTAAGGATCAAATACGTTACATTGCTGTTTTTGGAAGTTATTTAAATATATGAGCACTTGAAAATCAAAACAAAACTACTTGTAAATTCTCTGATAGAGCTAGCAGAGTACAGAATAAACTGCAATCACTAATTCTTAAACAACTTCCTGTACAAAACCTAGAAACCAAGCTTTTCCTCCATATATTCCTTCATCCTTTCCATAGCTTCATTTATAATAATTTCACGATCTTCTACGTCATCTGCAGTTGGTCCTTTTGCTTTGGCAATTTGCTTCTTATTTTTTGCTTCGCCTTTATCTTTTTTATTAACCTTAGTATTTAGGCGTAATAAGTTTATGATTAATGGCATATTCTATATTTTTTGATTCTAACTAATAATAAGATGCAACTATCTTATGAGCTGCAATACACTTTGCACAATAGTTCATAGGTTTTTAGTTTCACTGAGCACTTTGTGATTAGCATTGTTGAGTCCTTCGGGGTTGACTAAAAATTAAAAAATTAACGAACTATCATTTATAGATAAGTATACAAACAACTAAGTCCCTGTTGAAATCAACAAGGATCTATAAGAGAAAGCCCAAAGTATACAGTTTTCTATTGCTTTCTTTTCCAATATTCTGTATGTATATTATCTCAAATACTGTAATCAGTTAAAATGGTAGATCCACCTTAATACGGTCCATGTCTTGATAAGTAAACTCAAAAGTTTCGGTAATAGGATCAGATTCATTGGTAGAACTTAAATCACTCATTGACCATTTGGTAGGGTAAGCTCCTTGAACATGGTAACCTGCAATTGGAAGTGCAGAGGGTCCTACAGGGATAGGATTTTTTACCTGAGGATGATAGACAACAATATACAAGTCTTTGACAACTAATTTGTCTGACCAATATCTTGCACGTTCAAACGTCTCGCTTGCCCAACCAGTTAGTGGATCCAAAGAGAAGCCACCTACAGCAATATGTCTAGGACGTAAATATCGTTTTAAGGTAATTACATCATTTTTCAATCGTCCTGGTAGTTTAATTGGAACACTATTTCCACCTTCTTCCCAAGTCACAGATCCACTATCTAGCCCCATCTCTAAACCAGACACTTCTGTAAAGGCTGTAGCTACAGGATCCAAAGCTTGAATAACGGAACTTGCTCCTGCCCCCCCTATCGCCCCCAGAAAACTCTCAGGAGTTGAATCCACAATGCTTACACCAAAGTAGAAACTTGGAATAGGATCATTGATAAAATCAGAAATAGTAGTTACAAGACTACCTAATGCACCAAGCATATTTCTATTGTTTAAAAGAGATTATAAAATAAGATTAACAAAGTCATTAGGTGCTTAGAATAGTCCAAGCAAAGCATCTAATAGACCTCCTTCTGCAGAAAATGCTTGATAAGTAATTTCAATTTCCTCAATAGCAACTTCAGAATCTGCCTCAGCATCTAGTGGGGTTGGCGTGAACTTAGTCAAGAAAGCCTTCTCTAGAGTCCACTCAAAAACAACCGCCCCATCTTGATCTGTATTTAGTAATCGGATCTTAACAGTACGCATATCACCAAAAAAGTTATTGATAGCAACTCCCTTGAACCAGTCATAAAAATCCATATTTCCTGCAAAAACCCCTTTCTTAAGCGTAATAGGGGAATAGCTAATCATGGTAGGTCGCTTCTGCTTGAAGAAACTCTGAGAATTCCCATCTCTGAATTCCATAACAGCAATAGAGGCTTCTAAGCCATCACAAGCTTGAAAACTCAAATTTGATCCTCCAATATCTACTTCAAAGAAAAACTTGGGCATCGGCCATTCGTTAGGTGCTACTCCATTTGAGCTACCTGTAACTAGACCAAGTAAGCTGCCTACAGCGTTTATCGCACCACCTACTGCGGCACCTACTGCAGCTGCTCCACCGATTGAAAAACTCATAATATTTAATTTTTTTGGTTCAAAGCGTGTTCTTTACACTCTAAAATTTGGGATTAGGACATTACTTAATAATTTTTTTAAATATTATTATTAAAATAATGTATTAACTAGGGGTTGTAGTCGATACTAAAATACAAAACTTATTGTAAATAAAAAAAAACCTATTGAGTTTTATACTCAATAGGTTCAATTATATTATGTAAGATCTATTTAATTAAGATCTACTATGGAATCTCGATATCCATTTCTTCATAACAGAATTCTAATTCTTCGATAGCTACCTCAGAATCAGCCTCTGCATCCAATCCAGTTGGAGTGAATTTAGTACAGAAACAGTTTTTCAAAGTCCAGATGATAACAGCTTCTTCGTCTTCGTTATAAAGTTCGATAACAACTTCACTACGAGAATTGTGACGGTGGTCAATAGCGAATTTTTTCCACCAGTCTAACAAGTTAGCGTCGCTACGGAACATTCCTTTTTTCAAAGTTACGTTACTGTAAGTCATCATACCTGGGCGCTTAGTTTTTGCCCATAGTGCGAAGTTACCAGCACGATATTCCATTACAGATACCTCACTTTCCATACCTTCTACAGTTTGGAAACCGATTTGAGCATCTACAGTAGCACCATCACCAAAACTACTATTGATAGTTACGTGGAAGTAGAATTTAGCTAGTGCCCAAGGACCATATGATAAGTCGTTGTGATTTATTTTACCAGCCATGGTAGTTTATTATTTCAAGATTTTTTTAAAAAATGGATTAGTTGCCTCATTTTTTAGATGCCGAGACAGCGCATCAAACATAATAACTAGAACTGAGTTCTAAGATTTACACTCTAGAGAAGAGCTAAATCCTACTCACCACCAGGCATTTTTTGCTGGAATGTGATTACGATGAACTCAGCAGGACGAGAGATAGCTACTTTTACACTTACTTTCATGTAACCATCTAATACATCTTGAGGAGTCATAGTAGAACCTAAACCAACTTCTACTTGGAACGCTTCGTCTTCAGTGTTACCCACTAAAGCACCTTGTTGCCACTGTGCACGTAGGAAAGAACGAATCATACCGCGAACTGCTAACCAAGTGTTAACATCATTCGGACGGAATACGAAAGGCTCACAAGCGAATTTGATAGATTGCTCCATCATAATCATTGTACGACGTACGTTGATGTATCTCCAGTCTTGGCTATTACCATCTAGAGTACGAGCACCCCATACCAAAGTACCTTTTCCAACGAATGGACGGATAGCGTTTACCGCTTTACCACTCAATGGTAGGTTCAAGTTTTCTTGCTCAGCAGAAGTGATGTTTACAGAAGGAGCAATTACAGAAGCCAAGCTAATATTAGCAGGCGCCTTGAATACCCCAACAGAGTTATCTACAGTTGTGTAAACACCAGCGATAGCAGCTGCAGCAGGAAGTGTGTTTAATCCATCTTTCATTTGAGCTAAGATGTCATTGTAAACAGGACTTACTGTTCTCAATACGTTGTTTACAGCATCAACGTTTACATCATCATTAGCCATTTTAGCAACCTCATCTTTGATTTGATCACCTCTACCAGACTCTAATAAACCAGCAGAAACGTTTTCATCAACTTCAGCGTTTAATACTTCGATTAAACCGTCGATGTTTGCAACGTTAGTGAAGTCAAACTCATCAGCTTGAACGATGCTAGTTTTTAACCAAGGATAGTAAGAAGCACCAAAGTCTAATGAATTGTTACCATAACCACCACGAGCTACAGTTACAACATCATCATCCATGTTGTTTCTTGCCTGGTCACCGTTGTATACATCTAAGACAGCGAAACGGCTACGAGTGTCAACACCACAGTGCTTCAACATTGCTTGTTGAACAGCGTGGCAGTTATCCTGATCTAATAGTACAGCATCAGGACATAATAATAATGTAGGCTCATCGTATTTCAATAGAGCAGTGATACCACCTCCGTTCTCAGTACCAATAATGGTCTTAGAAGAGATAGATTCACCATATCCACCTACAGAAACGATATAACAAGAACCACCACCGTTAGCGTAGAACAACTGTAAGCTACGGAAAAGTAAGTACTTAGTATCGTTATCAGTCTCTACAGTGTAGTTGTCTCCGTCAGCGTTCACATTGAACTTAACTTTAGGAGCGCCACCAAAGAAACTTAGGTACTCTACTAGTGAAGAAATACGTAAAGGCACGTTAGTTAAATCTCTCTTACCAGCACGAGCTTTCTCAGTGTGGCCAATGAAAGCAGGGATTGCAGTTGCTACTGCTACGACAGAATTAGTGAAGGCGCTTTTTTCCTCAATATACACGCCAGGAGTCGCATACTGTTTTGCCATGATTTAATTGTTTTGAATTAGTTAGTATTTAATTAATTTCGTCCTAGGACCTTACAAATATACAATTAATTCTGAAAAAAAAGCATTTTCAGCAATTTTATCTGGTCGGATAGGAGTTTTTTTTGTAATGCAAGGTAAATCAGTGATCCACTCAATTTCACCCTTGCCTTTTTTAGTTCTTAGTTTATACTTTTGGAGCTGCATTTCGGACGATTTGATAGGATCATCCGTGTAGATAACCGTTACTTCTGAGCCATTAGGCAAAGTTTCTTTTTCTGGTTCTGAGAAGTACATTGGCTCCATTTTGGATCGAGCTCTACCTCTAGTTTTCCCTGTACTCACATCAAATACTTCATGTTCATTATGCATGGGTTCTGGTGTACTTTCCATGAACACATATTTCCAACGTGTAGAGCGACTATCAAAATTAATCTTATATTCTTTTTTATGAACTGTTCCATCTTGATCCAATAATTGATAAGGTGAGTCATCATGTTTATTGATAAAAATATCAATAACCCCAAACATTTTCTTCAGACTTGGTGGATGTAGATAGAATACTTTTTCTTCTAGACCATCAATCAATAAGGTATACTTACCCGGCAAGGCATCTGTTAAGTCAATATTACAATGAGGAAATTCTCCTTCCATTTCTTCCTCAAAGACCACTTCATCAAACTGATCAACTACCTGAATTTCTGGGGATTCTAAAGGCTCATCAAACTTGAACACAAATAGGTTTGGCATAATTGGCAGGCAATCTTCTGCTCCAGTATATTCATTAGATGCAAGTGATAGATCATCCGGATCAGCCTTATTAGTATCTAAATTATTAAAATAATAAATCGTATTTCCTAGTTCGTAAGGTAAGTCTGTATAATTAAGAAAATGCATATCTGTAATCTTCACCCAGAAGCTCAATTTGATAGGATCATCTTCATATTTTAATTTTGAGTTCCCATTAGGATCCATCCCATATCCAATAGAAAAAGATTGGCCAGACTCTTGACGGAAAAATAATCCCAAGCGCTTCATCGTAAAAGAGGTAATTCCTGCAGGAATAATTTCCAGACCAGGAATTTCTTTCTGAGAGAAATACTCATGCAAACATTGAATCTTTAGGAGTGGTCTATATTTAGTCTGAAAATTCAGATTGAGTAGATGCTGATATGGATCTTCTCTTTTGAATTGAGGCTTCTTTTCTGCCATGATATTAAATATATGAGGATAGGAGTTAACTGATAATCAATTATTCACATTCCTGATAAGGTATATGATAACTCAACACCAATAAACTAACTATAATGAATAATGGGATATTAATATTACAAAAGAAGTTACTTAAGTCTCTGCTATCAACAGAATCAAAAACCATCAAAACCCGTACATAAAGTTTGATATAATTAGAAATCATTGAGCAATAACTTCTAATTATAAACTACAGGTTTTCTATATGATTCTTCAAACAACTTCCATAAACCTTAGTTCGTAGGTTTTAGTTTCACTGTGCACTTCGTGGTTTGCTTTGCTAAACCTTTCTCAAGATTCCTAATCATTCAAGGATCAAACAACAAGAAGTACAAAGGAATCAGAGAGGCTAAAATATTCTTCAATGATTGCTAGAAAACTAAAAAATCAACAAACTCTTCTGTAAAAAAGAATTACAAAAAATAAGCTTTTTTTCTTGATCCGCCTAATAATAGGTACCTATACTTTGTTAATAGAAGGAATTTCTGGAGAAGGTGTAATATGTTCAATAGGTAAAGTACGCAAACGATACACTACTGATGGTAAATATTTAGCGCCCAAGGCTCCCCAAACATTACTAATTTCTCTAAACTCTAATGGAATCAGTTCCATGGTCACCTTATCTATAATTTCTGTTAATCCAGGTGTATTTTCGCGGCTCATATTCCCCCCCCTACTCTGAAAAAATGCGATAACAGAAGAAATGAATTTCAATCCTTCCTCATAATTTTCAGGTGTGAAATATGCAGAGAATACAATATAAATATTCACATTCACAGCAGGACGTTTTTTAACAAATGATCCCCTGGCTGTGGGTTTGTAAGTACTTACATTACTTTGCGAACGTTCTTGGTCTATCCCAGCCAGCGTCATGATAATCTTGTCTGTTTCTTGAACAGCTATAGAACCATCTGCATTAACTAGGTTTGACATAATAACCTTATCTTCTGTGATGCTATGTTTTGATTTAAAGAAATTATTCATTTCCTTAGCAATAGCACTTAAAACCTTATCAATCATAAAACTATGATTTTAAATAATTAGTAGTACCCTGCCCTAGTCAATAAAGGCAAAGCTCCCAAATAATAAAGAATTGGCGATTATTCCTCCTCCTCTACGGGTGCAGGAGGTTGGGTCAATGTTTTGATTGACATAGCCACAAAACGGACAATATAAATTCCCAGGAAAGAGACTAAATATCCTAGTAGGTATAACCAAAAGATATAGCTCTTCTCTTCTTTTTGTAGATTTACAGTTTCAGGGGTAAATCCTAGAAACCATAGAAAACCAATCCCTAATGGAAGAGCGAAAACTAGGGCTACAAACAACCACAAAAATTCACGGGCAAGTATTTTTCCCATCTTATCACTTGTTTTATGAGTAGTTCGCTACTGTAACGAACTAATGTAAAATATAAAATGCTAATAAACTCTCAAACTCTTCTATTCTAAGGAAGCTTAGCTTGGTCTCTCCTTACTAAGAGAGAGGCAATCCATACCAAAGCTGCACCTAGGAATAAACCGACAAAGTAAGTTCCCCACTCGTTTCGAAACAGCCCTACATATGAACCAAAAGATAATAGGATCAATGCAAATAATGTAAGGTAAAATAACCTAAATGCTCCACTGTAGAACAAGGCATCTCGAACTTTCCAGTCTAACAGAGAAAAACTAAATGCAATAAACATAAAAATGGCTATCAAGAATAAAGTAGCTAGTGTCAAAGTACTCATTCGCTTTACTTGATACTGAATAGTAAAACTTACCTTATTATTCTTAGCTATTTTAAATCGTTCAACACGCTGCTTCTCAGGATTCCACTCCCAACGATTTACCACTGTATTTTCGATAGTACGCCACAAATCTTTGTAGGTATGATCATATCCCAAAGCCCAAACAGCAACACCACCAATTCCTTGTTTCAAGGAATAATCAAACTTTCGTTCCAAGGTAGAAGAATTATCAAAATAGATAAGTGTTCCAGGCCATATAGTATCTTCTAGTACTGTGTAGTATTTGTCTCCTTCACGGAGAAAAGAATCAATAATAGAGCGCTCAGTAATGGTATCTAAAACCTGTAGGATCATCGTATGTTGGCTCTTATCATAATATAAATCTACCAAGCGAATGCTATCCTGATTACGTTCAGTTATCAAGCGTCGAATCTGTCCATAAGACATATAACCATAAAACTCCTCGTCTCCCTTGTCAGTGGGATCCTTGTCCATCCATACGGCACCATGATAAGGAAGTCCCATCACCAAACTAGTTTTATATTCTTCTCCTAAATCCTCAACATATCGGTTTAATGCATCTCCAATACCATCCTTATTTTCATTATTAGTAGAACCATAGAAGTAAAAGTTGTCATATTCAAACATATCCTTTTCAGTAATACTTAGAGTATCCCAGTTCATTCCAAATAAGAAAAAGTCTGAGGAAACATCAGCTGCAAAAGACCTGTATACATCTGCTTCACAATTCGTCTTTTTAAGTAGGTTTACGATTTCAGGATTTGCCAAAAGGTCTGCAGAAGCTCCAATAATTTCCATTAATTTGGTCAAATCTCCTGACTTATAGTACAAGACATCAAGATCAATATTAGACTGGGAAATATAACGTTCTAGTTTTTTCACTAGTTGTGAAGTATATTCATCAGTATGTAATAGATAGATATGATCCACTGCATAAACTTTACTGATCTGCAACAAATCATACAAGTTAGTACTTGGCGTATACACTAGATTAGTTCCTCGAATAGAGGTTTTATCCTCATGTAGAGGAGCAATTGCTCCCATTTCTAATGTAGTCTTTGTGATATGTCCATTAAATCCATTAATAACAAATAAATCTACCCAAGGACTCAATTTTTTCAAATCATAAACACCATCCTCATTGTAAAAAGGCACACTCATACTGATTGTATACTCATTATTCATTTCTCTTAACTCAAAAGATAAGTCCTTAATGAAGCTAATGAATCGATCTTTATGCTCTTTAGAAACCCCTTCAAAATTAAGATCTATCCCATCAGCCCCAGTCTCGATCAATATTTTTAGGAGACTATCGGTCAAGTTTCGCTGTGCTGTTGGCCAACCTTGATCAAAAAACAGATCATTATTTTCTTGACCAAGATTGCGTACATTCAAGAGTACCTTACAAGTATCTTGCTGAGCTGCACGTAATAAATCTGTAGATCGAAACTCAGAAATTGACCGAAAATTAGAATATCCCCCAGTAACAGGGTTCACATCATACGAGCAAAAAGATAGATGTGTTATTAAATTAAAGTTGTATGTCTTGTAAGCCTCTGTTTGCCAAGCAGGGTGCCAAGCAAATACGGTCAGATTTTGTTTATTAAGAATTTCATAATTGTGATTGTAAGCATGCCCTGTCTCTTGAAAGATTTGTTTTTTGTATGGATATAAATAATCATATCCATAACGTGCATATCTTGCCCCCTCTAAGCGCAAGGCCTCTCGTTCAGTGGGCAAACCCCACCACTGATGTCCAAGCATTGTCAAACGCTTTGCGTTCATTACTTTTGTTACTTTGGTACCTACAGTATCAGACACTTTCAAAAAGTCAGGTCCATAGTTTGGTACTCTTTGCTCCCATTGATACTTACTAGAATCATCAAACTCAATCACTGGTTCGTTTTGCGCATACAAGGCTTGGTTGCCCGAAAGCATATCCGCCCCAATTACAAGACTGATAATTAATAAGCTTATGGTATATTTATTAAACAATAGCATATTTTTATATCCTAAGGGTGTATGTAAATATAATTTTATAAGGCTGTTAGCTTTTTAATAAAGCTCCTTCGTTTACACTTGGTTATTAAGGCCTAGCAGCCTGGGACTTAGATGCAAATTTGAACAATAACCAACCAATAAGTCCTCCTGACAAAATTCCATAAAATAGAATAGAATTCTTATCATCAAATAAACCTAGGTACGATCCTAAAATAAGTAAAACAAGAGTAAAGAAGCCTAAATAAAGCACTCTGAATCTGCCATTCTCAAATAAACGCTGGCGAGTATCTCTCTGCATAAGTGCTACAAAAAAGCCAAATGAAGCAAAGATAGTTATGTAGAACAATACAGCTAAGATAATAGTAGAGTTGCGCATAAAGAATCCAGTGGCCTCTTCTATTCTTTCGGCTCGCTTATCTTTAGGTATTTTGACTACTGTAAATTCTTCAGCAAGGACCTTCCATAACTCCGTAAATCCATTATCATAACCGAGTGCATTAATAGCAACTCCCCCCATTCTAAACTGATCAATCAGTTTATATTTTTTGCGATAACTATCTGCATCATCAAAATAGATTGTTGTAGTTACGTTAGGGTACACAGAGGAATCTATAAAGGACCAAGTATAACAATTTTTCTCATCGAATGTATCAATTTTCCCAAAACCATCTTGTGCTTTGGCCACAAAGTCAAACTTAATCTGACTATATGATATGTAGGGATACAATAAGACAGGCTCATCTTGCCCTTGTGTTTTTTGCCACATCGTTCCTGTGTAAGGAAAAGCTAAAATCAGACGATTTGTATTATAGCGACCAATTCGATCTGCATAAGTATCTATAGCATCTTTTAGATCATAATCTGGAGAAGCTGAATTGAAATTGAGCGGAGCTTGAGGACCTTGCTCTAGTTTATCTGCAGTAGGATCATAAAAGAAGTTATCTCCACGAATAACAAAAAAGTCTACAAAATCATTAAGTTCCTTAATATTATAGATCTCTTTGGGATCTTTGGCAGGGACACTAAGGTACACATACTTGTATTCAGTACTAATATCAGGATAAGCTTTGTAAATGGAAGAACTAATTTTTTTAACAAATTGTATATAATCATCTTTTAGATCAAAAGGAATATTCTCAATATCAATCTCAATACCATCTGCATTAGAATGCTCAGGAGATAAGATCGTAATAATAGAATCTATAACATTTTGTTGGGCAATCGTATTCATATCCAAGAACTCTCTTACTTCATCTTCACGGTGAAGTGTCAAGCTTAGGAGGACAGAAACTGGACGTGTAGAGTCCTTCATTTCTCGAATAGCAGCTGTAAACTCTCCATTCATAAACTCGATTACCTTGGGATGATCTGCATTTCGATTACTTCCATCCAAAGGATTAATCTCATATGAATAAAAAGCAATTGCATTAATGATATTATAATCATAAGTTTTATACAGATTATCATTCCAGTAAGGATGCCAGCCCAAGACTGTCATGGGTTGACCTTCTCCATTCTTATTCTCCTTATTTACCTCCTTGGGTACTCTATATTGAGAACTATCTACAGAAGCCCTTGCTCGAAGTAAAGAATCAATATAAGAATCATACTCTAATTGATATTCGCTTGGTGTAGTCCACCATGCTCCGAACAATTCAACAAAACGTTTATTATTTTGCCTATTCTGTATTCGCACGCGTTTATCAGGATCGTTAATAAAATCATGCATAGTATAATAAGAAGCACTGTTGTCTGCTTCTTGAGGCCCTCTTGCCTTAGGAAATTTGTGAGGAACTTCTCCTTGCTTGATATCCTTCACTCCAGATCTCAACTCACTTCTCAAGTCTGTTTTTTTCTTGCGAACAAACTTTTGTGCCTTACGTTCTGCAAGGCGCTGCACTCTTGTTCCAACAGATGTACCCTTCATTCTCAGTTGGGCATATAGGGGGGTATCCAGAACAGAGACTAAACAAGTTAGGCAACAAATCAATAAAAGTGTAACTATATTATGGTATTTATTCATGGTCTTTTTGGTTAGACAAAAAAGAGGTACTTTCTTGAAAATCGAATAAACAAATAAGATTTATTCTTCCTGTTCTTTTAAGACAGGTTTGGTAATAAAGACTTCTTGTGCACGTTCTCTTATCACCCGATCATAGACAATTTTTCGTTTTAGAGAGAACCGTGCAATTTTTATGTAGATCTTAATTTGAGAGGTAGTATTCATATTCTTGCCACAAATTTTTACGGCATTAAACTCTCTCGCCCGATCTCGACTGATAATCCCAAACATAGAGGAACGTTTATCACCATATTGAATTTTGCTAGGATCGAAAGGCAATTTAGGGTTTCGTACCTGTAAGACTACACCTTCTGCCAAAGTAGATCGTGTCACAGGCATGGAACGTGTTAGCTCCATCCCAAAAGCGACTAGAGGCTCGTTGATTCCCTCCATTAACCAAGCAGGTGGTGGATTATTTTTGATTTTATTATAAGCTTCTAAAGACTCTTCTCCTATTCCAATCCAATATACAGCATATTGATCTTCGTCGGGCCCCAATAATTGAAAATCTTCACAGAAATAACTAATATCTTCTGGATTTCGGTTTGCACTTAAGGAGAGTTCTACCTCTTGCAAGTCTGGCCAAGGAACAGTATCAACCATCACTCGCTGAATAGAATCTTCAAAAATAGTAATCTTGATATCATCTAAGATTCGTTGATCCTCAAATTCATCTGGAATTACCTTAACGATTTTGACACGTGCTTTCTTAGGTAGGAGAGAATTATTGTGGAAACCAAAGGAGAAAGACCCTTCTTTGGAAGAAGAAAGTCGTTGCTTCTTCACTTGTTGTACCTTTCGCGCTATTTGATTAAAATTATCGTCAGGTGTTTCAACTAAGATTTTAGACAATTTTCGTCCACCAAGTACATCTACATCCAATACGAGTAGCTCACTTGCTTTAATATCCTCTTCTGTGATCCAGTCAAACTGCTTGAAAGGACCAACACTAACTGTCTCCTCAAAAATGACTTCTTGGGTTTGGGCCGCTGTGCCCAAAGCAATCCCCATTAAGCACAATAAGTATATCCAAGGTAGGGGCATTTTCATATATAGAAAGGGTTATGTAGGTTTTATTATCTTGTTCTTTAGTAGTTATAGTTCGTTGATTTTTTGATGTTTAGTCAAAAATTGACAAATATCGTTGAGCTTCGTTGAGCACTTTGTGAGTGCTTACTTATTGATGATTGGTATTTTGTAAAACAAAATGAATTTCACACATCTTTTTAATCATCAATTAGTTACGAAAAATATACGAACTATTGTTATTAGGATGCCTCAGTGAAAGATTAACAGTATGTAACACAGAGACAACCATGCTTAAAGCGTTCTTCTGCTTATATGATATGTTGACTAACTATCGGTATCAATTTCCTATTTCAGACTACGTTTGCCTCTTGGTCATCTAGGGCTATTTTTTAATTTGCTGTATAGGACAACCAATCGTCTAAAATTATAAAAGAAACAGAGATTCTAGAAATAGTCACATCAAAAAAACAAGAAAACATGCCTTATCATGACTACTTTTGCTTTGACAGGTACCAAATTAAACTTTTTTTTTAAAAAAATAGCTAAAAATGCAACCTTTTAAGTTAGAGGGCAGAATTCTCTAAGACAAAACATTGAGCATCCACCTATTAGTATATGAAAAAAGGTTTGATACACCTTTGAGTATATCAAACCTTATAGACATTTTTTCTAGACACTCTACAATCTCAGTAATTCTATGATTTATTAATTTTTAGTCAAGTCCTAAAGTGCTCAGTGAAACTAACAACCTATGAACTATTAAAGCTTATTTAAGTATTTTTTAAATATCATAATTCAGTACAGGCATCAACCAGCGTTCTACCTCTTCTGTAGTCATTCCCTTGCGTTTAGCATAAGATTCTACCTGATCCTTCTCAATATTCCCTAGCCCAAAATACTTAGATTTAGGATGAGAATAATACCAACCACTCACTGAAGCTGCAGGATACATAGCAAAGCTTTCTGTCAGGGAGATCCCAATCTGTTGTTCTACATCAAGAATATCAAATAATGTAGCCTTCTCCGTATGATCTGGACAAGCAGGATATCCTGGAGCAGGTCGAATCCCTTTGTAATTCTCCTTAATTAATTCATCATTAGAGAAATTCTCTTCCTTGGCATAGCCCCAATACTCCTTACGTACACACTCATGCATATATTCAGCCAAAGCCTCCGCAAAACGATCAGCTAAAGCTTTGAGCATAATAGCACTATAATCATCATGTTCTTCTTCAAATTTGCGCACCCATTTTTCAATTCCCAAACCTGATGTAACAGCAAAGCCACCAATATAATCTTCTACTTCTGTTTCTTTGGGAGCAATAAAATCACTCAAGCAATTATTAGGCTGACCTGGTGCTTTTTGACGTTGTTGACGCAAATTATGCAAAATAGCCTTCACTTCTTCGCGATTATCTCCTGTATATAACTCAATATCATCCTGATGAATACTGTTGGCAGGGAAGAACCCAATCACGGCTCTAGCAGTCAACCATTTTTCTTCAATAAGTTGGTCAAGCATTGTTTGAGCATCTGCAAACAGTTTTTTGGCCTCCACCCCTACAATCTCATCTTCAAAAATCTTAGGATATTTACCATGCAATTGCCAACTGATAAAGAAAGGTGTCCAATCAATATAGTTTCTTAATAAATTCAAATCAATATCATCAAAAACTTTGAATCCTAGGAAACTTGGTCTTACAGGTTTATGGTTTTCCCAATCCAGTTGTTGATGGTTCTTACGTGCCTTATTATAGGTTAGATAACGCTTGGCAGATTTGCGATTTCCTCTACGTTTGCGCACCAACTCTAGTTCATCCTGAACACCTTTAATATACTTATTCCGTTCTTCATCATTATGACTCAACAAAGTACTTGCAACAGTTACACTCCTAGAAGCATCCAAAACATGAACAGCTTGCCCTAGTTTATACTGAGGATCTATTTTAACAGCAGTATGTGTTTTAGAGGTAGTAGCTCCACCGATCAATAAAGGAATATTAAACTGACGACGCTCCATCTCCTTGGCCACATAAACCATTTCATCCAACGATGGAGTAATCAAACCACTCAAACCAATCATATCTACATTCTCCTCTCTTGCTTTTTTGAGTATGGTATCACAAGGAACCATTACCCCCAAGTCAATAATTTCAAAATTATTACAAGCCAACACAACCCCCACAATATTTTTACCGATATCATGTACATCCCCTTTTACCGTTGCTAATAAGATTTTTCCTTTTGAACTACCTTCTGAGCCAGATTTTTCTTCCTCTATAAATGGTGTCAAATAGGCAACAGCTTGCTTCATTACACGAGCAGATTTCACCACCTGTGGCAAGAACATTTTACCTGCACCAAATAAATCACCCACCACATTCATTCCATCCATCAGAGGTCCCTCAATCACTTGTAGAGAAGCATCCAAAGTTTGACGCACCTCTTCTGTATCTTCTATGATATACTTGGTAATTCCTTTTACCAAAGCATGAGTTAATCGCTCTCGAACAGGCAATTCACGCCATGATAAATCTACCTGACGTTTTTTTCCTGTTCCTTTCACGCGCTCTGCATATTCCATCAAACGTTCAGTAGCTTCAGCATTCCGATTAAAGATTAAATCTTCTACACGTTCTAAGAGTTCTTTAGGAATATTTTCATACACTTCAATCATTCCTGCGTTTACAATTCCCATGTCCATTCCAGCTTGAATAGCATGAAACAGGAAAGCCGAGTGAATAGCCTCTCGAATAACATTATTTCCTCTAAAAGAAAAGGATAAATTACTCACCCCGCCACTGATTTTCACCAATGGCATCAGTTTTTTGATCTGCTTGCAAGCTTCTATGAAATAAATACCATAATCATTATGTTCTTCAATTCCTGTCCCAATTGCAAAGATATTAGGGTCAAAAATAATATCCTGAGGTTTAACTCCTACTTGCTCTGTTAGTATTTTATAAGCTCGGTAGCAAATTTCTACCTTGCGTTCTGTGGTGTCTGCTTGCCCTTTTTCATCAAATGCCATAACAATCATAGCAGCACCATAGCGTTTCACTAATCGTGCTTGACGAATAAACTCCTCTTCTCCTTCCTTCATGGAAATAGAATTAACAATTGCTTTTCCTTGCACACATTTCAGTCCTGCTTCAATTACCTCAAACTTGGAGGAATCAATCATAATCGGCAACTTGGCAATATCGGGCTCAGCAGCTAATAAATTCAAGAAAGTAATCATAGCTTCCTTCGAATCTAGTAAACCTTCGTCCATATTTACATCAATTACCTGTGCACCACCTTCTACTTGCTGTCGTGCTACAGACAAAGCTTCCTCATAGTTACCATTCTTGATCAAACGAGCAAACTTGCGTGAGCCTGTTACATTAGTTCTTTCTCCTACATTGATAAAGTTGAAATTTTCACGGACGATCAAAGGTTCTAACCCACTATACATGGATAGAGAGCTTGCCCTGGTTCTATCTCTGGGCGTAAATCGACGCACTACATTTGCTATAGCTTCGATATGTTCAGGTGAGGTTCCGCAGCATCCTCCCACAATATTAACCAAACCATCTTGTGCAAAGTCTTGTAGATACCCTCCCATTTCTTCAGCTCCTTGGTCATAGCCTCCCAGTTCATTAGGTAGACCTGCATTGGGATAAGCACTAATGTAGCAATCTGCCAATTTAGAAAGTGCTTCAATATGAGGACGCATTTCAGTTGCCCCCAATGCACAATTCAGTCCTACACTAAAAACATTCATATGACTAATCGAGATCCAAAAAGCCTCTACAGTTTGCCCAGAAAGTGTACGTCCACTAGCATCAGTGATCGTTCCTGAAATCATGATGGGATAATCAACTCCAACATCTTCGCAGTATTTGTCAATAGCAAATAAAGCTGCCTTACTATTTAATGTATCAAAAATGGTTTCTACCAAAAATACATCTGCTCCACCATCTGCCAAACCACGTACTTGCTCGTAGTAAGCATCCACCAACTCTTCAAAAGTTACGGAACGATGCCCTGGGTTATTCACGTCAGACGACATAGACGCTGTCTTGTTGGTTGGTCCCAAAGCACCAGCTACAAAACGAGGTTGTTTAGGAGTAAGTTGATTGTAATAATCAACTGCTTTACGAGCACATTTTGCAGAAGCATAATTCATCTCATAAGCCATCTCAGGCATTTTATAATCTTCCTGAGAAATTGAATTCGCATTAAAGGTATTCGTTTCTACAAAATCTGCACCTACTTCGAGATAAGCCTTATGTATAGCTTCAATTATATCTGGTCGAGTTAGAGATAATAACTCATTATTTCCTTTTAAATCCATGCTGTAGTCCGCAAATCGATCTCCTCGATAATCTTTTTCGGTTAACTCATACTCCTGGATCATTGTTCCCATTGCACCATCAATAACCATGATGCGTTGTGCAGCTATCTGATGAAGCTGCTTTAGCGTATCTTTTTTAAGATTCGTTTTCAACATCTAATTAAAATTTAATACCTGCTTTTATCTTGATAGAATGTGTCATTTTACAGCATTTACCTGCTACATTTTGACTGTAAAAAAGGAAAGCTTACTGGTGATATGGGCTCCCCACAAAACAGGTTTTAGTTAAATATACTACAATCTTGAGTCAACGTTCTTCCTCATTTAGTCTGAGCTAATTAAGAAGAACTGACTTGAGATACCCACCCTAATAGAAACATCTGAGAAACAGAAAAAGATTTGTGTTTCTACGCTTTGTTTCTTCTAAATTCTTTTTTGTTGTACACTGTTTTGAGGAGCAAGTTGGTGGCAAAGCCAACTAGACATGCTCAGTCCTTAATGCTTTGATAATTAAGGCAGAGCAAAAGTATTGATAAAGTCGATAAAAATCAATCTTCTCGGAAAAAATCTCTAAAAACTTTCTTTAAATTATGGGGTTTTAGGCTAAAATATGTGTATTTGCTCATTATTCTAGCTCTGAATCCCCTATATCTAAACCCAAAGATGAGTAGGGAGACCCAGAACTTAAATATCTACAGGGTAGAATCTTTTTGGAGGATAAATGACAAAATGACTTCACTGTCCTCTTTACCTATATTTTTCAGATGCTCTCTAGAACGTTGAGCAATAGGATGTTTTGCAAAATTCCTGATAAGATACTCATGCAATTGTCTCGCTTCCAACTCATGATCAGATTTTAGTATTTTGCGAATTTCTTTTTTAGATAAAATCCCCGCTGTTTTACGATTGCGTTTGGCACGACGTCGAAACTTGGGGAGCTCTTCGTAGTAACAAGCTAGCTCAAAAAGCATTTTAGGATAGGCATTATAATTAGGATAGTTATCCTTGATTTGCGTTAAAAACTCCACAGCAATCATAGGTTCATCCATTGTAGCCGCTAACTTTGATCCTCTGTCACAAAAAATTGCAGTATTTTCTTTCTGTTTAAACTTAACAACATACTCAGCATACTTAGCTAACATCGCTTCTCCTACAACTATATCCGTTTGTCTGGGTTGTTGAGGGTCATCTAATTTAGCATTTAATCGTTCTATTTCGATCTGCATTTTCTGATCTTCGGGTAAGAAGAAAAACTCTGCACGAGCTGTACCTTCTCCATCTGGATAACGATATAGATAATTGATAAATAATTTTTTTGCTCTAGTTTTGTACTGTAAGGAATCGTCGTAAATAATAGCTGCTAGTAATAAAGCTTCCTCTGTTTTACCCGTTACTGAAAATTTAGATAGAATCTGTTCTAAATCTTGAACTGCTTTTTCTGAATTTCCTAACTCTAAATGGACTTCTGCTGCTCGATATAGGTAAGTTGCATTTTTTTGAGGATCGTGAAATGTATTTACATAAGTGTAATACTGATATAAGAGTTGATTAATTACGCTATCCGCCTTATTTATGGTATACAACTCTTCTAATTGGCTTATCTGCTCCTCCTGAGCAGCCTGCTCTGAGGAACATGCAAAAACAATCAAAAAAAGAAATATGAAAGAATAAGATGGTTGCATAGAGAATAAGTATTTTGAATTGGAGGCTGGAGGTTAGACTTCATATCAAGATACAGCTTTTTTTGGAAAGCATCTTCATTTGTGTATAATTTTTATATGTGAAAACACTTTCGAGATAAAAAATCTCTTGATAAACCTAAAAGCAAGTTCTAATCATACTATATATATGTCATAATCACTTATCAATTTCTCAAATCAATGAAATTAGTGCGTTAAAAATGACTTTTAAACAACTGCTTACTAACATCTTTCACAAAATTCTAAGAAAACCTAAGCAATTTTAGCTTTTTATTTTATAGCTTTTTATATATTAGACTTGCTTAAACAGATTCTACTATTACAAATTTTATACTCAACAATTCAAAACCAACCTTTATGAATGTTCTTAAAATCAACTTGCTAATTTTAGCATTATTCTTTGTACAAAATACTTTTGCACAACCTAAAGATATTACCAATCTAATTAAAAACGAGTATACAGACAGTGGTATCACAGAGTATGTACACACTGTAAGAAAGGGAGAAAACCTAAGTAAAATAGCCAAAAAATATAAGATGAGCTTGGAAGAACTTGTTGCCCTAGGGAATATAGGTGATGATCTTAAAATAGGGGGAAATGTTGTTATTTGGAGAAGTTATGCACCTAAAAAGAAAAGTGTTAATATTTGTGAGGGTTTTGAGCTAGAACGTGTAATTCTAAATCAAGATACAATTCTCCATTACTACACTGTAAAAGATGGAGATAATTTGTATGGTATTGCCAAATGCTCAGGAACACAGGTCACCAGCTTGATGCAACTCAATGAAACAATCAGCTCTAAAAAAGGATATGCTATTTATCCTAATCAAAGATTGGTTATACAACGAGAGGTAAGAAATATACCTGTAGCTCCAGCAACTAACATACAGTATAAAATCGAGAAGAAAAGACATGTTGTTGCTGATGGAGAAACCATCTACAGTATTGCACAAAAATACAATACTACCCCCAGTAAAATGCAACGTTATAATAAAAAGTTAGATACAATTAAAGTAGGACAAACGATTGTAGTTCCTGCAAGAATTCCCATTCCTGAAGTTACGCCTAATGCAGCTGGAAACAAGCCTTTGGTAAAACCTTCTACTACTAAGTAGTTGAGTAGATGGACATAATTATTTATAGTTAATGCACAAGATTTAGCTTCACTGAGCCTTTCTGAGTTAGTAATTATCATCTATTAACAATAATTAAGTAGATAGCCACAATTAATTTATATTTAATTTAATCAGCCTTTTTGCGCTGCACTTTGTTAAAAAGCCTCGTGA
>JAKVCT010000120.1 GCA_022448995.1 Saprospiraceae bacterium
TGACTACTTTACCTGATGCTTACGAAACTCTAGTTGGTGAGCGTGGAATTTTATTATCAGGTGGACAACGCCAACGTCTGAGCATAGCACGTGCTATTCTCAAAAACGCACCAGTACTAATTTTGGATGAAGCGACTAGTGCTGTAGATACTGAAACAGAACGTGCAATTCAAGAGAATATTAATGATCTGACAAAAGGACGAACGGCGTTTATCATTGCACACCGTTTGTCTACTTTACGTCATTCAGACACCATTTTGGTACTTAAAAATGGTCAAATTCATGAGCAAGGTACTCATGATGAGCTATTGAGAGAAGATGGCATCTATGGACATTTGTGGAAAGTACAAACTGGTGCCTTAGTTTATTAGTGACATAGCCTGTTTAAAAAGGTAGTTGATAAAAATGGACTCAAAATAGTATTTGGGTTCATTTTTATTTTTAATACGTTACAAAATAAGATTCTTATTATGGAAGTTGTTTGAAAATTATCTTCATCACAATGAATCCATTGATTTTTCCTGCTTTTAGTTTCGCTGACCGCTTTGTGGCTATCTACTTAATTTGCTTTTACCTTTCCTTATTGTTACTACATTATCTGACGGAATATAGTAATTTGAGTATAGAATATAGATTTTTGTACAAGTACTTTTTTTAAAGCTTCCTTTTCTGTATCTTCCATGCAATCAAAACATATACACAATACCAAACAGGAATATAAAAGTATCATTAGAAAGAGCCTTAAACAATCGAATTATGTCAGCAAAAAAAATAGCCAAAACAGCCAAAACTAAAAAGAAAGGATCTAAGGCCAAACGGATTCTAAGAAAAGCTCTACTTTGGATGTTCACCATTGTCTTAATCCTAATCTTAGGATTAATCATTGTTGCCGCTTTATTTGAAGAGAGAATAGGTAGGATGGTTATTGATGAATTAAATAAAAGTTTGAAAACAGAACTTCAGGTTGAAAAAGCAGAGTTGTCGCTTATTTGGGGATTCCCCAATGCTTCAGTAAAACTTCAGAATGTACGTTTGGAAGGTACAGTAGGAGAGGAGCCTCTAGCAAAACTGGAAAGCATCACACTGAAGTGTGGTATTATGGGGTTATTAACAGGTAATTATGATTTTAAATCTGTTAGTTTGAGTAATGGTTCGATCACTATTTATAGTAATGCTAAGGGCGTTTCTAATTACGATGTATTTGAAAAAGGAGAAGCAGATGATAGCGAGGAAACGGAATCTTCACAGGACTTAAATATTGCGATTAAGAATGCTAACCTAAATAAAGTCAATTTACGTTATTGGGATGAAAAAGCAGAGCAGGATTTTGATGTTTTAGTCAACGATGCCTATTTCTCAGGGCAGTTTACTGATGCTAAGTTTGATATGAAGAGTTATGCAGAAATGGAGGCTAATCGGATTCAGATTGGAGAAAATACTTATTTGGAAGGAAAGGAAATTGCATATGATGCAGTTATTGGAATTGATAATACAAATAATAAATACTCATTTACAGAGGTATCTACTACCGTGGAAGGAAATACCTTTTCGGTAGATGGAGCGGTTACCGCCTTGGATGAAGGTACAGATTTAGATTTGGTATTTAGCAGTGCTAAGGTTCGGTTGAATTCAATTTTACGTTTGTTACCTGATAGCTATTTAGCTTATTTAGATGGTTTTGAAAGTTATGCAGATCTATACCTTAGTGCAGAGGTTAAGGGGATGTATTCAGATACCAAAATTCCTTATATGGATGTTAGTTTTGGTCTAAAAAAGGGAAACGTTTCTCATAAAAATATGTCAGAACCGCTTAAAAATGTTGGTTTCGATGTCCATTTTAAAGCAGGAGATCCCAAGAAAGGAACTTCTTTCGAGATCAATAATTTCTCGGCTTCTATAGGGGGAAATCCAATTAATCTGTCTATGAGTTCCAAGGGAACTAAAAATCCTAAAGTGAGTTTTGCTTTAGATGGTGTTATTCCACTCAAGAGTACATATGGTCTACTGGGAGAACAGGTTACTGCAGGTAAGGGAAAGCTAAATATTGAGTCGCTCAGTTTGGAGGGACGCTATGATGATATGATCAATCCAAGTAGAATTGCTAGAGTACGCTTGGGAGGAAAATTGATTTTTGAAGGAGCATCTTTACACACTAATGGTGTAGATCTTGGTATAGAGTCAGGCAGTATGAGTCTGCAAAATAATGTATTTAAAATACAAGCGCTTGCTCTGAAAGGAACAGAGAGTGATATCATTTTGGATGGTGAGTTTAGTAATGTTTTGCCTGTTTTATTTGCAGATAAACAGAATTCTAAACAAGCAGAACTGAGTTTTAATTCTTCATTGACTGCTAGTAAGATAGATGTAGAAAAATTACTCCAAGCTATTGAGAATCCTACGAATATTCAAGTGGATGAGACTGACGAGGTCTTGATGGATTCTCTGACACAGCAGAAGTTTGAGAAACGAGAGTATTTTACTAAATTTCTCAAAGGTACTTTTGTAACTAATATTGGTGAAATTAACTATGGAAAGATCAAAGCAACAAACTTCAGTGGATTACTAGAGTTTAATAATAATGTAATGAGTGTCAAAAACTTGCAGGTAGACGCAATGAATGGTACCTTTGAGTTAAACTCGAAAATCTATTTTGAGAAAGAACCTAAATTAGAAGCCTTTTTTGATTGTGAAGGCGCCAATGTGCATGAACTCTTGTATCAGTTTGATAATTTTGGTCAGAATACGATCAAAGACAGACACTTACAAGGGAATTTAGATGCTTTGGTGCATGTACAAGCTTTTTGGGATGAGTATGGGGATTTTAAAGATAATGAGTTGAAAGTTGTAGCAGATATTAATCTTACCAATGGAGAATTATTAGGATTTGAAATGCTAGAAGATTTTGCCACTTACATCAAGCTGAAAACCTTGCGTAGGTTGAAATTTAGCGACTTGCACAATCAGTTTCGTATAGAAAATAAAACGTTCTATATGCCTGCCATGCTGATTCGTTCCAATGCCTTGAATTTAGTGGTTTCGGGAAAACACACCTTTGATCAAGATATTGATTATATGATCAAGGTCAATGGAGGACAGGTCTTGGCTCAAATGTTCAAGAAGCATAATCCTAATATGGAACCACTTAAAGCAAAGAAAAAAGGGTCTATTAATATATACAGACGTATACAGGGAAATTTAGATAGTGGAGAGGATTTGATTTTTGACAAAGGGGCGAAGATCAATAGATATCTTTTAGCAGAAATGGAAAAAAATACTATTGGTATTACCAATCATCTAAAAACCGAATTTGCACGTTCTACACCTTCGGGCGAAGCTATGGGGGCACCTAATTTAGCTCCTATTGAAGAACCTGAAGAATGGGCTGATTTGACTGGTGAGCATATTCAGCGTGGTGATATTAATGAATGGGACGATTAGTCTTCTTTTTTTACTTATGCAGTAACTATTAAAAAAAGTACATAAATAAGCTAATGGAGCGTATTTCAATATATCTCAGATTTATTCTTTTTGTAGGCTTATTAATCCTACCACACTACGCCTTTCCATCAGCTTGGGTACTCTCGGATGCTGAGCAAAAAACTAGTGTTGCTAAGAATGCTCCGCCTGTAGAGCATCAACAAGCTAAAAAACGTGCAAAATCAAAGCGCTTACGATTAAAACTGAAGCGGAATAGACTAAAAAACAATGATCCACGTACTGGAAGAGCCAATAAACGCCAACGGAATATGGGCTTATTGATGCTATTTGCGGGAAGTATAGGTATTATAAACGGTTTCCAGTTTGGAATCAACCTAGTTTTAGCTCTTGCCTTATTTGGTACGGTTCCAATTCCTTTCGTGATCTTTCTTGTAAATTTAATATTATTTTTAGGCGGAATTATCTTAGTTCTGGCTGCGACTAAACTTATTGACCGTAGTTATATCCAGTATGCAGATAACTGGGAGCTTAAGAAGGAACGTGTCCGAAGCCAAATGATTTTCTTTTTTATCTTTTTTGCCATCTTTCTAGGTTTGGCAATTCTTGCTTTTGCGCTTACGCTAACAACGCCAAGTGTGATTGCTTTGGGTGTCGCTGGAGGATTTTTGTTGGCTGCTTTGATTAAGACGCGCCACTTGAAGCATGGGGACGTGAAGGAAAATTAAGTGCTACTTTTATGTGTTCACTTAACTCTGAAAAGTTTAACTAGATAAATAATTTATTAGAGGCTGAGGCTTCTTATACCTTTCGGTGAACCCTGAATGATTCTACAATGCACAAGTATATGCATGGACTTATTGTTTATTCTTGAGCAATTCCATTGAATAAACAGCATTATTTTTAGTAGGCTATTAAAAATAGAACAATCTTCGTGTTGTTCTGTACTTAGGAATTTTGGCAAAAAACTGTATATTTGTGACGCTTTTCAACCCTATTGAATTATTTGAGTTAGTATTTATAGAGAACAATGTCTTATTCTCCTTTTTGCGAATGATATTTCTCGGCAATCTATACTAAATCATTAACATAAAAGAACAAACACTGATAGTATGAATTTTGAATTATCTGATCTACACCTAGCTGTACAAGAATCGGCACGTACATTCGCACAAAAAGAGTTAAAACCAGGCGTTATCGAAAGAGATAGCGGAATGATCTATCCTACAGAGCAAGTAAAACGTATGGGAGAGCAAGGTTTCTTGGGTATGATGGTAAGCGAAAAGTATGGTGGAGGTGGAATGGATACAATGTCTTATGTATTGGCAATGGAAGAGATGTCTAAGGTAGATAACTCTTGTTCTGTCATCATGTCTGTAAACAATTCTTTAGTTTGTTGGGGAATTGAGACTTTTGGAACTGAAGCACAAAAACAAAAGTATTTGACCAAACTGGCAACAGGTGAATGGATTGGTGCTTTTTGTTTGTCTGAGCCTGAAGCAGGTTCTGATGCAACTTCACAGCGTACAACTGCTGTAGATATGGGCGATCATTATGTACTGAATGGTACTAAAAACTGGATCACTAATGGTGGAACATCCAAGGTACATTTGGTGATTGCACAGACTGACCCTGAGAAAAAGCATAAGGGAATCAATGCATTTATCGTGGAAACAGATTGGGATGGTGTTGAGGTAGGAGCGAAGGAAGATAAGTTAGGAATTCGTTCTTCTGATACACATACGATCATGTATACAGACGTGAAAGTTCCTAAAGAAAATAGAATTGGAGAGGATGGTTTTGGGTTTAAATTTGCTATGAAAACCTTGACAGGTGGTCGTATTGGTATCGCTGCGCAAGCTTTGGGTATTGCAGGTGGTGCTTTTGAGTTGTCTACAGCTTATGCTCACGAAAGAGCAGCGTTTGGCAAGCCTATTATCAATCATCAAGCAATTGCATTTAAACTAGCTGACATGGCTACAGATATTGAAGCAGCTAAAATGTTGGTATATCGTTCTGCTTGGTTGAAGGATCAGAATATGGACTACACTACAGCAAGTTCCATGGCTAAGTTATATGCTTCTGAAGTTGCAATGAAACATACTGTAGAAGCAGTGCAAATCCACGGTGGATATGGTTTTGTAAAAGAATACCATGTAGAGCGTTTGATGCGTGATGCTAAGATTACACAGATTTATGAAGGTACTTCTGAGGTACAGCGTATTGTAATTTCTCGCCAAGTGGCTAAAGGGAATTTATACGTTCCTACAAATAAACTATAGTCGATACATTTTCAGTTAGAGACATTAAAGTATAGCAAAAAGCAACTTACTCAATTTGGGTAAGTTGCTTTTTTGTTTTTGGTGAAACCAAAACCATAAGCCCCAAAGAGGGCGACATATCCATCAGCATTGGGAGTAAGCCAAATTGATTCTGAAAAAAAATAATACATATCTAAACAAAAGGAATTTTTCCTTACCAAATATGTTAAGCTAAAAGAACAAAATGATTAATCTTTAAAGCTAGCTACTTATTATGTTTATTCTTCATTCTATAGACACTAAAAGCACTGATTGGGAATATGTGAATTTATCCAATGAACTCTTGTCCAATAAATATAATTGGGTACACCTAAAAATGTATAAAGACCACAAATATCCTTGGGCACATGTTTATGATATGGAGCGACTTTTCATCTTTTTAGTAAGTTATCATTCTGCTAAAGAGGTATTTAGTGTACTCGAACAGGAAGCTTATTCTCTGAATACAATTCATCAAAATCTTATTAACTTTTATAGTTATCCTCAGGAAATTCCAATGTCTGATTTAGACGATCTGATAGAAGATAAAGTACTTGAACCAAGAGATCTTTTTCAATTTATTGCTGTGGTAATGGATAGAGCTATTCTGTGGTTTGAACCTGGACAATCTTGGGTGGGATATTTTAGATATATTGTTTACGAATGTTTTAGAGTGCTGCCAAAATTAGAAACTGTCAAATTAGTAGATGAAGAATCTAGGCTAGATTTGATTAAAACAGAAGAGAAATGGAGTATAGATGATTGGAGCATGAAAGAAACTGCAATCTTTTACAGGCTAAAAAATATGATTGAAGAAATCAAACTTGGTCAATTAAGCTATGATTTAGTTTTAATGGCAAAACAGGCTTTTTCAACCTTACTAGAATCTATTTTATTATTTTTTGACTATAGACAATTCATGATTGAAGGACATGAAAGTGAACATAAACTAGATCAAATCTTTGTCAAAGAAAAACAATGGTGCAAAGCCTATCTCGGGCAACTATTAAAACGTAAAAAGCAACTTACTCAATTTGGGTAAGTTGCTTTTTTGTTATATTCACTAAGATTGTGAGCCCCAAAGAGGGCGACATATCTATCAGTATTGAGAGTAAAGCTTAATGATTAAAACTCCATCAGATTTTAGCGCACATTTGCCTTGGCAAAATGCTCAATAGCATCTTCCAAAGTTTCTTTTACTGTAAAGGTAGAGTGTAGACGCGTAATCAAAAATATGCGTTGTAGTTTATCTGAGATATTGAGAATAACGACATCACCACCAGCACTTCTAGCCCGAGTTAAGATAGAAATCAGTAAGCTCAACCCTGCACTAACGATATACTCTAGAGCAGCTAAATCAATAATAAATTCTGTATTCCCTTGCTGAATATGTTGAGTAACTTCTTCAGTTAAGGATTCGTCCACTAATAAGTTATTTAGATCTAATATCTTGATTAGTTGGATGTTGTCTGTTTCTTTGATTGTATACTTCATATAGCTTTGTGTTTTATATTTGGTATGTGTCTGTATTCTTTGTTAGTATTCGTTATGAATCTGTATCTGAGGTATCACTTAAATCAGGAACAATATTCAAACTGTTGTTTTCTCTTGCCTCTTTGCTGTATCCATAAAAAGTCAAAGAGTGGTGCGTGATTTCAAATCCAAAAACTTCTTGTACCATTGTCTTGATTTGCTGGATACGTGGATCACAAAATTCTAGTACCTTGCCTGTTTCTAGACAAATAGCGTGATCGTGTTGCTTAGAACCAAAAGATTTTTCATATTGAGTCAGATTCTTTCCAAACTGATGTTTCCTGACCAAATCGCAAGAAACTAAAAGTTCCAATGTATTGTATACTGTTGCTCTACTTACTCGATAATTTTGGGTTTTCATGTGAATGTAAAGCACTTCCGCATCAAAATGATCATCTCTTCGGTAAATCTCTTCCAAGATAGCAAAACGTTCAGGAGTTTTTCTGAGACCACTTTTTTTTAAGTGAACTGCGAATATCTTTTTCACTTCTTTTATGATCTTATCGTCTTTTTGGTTACTGGCCATTATCATTTTTTTGTTAATCTAAGCAATTTAGTACTCTGTAACATAAATAAGTGAATAGTTTTACAGAATTTTTGATAGGTTTTAAGAAAACTTATACTTTCATAGTCCTTAAAAAAGACTGGAGATGATAGCTATCAAAAGGAGGACAAGGCCAAAAAAGCTATAAAAAATATTCGATTAAAAATGTATGTTACAGAATATTTAGCACAATTTACTATAATAAATTCAATCAGCCATCTAATATTCAATCATGTTCAAAATAATTACGATGGCTAGCTACTTAAGATTTTAAAACGCTTGTAAATTGTCTTAAGAGTATGCTTGAAATTAGCATATTTGTATTAATTAAAATAATCTGTGCTTTCTTATTTTTGATAGTTCGTTGATTTTTTAGTTTTCTGATAAACTCTGAAAGACTTAGCGAAGCAAAACCCACAAACTAAAGTATTGGATATTTCTATTCAATTCTAGCTACAGTATTCACTTCTTCTAATTTCTTGAGCTCTAAGATCAACTGATTTAACTGATCTTTCCCCGTTACAACTACACTAATTTTACCTTCAAAGTGTCCTTCTTGACCATTCATAGAAAATGATCGCATATTAATACTCAGTTGATTGGTAATAACATCTGTCAAGTGACTAACAACCCCTAGATCGTCCATTCCTGTAATTAGTAACTCCGCAATAAAAGAGGTATTAGCAGTATCTATCCATTCAGCTTTTTTGATCCGATAACCAAAGGTCGCTTGGAGGAATTCTGCATTAGGGCAAGTCGTTCGGTGGATTTTGATACCATGTTTAGAGGTAACATAAGCAAAGATATTATCCCCTAAAACTGGATTGCAACAAGTCGCCAAGGTATGCGAGTATAGACTAGCATCTTCGCCATCAATCATGAGCTTAGGTTTTCCCTTGAATCGCCTTCTCCTAGAGATTTGTTTAGGTTTGCTGACCTTTTGTTCTTGCTCTCTACTAGGTTGAGCATCAATTTTTTCTACCGTCAGTTGACCAGCTTCTATTTTGAGCGTCTTGAGCTCTTGCAGATTGACTTGATCCTTATAAATAGAATAATACAGATCCAAACGATTTTCAAAACCATAGTATTTTACTACAGTATCGACATTGTCCTCAAGGTTTAATTTGAGAGCTTTCAGCTTACGTTCTAAGATCTCTTTTCCTAGCGAGCCTAGTTTTAGCTTCTCATCTTTGAGCGACTGTCTAATTTTACTTCTTGCTTTACCCGTAATTACATTTTTTAGCCAATCTTCATTGGGCTTTTGAGCATTACTAGTGATAACAGACAATTGGTCTCCATTTCTTAGTTGGTAGCTCAAAGGTACAATACGCTGATCGACCTTAACGGCCTTACAATGATAACCTACCTCAGAGTGAATATCAAAAGCAAAATCTAAGGCAGTAGCACCTTGTGGGAAGAAACGCATTTCCCCTTTGGGAGTAAATACATAGACTTCTTCAGAGAATAAGCTGGCCTTGAAATCATTTAGGAAATCGATGGCATCGCTATTAGGATTTTCAAGCATTTCTCGAGCTTTACTTAGCCAGTTTTCAAAAATGGTTTCCTGTTGGCCAATCCCTTTGTATTTCCAATGTGCTGCATAGCCTAGTTCTGCAATTTCATCCATTCGTTTGGAGCGAATTTGTACTTCTACAAATCGACCTCTAGGGCCCATTACTGTGGTATGCAAGGATTCATACCCATTAGATTTGGGGGTAGATACCCAGTCTTTTAACCGTTCAGGTACAGGTGTATAGTTGTCTGTAATTACAGAATAAACATTCCAACAAGCTGATTTTTCAGCAGCTTGTTCAATATCTAGTATAACACGAATAGCAAATAAGTCATAGATTTCTTCAAAAGGGACTTTTTTGCTGCGCAGTTTATTTGCAATAGAGGAGATTGACTTAGCTCGACCAAAAATCTCAAAGGAATAGCCTTGTTTTTTCAAGGTCTTTCGGATAGGGCGAATAAAACTTTCTACATAGGTATCTCTATCTTGTTTGGTTGCCTGTAGCTTATCTTTGATATACAAAAATTGATCAGGTTCGATCACTTTCATACACAAATCTTCTAACTCTGTTTTGATCTTATAGAAACCTAGACGATGGGCCAAAGGTGCGTATATATAAGAAGTTTCAGAAGCAATCTTCAGTTGCTTATGTTCGGGCATAGCACCTAGAGTACGCATATTATGCAGTCGGTCAGCCATTTTGATAAGGACAACACGAACATCCTTGGAGATAGTAAGCAAGATTTTTTTGAAATTCTCTGCTTGAGGACTAGCAATATTCTGGCCACTTACATTTGCTAAGCTACTAAATTTGGTTAGTCCATCTACAATCATAGCAATAGTATCGCTAAACTCCAAACGCAAATCCTCCAAAGTTACCATGGTATCTTCTACAACATCATGTAGTAATCCTGCAATGATAGAAGTGGGGCCTAGTCCTAGTTCTGCGGTACAGATTCGTGCTACTTCTATGGGATGTAAAATATAGGGCTCTCCTGTTTTTCTGCGCTGTTCACCATGTGCTAAACGAGCAAGGGTATATGCTCTGTGAATTTGATCAGATGCTTCTTTGGTGATCTCTCTCTTGATAGAACGAATCATTTTACGATAAGCCAGATGTATTTGTTTATCTTCTTCTTGTGAAACGTTATCCTTTGAGGCTAATCCTTCTATATTGAATGTTATATTTGAAAAAATATCTGTCTCCATACTGTTTTCTGTTTTCTTTGACTTACTTCACAAATTGTTCTGAGTGTTTTCTACAGACATCCTCCTGTTTATTATTCTGACTGCGAGTTACTTTAAAAGAATAGCCCTTTGAGTAGTAGAGTTGATAGTTACAAAAAGCTTAAGCAATGGTCTAAATGTTCTCGTAGTTATCTATCTATCTGCCATCTATTCTAAAACAACTTCTTTTTTGAAAAAACCAACATAATAAATTGATTTTCTTTAGGTTTTGCTAAATCTCAAAGAGTCTAACAAAATTTGAAACTAAAAGTTATAGACTATTAATTTAATTATTATATACTTGGTCAAAAATAATTCCAATTGATTTTTTTAGGTAAAATATCTAGAGACTGTATTTATGAACTCTAAATTCCAATTTGTACTTAAGAGTATATATAAATTTATTATTACAATGTAATAAAGCTTATTCAAGTAGTTTGTTAGGCGATAAATTGCCTTTTGTTCAATTTAAGTAAGTAAGTAGCTAGCCACAATTAATTTATAGTAAACCCCGAAGGGCTATACAAAGTAAATTTAATCAGCCTTTCAGCTTTGCTGAGCCCTTCTTCTCGGGGATGGTCTTAATCCTTACTGCTAAAATGAGTCTTATCTAGGCAAGCTTAATAAAGTTAAAATTGTGCTATTAATGAACACACTAATGTTAGACAGGCTCTTAAATAACTTTAAAGATATGAAGTTGCTTAAAAATCATCTTCACCGCATCAAATTCATCTAAATTTCTGCATTAAATCTAATTCTTAAATAACTTTTATATTTAATAAGTACTCTGTAATACGTAGTTAGAGGTTTTATTTTTTTAAGTAAGAGAATATTTAGATCGTTACTTAATACGATCAACTATTTAAGTCGTTCTACAAGGGAATATTTAACCTACAGTCGTAGTATATTCTACACTATATTTAGTTCCCTATAATATGAAATTAAACGGAAAGGATTATAATTGCAAATTTTGTCCAAAGAAAGTCAAAATAAATTTTAGGGTAGGTTTGAAACTATAGCCGAATTTAGTCAATATTTATAATGTCAAAAGCTAGTGATAAAGAGTTGACCAAGAAGTCTTCTGCGAAGCTAGGCTCTCTATTTAAAGTCCTTGAAAAAAAAGAGCAAATAATCCTTGGGATTATTTGCTCTTTTTCTTGTTACAGTATGTGTAGATTCTTCTAGCCTATTTGTGAGTATCATTACAGATAACTTCAATTTCGATTCGCCTATTCATGCTTCCTCCATTTTTGTACAAAGGTAAAGGCTGTGCACCACCGTGATACAATGGAATAATTCGCTTTTTATCAATATTTTTTAGGGTAAACCACCGTTTGATACTCAGTACACGTTCCTTAGACAGAATTAGATTGCGATAAGCATCACCAAATATATCTGTATGTCCATGTAGGATAATTCGGGAATCAGGATAGCGCCTAAGATAATCTAAAATAATACCTAAGGTTTTGGTTGCTTGTGTACGTTTAGAAAAATCTGTTTTTTCCTCCTCAAAGTAGACATTCTTCAGAATCACTCGTTCTCTGCATTCCAATTCATCCATAGAAGTCAATAACTTGGGCATGTAGTTAATTGATTCCATAGAACCTTGAATAGGTGTTTCCGATTTACGTTTCTTAGCTTCTTCTTTTTGTTGTTGGAAAGCAACCTCTTGTTCCAAAGAAGTGAATTCAATCAAATCTGGATAGCGAACATATTTGAATTTGTCATAAAACCTTTTGATATTAGTTTCCATCTGATTTTTATTACCCAAAATTGGGCTATTGATACTTTTCAACATAAGATCATAACACTCAAAACGCCTAGTATTACTTTTATCTACATCTCCACCTTCTAAGTTGACAACTCTGATATAATGAGGCATACTATTGAAATGAATTTCACAAGATACAATATCCCCCTTCTCTAATTTCAATCCAATTTCATCACTAGTTTTAAGTTGTTGATGTTTAGGTTGGTTATTAACACGTACATTTTTGATAGCACCTTGATAACGAATAGGGGTAGCACCAGGGCGTTTTGGGGTAGATAAAACCCAAGCATTTGACTTGGATGTACCAAAAAACCGAATTTGATCATTGGTTTGTTCAGATACATATCTAAAATGTAAAATAATTTTTTCGGTGGTATAGTCAACCTTCGAAATTAAAAAAACAGAAGTAGGCTGTCTATACTTGGGCATGAAATCAGTGTACTCAATCTTTTGTTTGATAGAGTCAAGTTGAGGGGAACTATAGCCCGTGACAGCCACTAGAGCCGTTAGGCTAAATAAAACGATATATTTATAAAATGTAGGATTTCCTGTTATCATAAGACTTCGAATTATCCTTTCGTTAATGAGTAGTCAGCTACAATTAATTTATATTTTAATCCTGCAGGGTTCTGGGAAACTAACCCCGAAGGATTTGGCAGCACTAAATCCTTGTGAATTGACTTCGTAGAGCGGTTATTCTAAAATTAATTATGCCCACTTACTTAGAGATTAATTTTACTCGGAATTACTCTATATTACGAATAATAATAGTTTGTTGATTTTTTAATTTTTAGTCAAAGCTTTGAAAGGCTCAATGTGGCTAAAATTGAAAAACCGCACGAACTGTGGTAATAATTTTTGTTGTGAAAAATAAGCATCTTATAAACACTTATTTTGCGAATTTGGGATCGATAAAAATATTCTAGATGCAAATATACTAAAAAAAGTATAAATTGAGGTATATATTTAATATTCTAAATGTTAATGTATAAAACGCTCTTTTATTTTATAATAGCACATTTTATTGCAACTTTTTTTGCATTAAATACCTTCTGAAAGAATAAAATTAAGTAAATTTTATCATATTGTAATAAAACTATATAATTTAAAATAGTTTTCATTAAAAATAGCGACTGCTAGTCATCTATATAATGACACCAGAGATTGTTGCGAAGATAGATATCCAGAAATATTATAATGAGAAAGACTGTTGTTTACAAGACTATTTGTAATGAACTTTATTGTAGATAAACTATAAAACTATAAGTAGGTGGACAAAACTTGGCTTTTAAGTAGCTAGCCACAATTAATTTGTATTTAACCCCGAAGGGCTCTGCGAAGCAAATTCAAGCAGCCTTTTTGCGCTGCACTTCGTTAAAAAGCCTCGTGATAGCGGTGGTGGCAGCAGAGCTTGCCACTAGTCGGCTT
>JAKVCT010000121.1 GCA_022448995.1 Saprospiraceae bacterium
CTCTGCGGTCAGAGGCGAAGCCGACTAGTGGCAAGCTCTGCTGCCACCACCGCTATCACGAGGCTTTTCAACAAAGTACAGCGCAAAAAGGCTGATTGAATTAAATACAAATTAATTGTGGCTATCTACTTACTACTGAAGTAAGTATATTTTCAATCCACTCATTATAAGTTGTGGTTATTTAGAAATGATAGTTCGTAGTAGAAAAACGCAACCACAGTTGGAAATTATCATGAATAGAGTTCTACAGAATATAGATTGAACCTTTCTAGTTTGATGAAGCAAATCCTGAGAAGATTTGTGAAGTAAAAAACGGTAAAATCAATAAATTTGATGCAAGAAAGACGATTTTCAGTATCTTGATTATTCATATTTCCAGCTTTATTTGTATTTTTAGGTAAGCAATTCCTAATACTCAGATAATTAATTTAATAAAATTTTAAATAAGTCTGAGAAATAAAACAAAAATTATAATTTACATTAAGCCCCTACCGCCAAATATAAAACATGCAGCAATATGCTCCATTCTAAACCATAATGTCAAGTTCAACCTTTCTTTATGAAAGCTCATGGAAGTGATTTTGTAGATAATTCTGTTGTCTCTTTCAGGATAGGATAAGTAGACTTGAGATTGTATAGAAATACAACTATGGCATCAAAACATAGTAGAGTTAATATTAGCTTGTGAATGTGATCTATCCAAAACACTTCGATGAACTAGGCAAGAACAATTCCTTTAATGAAATTCGAGATTATACACAATAAAAAAGCATGCATTATGAAACCTACATATTTTACAATACTATTTTTTGCTCTTCTTGCTACTGCTTGCAAACAAAAAGTAATCAAACCTGTCTATCTGAGAGATAATATAGAGGTTGATAATATTGCAGGTATTGAAAATAGATTTGATCACTTCAAGCAACAAGTAGTTGGTCACTTCTCCAACAAAGAACAGTTAGAAAATTATTCAATAGATGAAAAAGAACAAGAACTTATTATTATTCCAATATTTAAGGATCGTCCTGATGAGTTTTGGGTCTATGTAGAACTCTTTTCCCCCTCATTAGTTGACCAACCCATAGAACAACGTGTCCAACGATTCAGGAAAGTAGAACGTGATACTATTCTTGTAGAAGTATATTATTTACCTCAACCTGAAGAATATATCAATGAATGGAAAAAAGATAAGCCCTTTGAAAATTTAGAAAAAAAAGACCTTGTACGAGATAATGGATGTGATATGATTATTGCATGTAAAGATCCTAGTAACCATATCTATCGAACACTGCCTTCCCAAGATATCACCTGTCATCTAGGTACACGGAATACAATTGCTGAATACATGGATATTTCTTTTGCCTTGACAGATGAAGGTTATCTAATGCGTTTCAAGTATTATGATAAGTCCAAGAAGCTCTTGCGTGAATCTAATTATAGTGGCTTATATTTTGAACGATTGGATTATCAGCACGAAGATTACGTAAATCGAGCAAACTCAAAACAATAAAAAAGTCCTAATTTTATTCATTTTTTATGAAAATGATGAACATATTTTTATAAAAAAAATTCTTATTCATAAGAAGGTTCTTTAATACGTTAATTAAATTCTAAGATATTGGATACCTGTCACATATTTAGTATATTTACGTATTAATTATAGTATTTAATAAAAAAGATAAAACGTAAAAAAAGTTATGAAAAATCTATTGTTATTATTTGCAATGTTTACTTTTGTTGGGCTAAGCAACGTAAATGCTCAATGTTCAAAATCTGCAGCTACTCAAACTTCAGCAAAGAAAAGCTGTTGTGCATCTAAAGCAACTGTAACTAAGAGTTGTTCAAAAGCAGCAGCAGCATTGACAAGTACTCCAACAAAAACTACATGCACAAAATCTGCTACAGCACACAAAGGTTGTTCAAAATCTGCAGCTACAGTTACTGCAACTCCTGCAAAAAAAGGCTGTTGTGCGTCTAAAGCAGCTGCACATAGCGGATGTACTAAGTCTCAAACTTCTACTAAATCAACATTCACAAAAGTAGATGCTAATAAAACGGCAGTTACTCCAATGGCGTTGATTCGTGAAGATTCAGATCCAAAAACAGCTACTATTATCCGCAAACAATAAGATATAGGATATTTAGATATACAATGCTCTTATCTGTTCATACAGGTAAGAGCATTTTTATTTTGTAGAAGTTGTTTGTATTTTTGTCCGCATAATCATAAGAGCATATTTTAAGTTATGCTTTTGATAACTATTACAACATCACCATAAGATCTGACATATGAGTCAAGAAACAGCAACAAAAAAACAAAATTCACTTATTTCCATTCTGAAGTTTTTATTATTCATCAGTGTGGGATTTATCATATTATATTTTGTTTATCAAAACCAAGAAGCAGCGTATCAACTAGAATGTACCTGCAAGCAAGAACGTGGTGAATCTTGTGCTTTTGACACCTTACTAGATAAAATCATACATGATTTTCAAAATGCTAATTTCTTTTGGTTAGGTGTAGTTTGTTTGCTTTTTATGATTAGTAATATTAGTAGAGCCTTACGATGGAATCAGCTGATAGAACCTTTGGGTTACCAACCCAAAACATTTAATACCTTCTTTGCGACAATGATTGGTTATATGGTCAACTTAGCTCTTCCTAGGGCAGGTGAAATTGCCAAGCCGGCAGCTGTCACACGTTATGAGAAAATCCCTTTGGATAAACTCCTAGGAACTATTTTTACAGATCGTGTTTTTGACATACTGATGCTTCTAATTGTGGTATTGATTACATTTATCTTCCAATTTCAGTATTTATGGGACTTTTTGTTTGGAGAGGGTATAACGCAAGGAGATGCCCCCAAATGTAGTGCAGTAGAATCGGGAGAAGGTTTGCCTTGGCTTTGGATACTAGGAGGTATGGCTGCAGCGGGATTTCTAGGATTGTTAATCATTGCATGGAAATGGAAAGTCATTAAAGAGACAGCAATAGCAAAAAAGATCATTGGTTTGTTAATGAACTTACTAGAAGGAGTCAAAACCGTTTTCAAACTACGTCGTCCTGGGATGTTTATCTTTCATACGTTAGTAATTTGGTTGATGTATTACCTGATGTTATACGTTTGTTTCTTTGCCTACGAACCTACTGCTAAGCTATTTGCAACCTCTCCTGAAGTCGCTCTACTTGCCTTCACCTTTGGGACTTTTGGGATGCTGATTCCTTCACCTGGAGGAATGGGCACCTATCAGCTCGCAGTAACTATGGCACTGACAATCCATGGTATGGATGATAGTGACGCTTTTGCTTTTGCTAATATTATGTTCTTTACGATTACTATATTTTGCAATGTGATCTTTGGATTCTTAGCCTATATTTTATTACCAATTTATAACAAAAACTATGATCCCCAACCTGCAACCACTCCAGAAGATTCAAAATAAAATACTCGATTGGGAAAACGCTCAAAAGAGCTGTCGATTTTGGAAAGATTTAGGAGAAGAAATCGTTTTCACAAATGGATGTTTTGATCTTGTTCATTACGGGCATATTCACTACCTATGTAGAGCAGCCAGTCTAGGTCAACGCCTAATTATTGGAATGAATTCTACTACTTCTGTTAGTGAATTGAAAGGAGAACACCGCCCAATCAAAGATGAGCTTAGTAGAGTCTACACTATGGCTAGTTTAGAGTTTGTGGATTTAATTGTAATCTTTAATCAAGATACTCCTAAAAAACTGATCGAATATCTCCGCCCCGATGTCTTGGTAAAAGGTGGTGACTGGGCAATTAAAGATATTGTAGGTGCTGATTTTGTTCAGGCGACAGGAGGCAAGGTTTTTAGCTTAGACTATCTAGAGGGGTATTCAACTACTAGTTTGGAACAAAAGATTATTCAAGCAAATACCAAATAATCCTAAATGGCTATTCCCAAAGATTTCTTGGATGCTGCACGTGAAAAAGCATTTTCTCGTCAACATCGTTCTACGATACAATTCAATATGCAACGCTACCACAATAAGGTTAGCGAAGGGAAAGGTCAGTTTAGAGATTTAGAAAAAGCACGAAGCCTCGCAGCACAAATCAAGAAATATACTATCCAGAATTTACCAGATTTACTACTAGAGTTTGAGTATAATTTTACCAAACGTGGAGGAAAAGTAATTTGGGCAGAAAATGTAGCTGACGCACAAAAGCATATTGACAAAATCCTTACCCAAAAGGAAGCAAAATCTGTGGTAAAGGGTAAATCTATGATCTCTGAGGAAATTGAATTGAATGAATTTCTCGAAAAGAAAAATATTGCTGTCCATGAAACAGACTTGGGAGAGTTTATTGTACAAATATTAGGACAAAAACCCTATCACATTGTCACCCCTGCTATGCATCTTCGCAAGACAGAGATTGCAGCGATTTTTAACAAGCATTTTGATACACCATTAGAAGCTAGTGCGGAAGAATTAACGCATTTTGCTCGTCAATATTTACGCAAACGTTTTGAAGAAGCAGACATTGGTTTTTCTGGTGGTAACTTTCTAATTGCAGATACGGGAAGCTTGGTTTTAGTAGAGAACGAAGGTAATATCCGCTTGAGTACCAGTTTACCCAAAACACATATTGCCATTGTTGGGCTAGAGAAGGTCTTGCCCTCCATCCAAGACTTAGCGCTTTTTTTACCACTCTTGGCAACCTACGGTACAGGTCAACAACTCACAACCTATAATACAATCCTAAGTGGTCCAAAGCAAGCAGATGAAACAGATGGTCCGGAAGAAATGTATGTTATTCTTTTGGATAATGGGCGTTCAGATATGCTTGCAGACCCTAAGCAACGAGAAGCGTTGCATTGTATTCGTTGTGGTTCTTGTCTCAATGCTTGTCCCGTATACCAAAATATTGGTGGACATAGTTATAATACTGCCTATACGGGCCCCATTGGATCGGTAATTATGCCATTCTTAGGAGAAAATGCTACACAACACGCTCATCTTGCCAATGCATCTTCCTTATGTGGAAATTGTTCTGCTTCTTGTCCTGTAAATATCCCACTACACGAATTGTTATTACACAATAGACACTTGGAAAAACAACGTGGTGATAAAACAAAGAATGAAACTCGTGCTTGGTATTGGTGGAAGCAGCTGATGAAAAGTCGCTTCTTGATGAATGCACCACAGATCACCAAAAAGCTAACAGCAAAGTTGTTCTTAAACAAAATATGGAGCGAACAACGTCAGTTTCCTGAATTTCCCAAACAAACCTTCAATCAACTTTGGAAAAAAGGTAAGGTCTAAGAGCATATCTAAATTTATCAGAATTGTTAATGTAAAGTACCAATTTTTATATCTTTTCAGCTATCTTTTATCAATAGCTATGGTGGCAGCTAAGCTTGCCACTAGTTGGCTTCGACTCTGACTACTTTATGAGCTATTCATAAACAGAGAGGTTCAGTATTAGACAAACAACTTGATAATCAACAACCTATAGATATTTATAGAAAAGAAATCACCCCGATTTTTGGACTTTATGGTCAAAAACAGGGTAACCACGCAGTGCTCTGCGAAGCTAAATCCTAATTTTAGGCATGCTCTAAGCTTTTTTGAGTGTAAAAACAGTAATCTCTGGAGGAATACCTACTCTACCAGAAAAACCAAGAAAGCCAAACCCCCTATTTACGTATAAATATTGCTCTTTTTCTTGGTACAATCCTCCCCAGTGTTTGTAGAGATACTGTGCTGGACTCCATTTGATCCCCAAAAGCTCTAGCCCAAGTTGCATTCCGTGGGTATGTCCTGAAAGGGTAAGATGTATATGCTTAGGATGATCCTTTACAACACGTTCCCAATGAGTAGGGTCGTGAGTCATCAGAACAGAAAACTCCTTATCCTCAACACCTTGTAGAGCTTCCTGTAGATTTCCGCGCTTCAAGAAACGCTTCCCCCAGTTTTCTACCCCTAACAACCGAATAGATCTTCCGTTCTTTTCTATCTTCTCATTCTCATTATTGAGCAGTCTAAATCCTGTATCCTGATAGTATTGCTGAATGGCCTTAGCATTCCGTTCTCGTGCTTCTCGATCTGGAAATAAACGTCGATTTCTAGGATAATCATGGTTACCCAAAACAGCAAACTTACCATGAGGTGCTTTTAATTTACCAAACAGTGATTGATAAGGTTTTATTTCACCTGCCCTATTATTCACTAAATCTCCCGTAAATAAAATCATATCAGCGTTCTGTGCTTGAAGTAGTTCCATTCCACGTTGAACACCAGTGTAAGAATCAAAACTTCCTGCGTGAAAATCAGAAAATTGAGCAATCTTAAAACCATCAAATTCACTAGGTAGATCTTTAGAAGATATAGTTTGTTCTATCACTCGAAAGGCATATTTTCCACGTGTTATTCCATACAAAAAAGAAAAAAATGGTATAGATGTAATACCTAGTCCAATTGTTTTGAGCAAACGTCTTCTTTTGAGTGAACTGACTGTAACTGTTGTTGAACTTGAGGTTGGTAGAATTTTCTGCTTGACAAAGCTAAAGATTCTCAGAACATCATCTACTACAAAAAAGAATAATAAAATGACTTCACAACAAATGAAGGTCACCATTAACCCAATTATCATATTCTGCCACCATGTCATTCCCATCATCCAATCTGAAACACCCGAAAATACTGTTGGTAGGCCAACTCCAAGAGAAACTAAACTTGCCATTTCATAAATAATAGCCCAACGAATAGATCGAGTAGCTTGATAAAGACCAAAGCCCAAGTATATTTTTATAATAACTAATAAGGCTATAAAAAGCGAAAAATTGAACCAAAAACTGCTCATAATTTTAGGATCTAATGGTTTTCTACAACTAATCTAGATAAGCCTTTGGCTTTAATCTCCATTAGGGTTATAGATGTATATTTTTTAATATTTTTCTATTCACTGAGCAGCCAGTCACAAGAACTCTCCATTTCTAGCAGTGATCTGCTTCATTAATTATGTATTTTATCAGTAATAGAAAAAGATGGGTTATCTATCGCTCAATTTGGTTTGTCCTCTCCTCATTCCCAAAAAGGTATTCCCCCCTCATCAAATCCATATCTATAGAGTTAATCCAGCTATCCAATATTTTAACCGCAATTTATCCTATTATGACAACAAAACACTTAAACACTGGTAATCAAATAGTTTAAAGAATACTCGTGGACTATTGCTTATTTTCAATAACATGTTTCAATTTAATTTGTTTCGTTGATGTTAATCTTGTTGTTTTATCCTATCCCAACAAGTACGAAAAGGCTAAATACTTAATATCCATTGACACAATATTTTACAGAAAATTCCTTTTTAATAAAAAAGTCATAGACTACTAAGAGTACTAAAAATCGGTAAATTACAGCAACATAATCATTTTGATCATTCGCTGATTTTCTAATTTTTAGTCAAATCCTAAAAGGCTAAGTGAAGCTGAGAAACTACGAACTATTGCATTTATTACTATTCTTGTTATTATGAATAAAGACCTATCTCATTTGTATGAGGACCTAGATCCTATACGTAAGAAACATTTAACTGAAGTTTTTGCTAAAGCACCAAAAATGATCCGCCTAATAGAATTATTAGAAAGCAACAAAAATATTTCAACAGTTAAGGCAGTGAATACAATCTATCAAGAAGATCTTAAACAGCATTCTTTTCAGAAACTGACCAATCGTTTCTATAAGCTTCGTCAAGAACTCAAAGAATGGTTACTCACACAACTAAAAGATACCCCTGTATGCTTTACTCCAGAAGAGCAAATGTTAGGTTATCTGCGTTTATTGCTATCTAAGAATGAGTTTAGATATGCCATGGAAAAAATTATTAAACTAGAAGAACAATGTTGGAAGCTCAATCTATTTGAGTTGTTACCTGCTGTACTTGAATTGCGAATTCGTGCACTCCAATCTATAGAATATACCAATAGGGAACTTCAAGAAATTTATGCAGAAAAATATAAATTAGCCTGTCAGCTTTTTCAAGTTCATAAGGAAATTAAGATGCATTATAATTCTTTGGTCTACATCAATGAGAAAGAAAAATTTGAACAAATTGTACAGAGTATTCGACGATTAATAAAACCCTATGGCCAAGAGTATCCTCGATTAAAGAAGTTGTATCATGTCATGATGTTAAGTAAAGGTGTTTTCCTTCCAAATCCTAAATTCAATATTTTAGTCCGACATCTAAATGCTTATAAAAAGTTATCCAAAGAGCATCCACTTGTCCCAATTTTTAGTTATGAAAGTAATTACAAAGTTAGAATGGACTTAGATTTTATGCGTACGGAAGCTATATTTTGGATAATGAAAAATGAATTTAAAAAAGCAGCTAAAATCCTAGATGCAACTGCTGAACTAAAGGAGCAACATCCAGAAATCTATCACTTTTATGACGAACGAGGATTACATAATACATTTATTATTTATCTATCTGCTGGAGATTTTGAAAAGTGTTATTATTGGCTCAACGAATTAAAAACATATGTTGAGAATAATCCTTCTAAGCAGATTATCTATCCAGCTCAGCTTAATGAATTAGAATATTATGGTTTTGCATTTCCTAAGATCAAGCATCCAAACCCTCAGGACTTATTAGACGCAGTATACAAAATCGAACAAAAAAATAAAAAAGCAGCCTATATTTTGGGCATTAAAAATAGTAAAATTCGCTACTATATTTGTCTAAAAAAGTTTGTGAATGCTCGTAAATTACTACAGGATCCTGATGTCATTGCTCATTACAAAAGATTTAACCATATTGAAGATTTTGTAGGGCTGCTCTTAAATTTTATAGAAATTCTAGAAAAGAACAATAAATTAGAAACCAAGATGTTTATTGAACTTATCAAAGAAAAAAAGAAGAAAAATAGAATGGTTATTTCGCCAAATCTTTGGCCTATTTATGGATGGCTTGAGCGAGTAGCTAAATATTATAACAGACAAATCTATTAAGTAATAGTAGTTTAACAATCATTTTCTTAGGTACCTATTGTATTCTTAATATATTTGTATGATTATAAGTAAGGGAATTAAATTTGATGAAAATTACAGAATATTTTAGAGGTTAACAAGTCGAAAACCTCGAAGGGCTCAGCGGAACTACATCCTCTGAACTTTTGCATTAAATTTAATTCTTAAACAACTTCAATAAAAAATTCACGAAATACATTATTACATTACATATATAGTGATAGTTTATTGACTTTTCAATTTTGGTTCAAAAGTTAAAAAGTTGACGAATTATTAATATAAAGATCTTATAAAAAAAATAATATGCGAGTTGCTATTGTAGGAGTAACAGGAATGGTCGGGCAAGTAATGTGTAAAATTTTAGAAGAGCGCAAATTCCCAATCACAACATTCATCCCTGTAGCTTCGGAACGTTCTGTGGGCAAGCAAGTTGAATTTAATGGTCAACAACATACTGTTGTTAGCATTGAAGATGCTATTCAAGCTAAGCCCGATATTGCTTTGTTTTCAGCAGGAGGAAGTACCTCCAAAGAAGCTGCCCCTAAGTTTGCTGCTGTGGGTACCATTGTTATTGATAATTCTTCTGCATTTCGTATGGATAAGAATGTTCCATTAATTGTACCTGAAGTTAATATCCAAACACTAAAACCTAGCAATAAAATTATTGCAAATCCAAACTGTTCTACAATTCAGCTAGTGGTTGCTTTAGCTCCACTGCATCAAGCTTATCAGATAGATCGTTTGGTTATTTCTACCTATCAATCCATGACTGGAACTGGTGTAAAGGCAGTAAAACAGTATCAGGCAGAACAGGAGGGTAAACAGCCTGAACAAAAGGCTTATCCACATCCTATTTTTGAAAACTGCTTACCTCATTGTGACGTTTTTTTTGAAAACGGCTACACTAGAGAAGAACTAAAGTTGGTCAACGAAACGCGTAAGATCATGAATAATCAAGACTTGCGTATCACAGCTACAGCTGTTCGTGTACCTGTTTTGGGAGGTCACTCGGAAAGTATCAATGTCAGTTTCCACAATGATTTTGTCATAGAAGATGTTCGAAAGATTTTGGAAAATGCAAAAGGACTCATTGTTTTGGATAATCCAAGTGAAAATGCTTACCCAATGCCTCAGCTAGCACATCACAGAGATGAAGTCTTTGTGGGTAGACTGCGCAGAGATTTATCAGCGGCTAACACACTAAATATGTGGGTAGTAGCAGATAATTTACGCAAAGGTGCAGCAACTAATGCTGTCCAGATTGCAGAATATCTACTGGAGAAAGGCTGGATAGGGACTTCATCAACAGAGATGGGTATGGATCAAACTGACCAAGTACTTATTGAGGAAGAAATCACAACAGATCCCTTGATTGAACAACTTCATATTATCTATGGAGAAATAGAAAATGTGCCTACTCATTATGTAGATATCCCTTTGCTAGAAGGCTTGGCCAATAATGCAGTTTATCTTTTGTCCAAGATACTCCAAGAAAAAGAAGATTTGACCAGAGAACAGAGTAAAAATATCAACAATGTTTTGGTTGATATCTTGGATACCCTCAGTAGAGAAATGGAAAGAGCAACAAGTACACTAGAAGAACACACTCGTTTAGGTTGGTTTGTCAAGGCAAGAAAACAGATTTTGGATGATATTGGTACTGTTTTTTAAAAAAAATAGTTTTTTATAGAATTCTAGGGAACTATTTATACACTTATGTAATTTCCTAATAATACATGTATATCATGAACAGCGTATTTCCTTCTAGGAAATAGTTCACGGCAAAATCCACCAGCTATTTAGATTAACAAACCTTTTATTTAGACAGAAATACTCATACTGTGGAAAATCAAGACCAATATATAGAGGAAAAAGAAGAGCTTCAAATAGCGGAAGCTACTCCAGAACAACGTAGAGTATTTGAAGAAGAATTACTTCCTCAAATTGATGCTTTGTACAACTTTGCATTTCATTTATGTTACAATGAAGAGGATGCTAATGACTTAGTGCAAGAAACTTATCTAAAAGCTTTTAGATTTATTGATAAGTATATTCAGGGAACTAATGCAAAGGCCTGGTTGTTTAAAATACTGAAAAACGCTTTTATTAATCAATATCGTAAGAAAAGCAAAAGACCGACTAAGGTCGATTATGAAGAAATCGCTTCATACCATGATAATGAAGATGCGAGTCATGTAGATTTTACGGATTTGCGTGAAGAGTTATTTCAACAAATGATGGGTGATGAGGTGACAATTGCTATTAATGCTTTACCTATTGATTTTAGAACAGTAATCTTATTGTGTGATATCGAAGGATTTACCTATGAGGAAATCTCAAAAATCATTGATATTCCTATTGGGACTGTTCGTTCGCGCCTACACCGTGCTAGAAATATGCTAAAAGAAAGACTTAGAGAATATGCTAAGCGTCTAGGCTATGAAGATGTACGTGGTGCGAAAAAGAAAGCTAAAGAAAAATCAAAAAAACAATAATCAATTATAATTTGGTTAGACATGAATTTAAACACAATCCACAACATGAAGTCTAATGTTACTATAGGATTCAGATTAAATTCTTGTCTAACCATTTTCATATATAGTAATCAAATATTTAGTTTAGTCAAAAAAACAGATCAATATCATGAAAGCATTCGGAAATAATCAGGGCAGTGATGACTTCAGAAGAAGAATGACGCTCTACTTAGATGGCGCACTCACCAAGCAAGAAGAAAGAGAATTTTTGGGCGGCATACGCAAATCACCAGAATGTTTGGCGCAGTTACAAAAAGAACAATCGTTTAGAGAATTTTTGAAAAAGAAAGTTAGTCGTAAAAATGTCTCCCCAGCTTTAGTCAAAAGCATAAAATCCAAGCTTAATATTTCCACCTCCTCCTGATTAAGCACACAAACTTACCCTTACCTTAAAACACAATTTATAGAAAGATTCATTCACTGTTATTATGAATAATAACAGACCAGAATTAGTATGCTATTTTACCATAGATGTTGTTCATGAAAACGACCTAGTCACTACACGCTAACACTTTTGTACCTTTTGGACGCAAACCTATGCAAACTAAAAGCTACAATTCCTATAGGTTTATCTTGACTTCTATCTACTTTTGGTAGCTAATGAAATTAAACTATGTGCAGAATATGTCGAATATTTTGTCCCTAACTTTAGTTTCGTTGACTACTTATCTGTAAAGTGTTATCATCTATTCTTCAATAGCTTTATGAGGTAAATTTGTGATTTTTTATCCACCTACTTAAAAAATAATTGTTGACTATAAGTAGCCTTTAGTCAAAACTAAAAAATCTTATGTGGTGAATTTTATAAATTCTTTAATGGATTTATAAAGTTCACCACATTTTGTATATATATTGAGTAGGTTATCACACTTTTTTATTAGGTGGCCTTGTTACATACTTTGTGCTTGTGTCTAAATGCCAATCGCAATACTTCCATATTTAGGTAATCCATAATATTTTGCCTTGTATTAAAATTCAAAAAGAAATGTTGTAATAAAATGGAGTTATTTCACGGATCAAGGTAGAAACTCCAAAGGGCTCAACGAAGTTTACCATAGGGATAATAAATTATCACAAGGCTATCTAAGGTATATAGGGAATAAGAACGAATCTTTATACGGCAGGAATTATTGAATTCTGTATTATAATACTTATAGCTAAGGCTACGAGCATGTCTAAATTTTCTATCTATATGAATCTATTGGTGATAAGCATTATTCAACCACTATAAAACAATAACAGATTATGAAAAAACTACTCCTACTACTTACCCTTGTGCTAGGTTTTGCATATACAAGTCAAGCACAAGACTATAAAACAAGTTTAGGACTGCGTTTAGGTTGGGGATATGGCTTTACAATCAAGCATTTTGTCTCTGATAAAATAGCGATAGAGGGTATTGCATCCACTCGGTACTTTGGGAATGCTAAAATTGGTAATTCTGGCTATTTTGGGCATAGCTCTAGAGGGGTTAATATAACAGGGCTAGTTGAGTGGCATTTCCCTATCGGTAATATTGATGGATTCCAATGGTTTGTTGGTGGAGGTGTACATGTTGGTTTTTGGCGTGGTGAAAATGGACATCCTAATTATCCTGAAGAACGCACCTATTTTGTCACCGGTTTGGATGCTATAGGTGGTGTACAATATACTTTACCTAAAAAACCTTGGACGTTTCAAGTAGATATTAAACCTGTTATTAATCTAGTTAATGGTTTTAATGTTTGGGCGGATGAGATTGGGATTACCGCTCGATATGTGATTGGAAAGTAACATAAATCGGCTGTTTCAGTATTAAGTAAAATAACTGATAATCAAATGTTTGCAAAATAAATTTAAAAATAAATTTACTTCGTTGAGCCCTTCGGGGTTTAGTTTCACTGAGCCCGTCGGGGTTATTATAAAATTAATTATATCCCCCTACTTAAGTAGATAGCCACAATTAATTTGTATTTAACCCCGAAGGGCTCTACGAAGTAAATTCAAGCAGCCTTTTAA
>JAKVCT010000122.1 GCA_022448995.1 Saprospiraceae bacterium
TCACGAGGCTTTTTAACGAAGTGCAGTGCAAAAAGGCTGCTTGAATTAAATACAAATTAATTGTGGCTATCTACTTACAGATGGAAAAATAATTAGCACAATATCAGCATGGCAATAGCGTAGTACTTTAGTGCAGCGTTTGTAGGACGAGCGATATTATTCCATCCCCAATTTATCGTCAATATAATCCAAGACCTTCATCATCAAATGCAGACGATCCTTTCCACGCACATTATGTGGATGCATTGGATAAGGAAAGAAATCTACTAATTTTTCAGCATCGACAAAAGCCTCTACCAAAGCATAATTGTGTTGCATAACCACCACATCATCTATAGTACCATGAATTAATAATAAATCTCCTTTCAGTTCTTTTGCATAATTCAATAAGCTAGATTTTTTGTATCCCTCAGGGTTTTCTTCGGGACGATCCATATAACGTTCTCCATACATCACCTCATAGAACTTCCAGTCAGTTACAGGTCCACCAGCAACACCTACTTGGAAAGTACCCGGCTGGCGCAGCATCAAACTAGTCGTCATAAATCCACCAAAGCTCCAACCATGCACAGCCATTCTATCTCCATCTACATAAGACAAACCTTTCAGATACTCCACACCTTTCAACTGATCAGACATTTCAGCTTCACCCAATTGACGATGAATCACATTCTCAAATTCAAATCCTCTATTGGAAGAACCTCTATTATCCAAAGTAAAGACCACATAACCACGCTGTGCTGCATAATGCATCCATAGACGTGCCCCTCCTAACCAAGAATTATTCACCATTTGTGCATGAGGCCCTCCATATACATATACAATAACAGGGTATTTCTTACTTGCATCAAAATCAACAGGCTTAATCAATCGACCATGCAAAGGCGTTCCATCTTCTGCTTTGAGTGTAACCATTTCTGTTTGTCCTATCTTGTACTCTTTCAATGGATTCTCAGCTTTTAGCAAAGTCTCTGATTTATTCTTTTTCAAATCCCACAAATCAATCTGATTCGGTGTTTTGGTATTCGAAAACATATCTGCTAAATAACGTCCGTCCTTACTCAATTTGTATTGATGTACACCATCTGTCTTTTTAGCAATTTGCTTAAGATTTCCTGTTTTCAGATTAGCAGCATAAGCATATGTATTTAGTCCTGTCTCATCAGTTCCATGTACAATGATCTCTTTCTTATTATGGTTGAGACCTAAGATATCCAAACAAACCCATTTCCCCTTAGTCACCTGATTCAATAACTCACCTTCTACAGTATAACGATACAAATGCATAAAACCATCTCGCTCACTAAACCACAAAAATTCTTTTCCGTTAGGTAAAAACCAAGGAGCATGTTCAGGCTCTACATACTTATCATGTTTCTCCTCAAATAAGACCTTCTCTAGCGTCCCCTTATTCGCATTATACTTCTGCAACTTCATGTGATTCTGATCGCGATTCAATAAAGCAACATACACATAATTCCCCTTTGGTCCCCAAGCAAGATTGGTCAGATATTGATCACTTGGCCCCTCTACTTTTAGATAAATAGTTTTCTTAGTTTTGGTATTATAAATCCCAACTTTAGCCTTCTCACTTTTTTGTCCTGCCATGGGATACTTGATCATACGTACCTTGCCTGGCGTTTCACTAATATCTAGAAGAGGATAATCTGCTACATCTGTTTCATCCTTTTGGTAGAATGCTAAATATTTACCAGAAGGTGACCAAAATGTACCTTTACTAATCCCAAATTCATGGCGTGCAATTGCTTGTCCAGTTACAATATTTTTATCTGAATTTACAACTACTTCCACAGCTTGGTTATCCTTAGTAGCTAGGTACAAGTTATTATCTTTGGTATAAGCTAACTGATTGCTAGAAACATGATAATCAGCATTTTCTACTTTAGAAGGATAATTCAATAAAACATTAGTTACCTGATCTTTGAGGTTGTACTTAATATACTCACCACGCATATCAAAATAAAAGTTATCCTTATCTATCCAGTTGATATTAGTATACCAAGTAACTGGTTTTCCTAATGCCTTTTCTAAAGCCTCATCATTAAACAAGACGTTATTCTTAGCAGCTTTATAAAAATCAACTTGCTCATAACCTGTATAATCTGAATTTCGATAAGTTAAAATCGAAGTCCCTGGCTGCCACTGCATGTCTGCATAAAATTTAGGGTAAAATTTAGACCATTGACGCAAAACTGCATCTTTCAAAGTCAATTCCTTATCTTGCGCTTGCAAGTTGACTAAAAATAATCCCAGAAATAAAAGAATACAATATTTTTTCATTAATCGCTATTATTTTAAGGAGACATTGTTCATGCTCCAATTTCAAAATTAGAAGTTGTTTAAGAATTAGATTTAATGCAGAAATTTAGATGAGTTAGCTTCGCTGAGCTCTTCATCGTTTTAACACTTGACAATCAGGTTTTTACAAAACTTAACAATTCTGTATATTCTTTTAATTATCAATTAGTTGCGAACCATAAAAGGCTCAGCAAAGCTAAAAGAGCTTTCATATCGCATTTTAGAATAAATTTAGAGATGCTCTAAGCTTTATGGTACATAGTTAATGGAATTAATTAGAAAATGCTGATTTACCAAAACCTTTTTTTATGATTTTTAGGATTTCTCTTATCATTCTCAACCTAGTATTTGTTACTAATTTAGTAACAGCTCAAAAGAAAAAAGATTTATTATTAAAATTAGAACAATTAGAACAAAGAATACAGCAAGACAGTCTTCGTTTAGTTGCACAACAGAAACAGATTCTCAGCTTAAATAAACAACTTCTCCGCCAAGAAACAAACTATACACAAGAACTACAAGCTCAAAAAACAGAGCATCAATTAGCTATTGAGCAACTGGAGATAAAACTACGAAATAAAATTGAGGTTTATGACTTATATAGCTTTGGCTACCATCCGCTTCGAAACTCTAAAAGTAGCTATATATATCAACTAAAGGAGAGTCAAAGAGCAATAATCGAAGCAAGAAAGAATAATGTACTTACCTTGCGGAAAACACTGCGTACTAAACAAATTCCTGTAGAAGAAAAAGAGCTCCTAGTGCAGAAGTTCAATGAGCTTTATCAATTCCAACCCAATATAAATATCAATCAGCTTACCCAAGATTTTTCTCCCAAAGTGGAACAACGTATCCAAAACAAAATCCGAAACAAAACTCAAGAAGAGTTTATTCCTATTATTCGTGAAAATCTTTGGATACAAGCACTTGAGGAAAACTGGTCAACAGATGCACTACAGTTTCTACACAAATACTAACTCAATAGGATCATCAAAACTTCATAGACTAAAGTTCTTATTCAATTCATTATAAACTGAATAGAAACCTTAAGTGCTTTCAGATTATATTTTAATGCACTAAATTACACCATTGAGCTTGAAAGGCTCTGCAAAGTAAACCACGCAGTGCTCAGCGGAGCTAAAATTAAAAAATCAAGGAACTATCAAGGATAATATTGAGCTAGAATAGATGTATTAAATTCTACAAAAAGTGTGGTAAAAAGTGGTAAAAAGTGGTATTTTTTGGTACTTTTGAGAACATTTTTTAACTAATGCTAAGTATGTCTTTTCAATTCCTAGGAGAATATACCTGCAAATTAGATAACAAGGGACGGTTTCGGATTCCTACTCCGCTGCTCAAACAACTACATGAGCTAGCAAAGGAAGGCTTTGTCCTTAACCGTGGTTTTGAGCAATGCCTAGTCTTGTACCCTACTCGTACATGGAAAGGAATTACACAGGAATTGGAAAAACTAAATATGTATGTAAAGAAGAACCGAGACTTTGTTCGTTATTTCTTTAGAGGTGCAAGCCAACTAGAAGTAGATAAACAAAATAGATTATTGGTTCCCAAGTCTTTACAAACTTATGCTGCCTTAAAAAATGAAATTATATTATTCAGTTATTTTAATCGAATAGAAATTTGGTCAAGTAGTAAATATGAAGAGCTACTAATGAACGAACCCTCAGACTTTGGAGACTTAGCAGAAGAGGTTATGGGTAATTTCTATGGAAAAAGTGATTATGAAGTCTAATCCTACTTATCATGCACCTGTACTTCTGAAAGAGAGTATTGATGCCTTAAATATCCAAGCAGATGGTACATATGTAGATGTTACTTTTGGTGGTGGTGGACATTCTCGTGCTATCTTGGAACGTCTAGGGCCTAATGGGCGGTTATATGGATTGGATCAAGATCCAGATGCTGCTAATAATATCATTGAGGATGAGCGTTTTAAGCTACTCCCCTTCAATTTTCAATACTTAAAAAAAGTACTGAGAATGGAAGGTGTTCGCAAGATTGATGGTTTATTGGGTGATTTAGGAGTTTCTTCTCACCAGTTAGACACTCCTGACCGTGGGTTCTCCTTTAGGTTTAACACTCCCTTGGATATGCGCATGAGCCAAAGTGGTCAACTAACTGCACAAAAAATTCTGAATACTTATACTCAAGAACAACTACAATCCATTTTTGGTCAGTATGGTGAGATTCGCAATGCAAGAACACTCAGCCAGTGTATACTCAAAGCAAGAGATCAGAAAAAAATCCGATTTGTTGCCGATCTCTTGCAAGTAATAGAACCTGTGATTAGAGGAAAACGAAATAAATACCTTTCGCAGCTTTTCCAAGCTTTGCGTATAGAAGTAAATGGAGAAATAGAGGTACTCAAATCTATGCTTCTGCAAGCCGTTGAGTTACTCAACCAAGAAGGTAGACTTGTCATTATTACTTATCATTCTCTAGAAGAAAAGTTAATTAAAAACTTGATTCGTAACGGCTGTTTTGACAATGAACCTCAAAAAGATTTGTATGGTAACTTTGATCGTCCACTCAAATCTACTGTCAAGAAATTTGTAGCACCTTCTGAAGAAGAAATTAAAGAAAATCCTCGTGCACGATCTGCTCGAATGCGAATAGCAAAAAAATTAGAATAAAACAAAAAAAGGTATTGCTACTAAACCCCGAAATAGCGAAATAATTATGGCTAAGAATGTATTAAAATCAGAAAGTGGAGGAGAAAAAGAGGAGAAAAAGCCTGTGAAAAAGAGATTAAATAAAAAGCGTAGCCCTGTATGGAGCAATCTAAACATAAATACTTTTTATTTATTTGATAATCTTCATTTTATATTTTATTTGGCCTTTTTAGGTATTGTTTATATTGCTAATTCACATTTCGCGGTTAATACAATCAAAGAGATCAAACATATTCAGCGAGAGTTGGAGAAAATCAGTTGGGAAAGTAATTCTAAAAAATCTGTGTTGATGTATGAGAGTACACAATCCAAATTAATAGATAAGGTACATCCCTTGGGGCTTCGAAAACTAAAAGATCGCCCCTACAAAATCGTTGTTGAAGAATAAATTTTAAATTAGCTAATTATCATTTTGTGTATAGCTAAATATTGATGAAACCATATGCCTCCTTATACACAAAATACAAAGAGAGCTTAGTCGTGTCATATACTGACCAGCTAACAATATTAACACCATGGCAGAGGAAAAAGAACCCGTTGACATAAAAAATAGTATTCTGTGGAGAATTTATGTCATTATGCTTATAAGTATCATAGGTGCTGTAGTCATCATCCTGCGTATTGGTTCTGTACAATATTTTGAGGGTGCAAATCTTATTGCAAAATCAGACGAAAAAAGAATCAAAAAAATTGCGCTAAAATCTAATCGTGGTAATATTTTATCTGAAAATGGTGGTCTTTTAGCAACTACTCTCCCATACTATACCGTAGGTTGGGATCCCAAAGTGGTTTCGCAAGAAATATTTGATCAGTATGTAGATAGTCTTGCCCTTTGTCTAGCACAATATATTGATAATAAACTCACCCCTGGAGCATATAGTGAAAAACTGCGTGAGGCACGCTTACGTATTGGTGAAGGCCAAAACTATATGTTTATTCGAAATAATATCTCTTTCTTAGAACTAGAGCACATGCGAACCTTTCCTATTTTTAATCTAGGTGCAGAAAAAAGTGGATTGGTCGCTAAGCAAAAAAACGAACGGCAATATCCTTTTGGGATTTTAGCAAACAGAACTATTGGTTATCGAGTTAATGATGATTGGGTAGGATTGGAACAATCCTTTAATGACGATGTCTTACAAGGCAACAAAGAAGGAGACAGTATTGAGGTCAAAAACATCGGTAATGGAATCCAGGTTCCAGTAGAGGATCTGTCTGATATAGAACCTAAAGCAGGTAAAGATATTGTGACTACATTGGATATAAATATTCAAGATGTAGCTGAAAAAGCATTGATGCAGTCCCTCAAAAAACACCGAGCAATCTCAGGTTGCATCGTAGTTATGGAGGTAGCCACTGGCAAGATCAAAGCCATTGCCAATCTGGGTACCGTTGATAAAGAAAATTACTTTGAGTTCAAGAACTATGCTGCCGGAGAGCCTGTTGAACCTGGGTCTACTTTCAAACTAGCTGCTATGATGGCATTGTTTGAAGATGGTTATGTTAAGCCTTCAGATACCATAAACTTGAGCTTGGGGCAAGCAAAATTCTATGATGAACGTATGGAAGATGCTTCTTATCATGGATTGAACCAAACAAATGTAAGAAAAGCCTTTGAAATTTCCTCTAATGTAGGTGTCGCGAAGTTAACGAATAAGTATTACAACCATAGCAAGAGTGCACAACGGCAGTTTATTAATCGTCTAGAACAATTCAACCTACATAAATCTACACAAATAGAACTCAAAGGAGAAAAGATACCTACACTGGGTTCTCCAGATGATCCTCAGAAATGGAGTGGTGTCTCGATTCCATGGAAATCTATTGGTTATGAGGTAGCACTAACTCCTCTACAATTGCTTACTTTTTATAATGCTGTAGCTAATAATGGTAAAATGATGAAACCTTACTTGGTTAGTGAGATCAGAGCTTATGGAAGTACAGAAAAGAAGTTTAAACCTGTGGTAATCAAGCGTAGGATTGCAAAAGAAAGCACTATTCAGTATGCCAAAGAGATTCTTTTTGATGTAATACAAGGCTCTAAAGGTACCGCAAAAGATATCAGAACCCAACAGTATAATATAGCCGGCAAAACAGGAACAGCTATTATGAATATCAAGGAACATAAACGAAAAAATGTTCCCAAACGTTATAGGGGCTCCTTTGTAGGCTTCTTCCCTGCTGAAAAACCTGTTTACTCTTGTATTGTCGTGATTAATGATTCTGAATCAGGTTGGTATGGTGGTACTGTTGCTGCTCCTGTATTCCGAGAAGTTGCAGATTACTGTTATTCTCACAACATACAAGCACATGACCCTATAAACCTAGAACCAACTGTATATACAGACAAGTTATTGCCAGATGCTCAAATTGGGTATAAACCCGAACTCCTCAACTTAATGAAGGAACTAAATATGCCTTATGATGATAAATCAGGCACCCAATGGGTCATGGGGCGTGTAGCCAATGATACTATAAACCTATTAACGAGAAATATTCAGCAAGAAGTTGTTCCTAATGTAAAACTGATGGGACTACGTGATGCTATCTATCTATTAGAAAATTTAGGCTTACGTGTTAAAGCGGTAGGACATGGGAAAGTGATTTCTCAAAACATACCACCAGGACGGAGTATCAAGTCTATCCGTTCTAGAACTATTATATTAACCTTAAAAGAATAATCAAATAATCATAGTATGCAACTCAGCCAACTACTTAATAATATTGCTTATCAACATCTAGGTGCTTCGCTTCCATCGGAGATCCAAGACTTGACCTTTGATTCTAGACGATCAAAGGCGGGAAGTGTTTTTGTAGCAATTTGCGGAAGCCAAGTAGATGGACACCTATATATATCCAAAGCAATTGCACAGGGAGCAAAAGTTATTGTTTGTGAACAAGTTCCCGAAGAATTAGCTCAAGGTGTTAGTTACCTCATAGTTAAAAATAGTCAAGAAACCTTAGGTTACTTGGCAGCTAATTTCTATGAACATCCTTCTAGGAATATACAATTGGTTGGTGTAACTGGAACAAACGGTAAAACCACTACGGCTAGCCTACTCTACAAACTGTTTACTCAATTGGGGTATGCTGTGGGATTGATTTCTACTGTTGAACACCGTATCGGCAAAGATCGTATACCGAGTACTCATACCACACCAGATGCATTGACAATACAAGCACTCTTGGCACAAATGTCGGAGGCAGGCTGCGAATATGCATTTATGGAGGTAAGCTCTCATGCCATAGACCAAGAACGTATTCATGGACTGCATTTTACGGGAGGGGTATTTACAAATATTACACATGAGCACCTTGACTATCACGGTACTTTCCAAAATTATATCTATACCAAAAAGAGATTCTTTGATCAGTTGCCGGCAACCGCTTTTGCGCTATCCAATGCAGATGATCGAAGAGGTGAAATCATGCTACAAAATACCAAGGCAAGAAAATTTTACTATGCCTTGAGGAAAATGGCTGATTTCAAAACTAAAATCCTAGAAAATAATCTATCTGGGTTGATCTTAGATTTAGAAAATCGAGAATTCCATACACAACTGGTAGGTGATTTTAATGCATACAATTTACTCTGTGTTTATGCTGTAGCTAATTTATTAGAGGCAAATAAAGAAGAAGTACTACAAGTCTTGAGTAAACTGGGAGCTGTAGAGGGTAGATTTGACTACATACAAGCATCCAACGGTATTGTTGGAATTGTAGACTATGCACATACTCCTGACGCCTTAGAAAAAGTGTTAAACACAATCAATAAGGTGCGTACAGGAACGGAACAAATCATTACCGTTGTGGGTTGTGGTGGTGACCGAGATGTAGTAAAACGCCCCTTGATGGCAAAAATTGCAACACAATATAGTACACAAACCATTCTAACATCAGATAATCCTAGAACAGAAAATCCTGACTCCATTATTCGAGCTATGGAAACAGGAGTTCCTGCCAGTCATAAACATTGTACCTTATCCATCACAGACCGCCGACAGGCTATTCGTACAGCTTGCAAGCTAGCCAAAGCTGGAGATATTATCCTGGTAGCAGGTAAGGGACACGAAAAATATCAAGAAATCAATAAGCAACGCTTTCCCTTTGATGACAAAGAGGAGTTGAGAAAAGCATTTGAAGCCTATTCAACTATTGAAACTAATAGACATTATTAACCCTAATACATATAATTATAAACCAACATGTTATATCATTTATTTGATTGGCTAGAACGAGAATACGACTTTTTAGGCGCAGGTTTATTCCAATATATAACCTTCCGAGCAGCACTCTCTATCATTTTGTCTCTATTAATCACGGTAGTGTTTGGAGGTAAGATTATCAAATATATTCAGAAGAAACAAATTCTTGAAAAACAGCGAACTCTAGGGCTACCGGGTGAAGAGCTCAAGCACAAAACTCCAACTATGGGGGGGCTTATGATACATATGGCGATCTTAGTTCCCTGTCTTTTGCTAGCTGATTTGACTAATATCTATATCCAACTCTTACTGATTTCTACGGTATTGATGGGGATTATTGGGTTTATTGATGATTATCTAAAACTCACAAAAAGTAAAGCTGGACTCTCAGGTAAGTATAAGATACTTGGCCAGATTGGTTTGGGGGTAATTGTAGGAACTGTAATGTTTTTTCATGATGATGTCGTCGTCCGTGTGGATGGGGATGAAGTTGCTCAATATAACTATGAGGTAATAGATACTGTTATTGTAGAGAATCCCTATAACCAACAAAAAGAAGAAATGTACTATGTCAAAACAACGATGACCAACGTACCTTTCTTCAAAGGCAATGAATTTGATTATGCTGTTTTCACCTCTTTTATGGGGGATAATGGTAAAAAATGGGCATGGTTAATTTTTATTCCCATTGTTATCTTTATTATAACTGCTGTTTCAAATGCAGCCAATCTAACGGATGGAATTGATGGTTTAGCTGCAGGAACTTCAGCTATTATCGGAGGTACACTAGGTATCTTAGCTTATGTTTCAGGGAATACGATTTTAGCAGATTATCTAGGGGTTTTATATGTTCCTCATGTAGGTGAATTAGCTATTTTCACCTCTTGTTTTATTGGGGCTTGTATTGGATTCTTATGGTATAATGCACATCCAGCACAAGTTTTTATGGGTGATACAGGTAGTTTAGCGTTGGGTGGAATTATTGCCGTTTTGGCAATTGTAATTAGAAAAGAACTATTGATTCCACTATTGTGTGGAATTTTTGTAGCAGAGAACTTATCTGTAGTCATTCAGGTAAGCTACTTTAAATATACTAAGAAGAAATATGGTGAAGGTCGACGCATCTTTTTGATGTCTCCTCTCCACCATCACTTTCAGAAAAAAGGAATGCATGAATCTAAGATCGTAACTCGATTCTGGATAATCGGAATTATCCTAGCAGTGTTAACTATTATTACACTCAAAATCCGATAAAAATAAATACACAGTTAGATAAGTAGTTGATGTTGTTTAAGAATTAGATAGAATACAGAATTAGAAGATTTCAGCTTCGTACGAAGTTGAAAGTGAATAAATCAATAAATTTGATGCGATGAAGATAATTTTAAACAACTTCGTTAAGTAAATTATGCATAAAGCCATGATTCAAAAAATAGATACAGTCCTCTTAGATAAATTGCCACAAGATAGAACGATTGTTGTCTTGGGTGCGGGTGAAAGTGGTACGGGAGCAGCCTATTTGGCCAAACAAAAATGTTTTAATGTTTTTGTCTCAGATATGGGACAGATTGCACCCAAGTACTTACAGAAATTAAAACAGTGGAAAATTCCTTTTGAACAAGGACAACACAACAGTAAATTTATCTTAGATAACGCCGACCTTGTCATCAAGAGTCCTGGTATCCCTCCTACAGCTACTTTAGTCCAACAGCTGCTAGAAAAAGGAATTCCTGTAATTGATGAATTAGAGTTTGCAAGCTATTATACAAAAGCTACATTAATCGGGATTACAGGTAGTAATGGCAAAACTACCACGACTCGCCTACTTCATCATATTCTACAAAAAGCCGGATATAAAGCGGGTTTAGCAGGAAACGTGGGGTATAGTTTGGCAGAACAAGTGGCTAAGGATGATCAGGATTATTATGTAATCGAAATGAGTAGTTTTCAGTTGGATGGAATATATAGCTTCCGCCCTAATATCGCTATTTTGCTAAATATTACCCCAGATCATTTAGATCGTTATGAATATAAGTTAGAAAACTATATTGCTTCGAAGTTTCAGCTTGTTCAACAGCAAACTTCCGAAGATTTATTCATTTATAATGGAGAAGATCAGCACATAGATCTAGGGTTCAAAAAGTTTTTTAAAGCGGCTCAACAACATATGAATCCTGTACGACTTAGTCAATTGGAAGAACATCCACTGTTTCTTCGAGTAGCTACAGCTGACTACAGTATCGCCAAGGATTCTTTAAGCTTGAGGGGTAAACATAATTGGTTCAATACAGCTTGTGCTATAATTGCTGCTAAACATCTGGGAGTAAAAGATAGTGTCTTGAATGAAGCTCTAGTTGATTTCGAGAATGAAGCACATCGTTTAGAGAAAGTTGTCGAAATCAACGGAGTAACCTACATAAATGATAGTAAGGCCACAAATGTAGATGCTACTTACTATGCATTAGATGCTATGGATAGTCCAGTAGTTTGGATTGTTGGTGGAGTAGATAAGGGAAATGATTACAGCAGACTCTATGATTTAGTTCGCCAAAAGGTTCGGGCCATTATCTGTTTGGGACGTGATAATTCAAAAATCTTAAAAGGATTTGAAGGCATTCACGAATATATTTTAGAAACATCAAGCATACCTGAAGCCATCAAAGTCGCTAGCTTATATGCAGAATCAGGAGATAAGGTGTTACTCTCTCCTGCTTGTGCTAGTTTTGATTTATTCAAAAATTATAAAGATCGAGGTGAGCAGTTCAAGCAGTTATTATTGCAACAAGCTCAGATCCTAAAAAAAGGAGTGACCGTCCAAACAGATTTAAATATTAATCTGAATCCATCTGCTCAAGAGGAAACTGATCGACTGAAACCATGATTATTGAGTATTTAAGTAGTTTGCTACAAAAAAAATAATTACTGACGATGAAGTTGTTTGAGCACAAATTGCCATCATTGGCTTTCAATAAATTGTGTTAACACCTTTGATATAAAACAATAGTATTTGCATTATGGCAATGGATTTTAATACCATACGAAGTAGAGTTTCGGCAATTCTCCAAGGAGATAAGATGATTTGGATGTGTGTCACCATCCTTGCCTTATTTTCTATACTTACGGTATATAGCTCAGCAGAAGCTTTAGCTAATCGTGGAGGTGTTCAGACAGAGTCTTTCTTAATCAAGCACATTGTACTACTCATGGGTGCTCTGATTTTGATGTATATCTGTCATTTGATTAACTACATGCGCTATGCCCGGCTATCGACTATCCTATTGGTTATTGCGATCCCTCTGCTCTTTTATACATTAGTCTTGGGAGCAACAATCAATGATGCAACCCGCTGGATTAGAATACCTTATATTGGAATCACCTTCCAAACCTCAGATTTTGCTAAAATTGCCTTGATTACATATACTGCTCGGACAATTTCCTTGATGCAAGACAGAAAAGTAAATGTAGGAGAATTATTAGTCCCGATCTTATTGGTTTGTATCCTAATTGCACCATCAGATTTATCTTCAGCCATGATCCTATTCTTTACTTGTCTACTTCTGATGTTCATTGGACGGGTTCAGATGAGGGATGTGTTTACTCTATTTATGCTTGGAATTGGTGTCTTTGCTATTCTGGTAGCTTTGGCAGAATACTTTCCTATTATTCGTGTAGATACCTGGGTCAACCGTCTGCAAGAATTTATTACACAAACTGATGCTATCAGCGGAGAAGAACAAATGCAAGTATTACAAGCCAAGATGGCCATTGCTAAAGGTGGAATCTTGGGTGTAGGACCTGGAAATGGTGAACAAGCGCATTTTTTACCACATGGTTATTCAGATTATATATTCTGTATTATCATAGAAGAATATGGACTCTTAGGGGCCTTTCTTGTTATTGCACTTTATTTGACACTACTGATTCGATGCATCCGACTAGTTACTCGGAGCCCCAAGGCTTTTGGAGCAATGTTAGCAATTGGACTTTGTCTAAGTTTAGTGATACAGGCATTTGCCCATATGGCAGTAAATGTAGGGTTGTTTCCCGTGACTGGATTAACCTTACCTTTTGTGAGTATGGGAGGTACATCTCTGATTTTTACGGGTATTTCTCTAGGAATTATGCTAAGTGTGAGCCGATATATTGAGGCTGGTACAGATGGATAATTCATAAGAGAATACTAAAATAGTATCTTGATTTTGCCAATAAATGAAAGTGAGGTGGAGCCCTTTAAGGTTATTATAAAATTAATTATGTCCACCTACTTAAGTAGATAGCCACAATTAATTTGTATTTAATTCAAGCAGCCTT
>JAKVCT010000123.1 GCA_022448995.1 Saprospiraceae bacterium
TTTTTCGTCCACATACTCTCCATGCAACCAAATTGCATTTCTGCGAGTTCCCTCCTCTACATAACCGTTTTGTAAAAAGAAAGCTGTAGCACGATCATTCACTGCCATTACCTCTACTTCCAATCGGCTTACACCTTGATCATTTGCCCATTCATCTGCATAATCTAGAAGTAAACGTCCTAGCCCCTGTCCCCAGTAAGCTTTTAGTATTACAATTCCTAAAGAAGCAGAATGTTCTAAGCACTTTTCTTTTTTTAAATTGAGTGACAACTGCCCCACCATTCTACCAGCTAATTCTGCAATAAAAATAGTTTGCTGTCCTGTAGCTAAATTACTTGCTACTTGAAAAGGAGTCGTAGAACGTTCTCCAACTTCAAAATATGTATAGTCGCTCTCTCCATCAACTTTGTTGAGTAGTTTAACAAAGTTGACCGTATCTTCCATTTTTAATTGACGAATAGTAAAATTCATATTGTTATCACCTTGATATACACAAAAAATTATAAATCAATGCGCAAGATATACAATTTTGGGATTTATCACAAAAGGAACTTAGTTGAAGCTCTATCTCTATAATATGAATAGTACATCTTCACGAAGAGAGAATCCTCATTTTGTTTGACTACTTAAATACAAAGTAGTAATTTTGTGTTAGCAATGGTTCGTAGTTTTTTATAAAAATCCTGAAGGGATCTGCAAAGCAAAAATTAAAAAATCAGCGAACTATCATGTTAGATAATAAAGATTATTAAAAATACACTAAGTAAGTAAGTAGATGGACACAATTAATTTGTATTTAATTGTTGCTATCTACTTAAATACTCTGTAATTATCAGAGTCTAAAAACTATTGTTTATTTTTGGAACTAAATATGTAGTAGCTATCTCCAAAGGATTTAATAAAGAAGAGAATATCAACATGCAGTAATCTTATAAATTGGTTATCAATATATTATAGATTTTACCTTCTAAAACAGTTTTTTAGCAATAGACTATAAAACTTCACATAAATTTGATTGACAAGCCTTTACAGAAAAAGACTTAATTCTAGTGTAAATCGTAAATAACGAGGTATCAAACGCCAAAAAAAAATTTAGAAGAATTATCAAACTTCACAGGCTAATTTTTAGATTATTCTAATATAAGTTGTTTGAAGATTAGATTTTGAAGATTATCTTCAGACAACTTCACGATTAAAATTTATGAATATGATGTCATAGCGTTGCACCTTAGCATCATTATTTTCTCCTCTCAGTAACCTAAACACATAATATAAATGAAGTTTTCATGTATATTTGCTAGTATATTGCTATTCAATGTACTCTCTTTCGCACAATACCACGAAGTAGGCCTAACCTCAGGAACGAGTAATTATCTAGGCGATTTAGTCCCACAAGGACAGTTTTTCTTAGAAATGCGTTTTGCAGGAGGCACTTATTATCAGTTTCATCCCAACCCATATGTAGGAATACGAACTAGTTTTATTTATGGGCAGATTGCAGGTGATGACCAAAATTCAGCGGCAGCCTCTGGACGTAGACAGCGCAATTTACATTTCAAATCTAATATCTTTGAGTCTGCTACAATCGTACAGGTCAGTCCACTTCCCTTTTTACCTACCAAAAAGTTCCGACCTATTGTACCTTATGCTTATCTAGGTACTGCTGTCTTTCATACCAATCCTAAAGCTTATTATCAGGGCGAATGGGTAGAACTTCAACCCTTGGGAACAGAGGGGCAAGGCATGAGTAACTATCCCAACCGCAGAAAATATAAACGTACTCAGTTTTCTATGCCTTTTGGTGGTGGAATTCGCTTTTCGCTCTCTCAACGTGTCAATATTTCTATAGAATATGGCTGGCGTAAAACCTTTACCGATTATATTGATGATATCAGCATAGGATATGTTCCCCTAAATGAGTTAGAGGCAGGAAATGGTCAATTGGCGGCAGCTCTCTCTAATCGTATGCTTGATGCCAATGGCAATCAAATAGAGTTGTTGGACGAACCACGTGGTTTACCTGCCAAAGATTGGTATACCTTTATGCAAGTTATGGTAGGTGTCAATTTGTATAAGTTTCCAATGTTTAAAACTCGTAAAAAACCAAAGAAAAAGAAAAAATATAAGTTTATACCTCATAAATGGTTCTAAAATTTATTGACTATCACTAATGATCATATGAAATACGTACAGATTTCTATTATAGTACTTCTATTCCATACCTTAGGTATAGCACAATATAGTTCCATTAGCTTTGGACTAGGCACTAGCAATTACTTAGGTGATTTGGTGCCTCCTCAGCAGTTTTTCTTAGAAACTAGAGTAGCCGCTAATCTAGGTTATCAGTATAACTTTTCGCCTAGATTAGTCGCTAAAACTCAAGTTATCTTAGGTCAACTTGCAGGTAATGATCAGAATTCAGCCATAGGCACGGGTCGCTATGAACGTAATTTGAGTTTTAAGTCTTCCTTATTTGAATGGAATCTGATTGGTCAATTCAATATTATTCCTTACAAACCTGAAAAAGGGAAAACAGCTTTTACTGTTTATCCTTTTGCTGGCATTGCACTGTTTCACTTCAATCCTAAAACGGAATATCAAGGTGAATGGATCGCTCTACAACCGCTAGGTACCGAAGGCCAAGGTAGTAGTACTTATCCTGATCGTCGGGTTTATAAGCGTACCCAATTGGCTATACCTTTTGGGGCTGGACTGACTGTTGGTCTGAATAAAAAGTTAAATCTAAATCTTGAATTTGGTCTACGTAAAACGTTTACAGATTATATTGATGATGTAAGTTTGGATTATGTTGATCCAGAAATACTAAAGAGAGAAAATGGTCTTTTGGCGGCAGCTTTGTCTAATCGCTCTTATGATGTTGATGGGAACCAAATTGATAAAACGAATGTGCCTAGAGGAAGTGCGGGTAAGGATTGGTATACTATTCTCCAAGTTAATTTATCGTATAATTTGTTTACAGGTCGACCGTTTAGGTGAGTAAATAGTCTGTAATATAAATTTTAAAATATTTTTTTAATCGAATCTTTTATTGGTGCATTGATATTTTTGTGACGGCGCATTAAAATACGCCGCTGCAATTTGATATTTCTTGTACCGATGCAATATCTAAAACCCCCCTGCCGAAGGGCTCTACCCCAATAAAAGATTCAGCGAAGCTAACCCTCCGTCAAAGAACATTCAACTATTTACGTTACACATTACTTAATGAGCTGCCAAAACCTTTGGACTCACTCTATCTTTTCTATAATATTCTACTCTTGGGTTCATTACCCAAAACCACAGCGGAGGAACCAAAGCCAATAAAACCAAGGAAGGATAGCCCATTGGTAGTTGTGGGCTTTCTTCAAAATGACGCAAAACTTGATATTTCCTATTAGCCTTGTAATGGTGATCAGAGTGGCGTGTCAACTCATATAACATGATTCTTCCTAAAATCTGATCAGAATTCCAAGAATGACACATATTGACTGGCTCATAACGACCCGATGCTTTCTGCTCACGCATCAATCCATAATGTTCTACATAGTTGATGGTTTCCAATAGAAGAAAACCTATAATTCCCACCATAAAAGCAAATAATACGATTGTCCAAGAAAAACTAAAACCTAAAATAAGCACATAGCTTATTTGGATAATTTGATACATCAACATTTCATTATGCCAACTCCAAAAAGACTGATTTTCCTGCTTGAGCCGCTGTATTTCCAAGCGCCAAGCACTTAGATAACTACCGATCACCGTTCTGAACCAAAAAGTATATAAAATTTCTCCATAACGCGAAGTTGCAGGATCTTCTGGAGTAGCTACCCTGCGATGATGTCCTCTATTGTGCTCAATAAAAAAATGCATATAAAACTCTGGTAGCAACAGAGCCTTGGATAAAAATTGTTCAAACTTAGTATCTCTGTGACCTAACTCATGTGCAACATTAATTCCGTTTGTTCCTAATAAAATACCAATACCAGAAGTAATTCCTACAATTTCGTATGTTGCTAATTCTGTCTGTGAAATTGTATAAAAATAATACCCTAGTAACCCATAAACAATGGGTAAATTTAGATACAACATTATATCAAAAAGAACAGCTTTAGCTTTAGAGTCCTCCTGGTGAGGATCTAAATTATCCGTAAGATTAGGAGTGACTAATTCGAATAAGGGAATAAGAATAAAACCAAAAATTGCAGTCGAAAAAGACCATATTCCTCCTAAAATAAGCCCCAAGATACAGGTGAGAGGAATTACATATGCTAATAAATACTTTAGATCTTTCATAGATAATACGATTGTAGTATGAATGAATTTTTTGCTTATTGTTAATAAAGTCAATTTCGAACTAAAATACAAATAATAGTTCGATATTGCAAGTATAAAATTAATTAAGAGCTTTTAGTTTCTTATTTTTTAATTTTTCTCCACTGCATGACTGTTGAACCATTTCTCCAATTTATTTCTAACTCTATAAACAAAAAAATCAGAACCTATTGTTTTACAAAGATTTAACAAATTTTTGACTTCTTTTTGTATGTACACATAGTATTAAACTAAATAGATTTTGTATATTAGGTATAATATGAATCAAGACGCTATCAACAATTTAAGACTTTTACTCCAATCAGAACAAAAAATCAATCAACTCTTGGGGCTACAACTGTTTTTAGAGTTTGATTTTCCAGAAGTTTTGTGGAGTCAACCTTATCAAGGTAACCTCATTTTTTTAGCCCATAAGGATAAAATTGCTCAAGAAATTTCTGCGCCCTTTTATCCTTATGGCTCTTTCCGCTGTCTACGTACATTGAAAACCCAAAAAGCTAATTTTGTGGGCCTAAATTCCTTTGGTCTACAACATATCCCCTTAGGTCTAAAACATTGTTCGTCACTCTATCATATTGATTTGTCAAATAATCACCTGAATAATGAAAAAAACTCTAATTTCTTAGACCATTTAGCTTCCTTGGAACATATTAGGGTTTTTAATCTTAATTATAATCATCTAAAAAAGCTTCCCTCTTTTCAGAGTATTTTACAAGGCTTAAAAATTCTACATATATCCAATAATCAGATCCAAGGAGAGATCCAAGGCTTGAGCTTAGAAGAGTTACATACTTTAACCTTAAATAATAACTTTATTAGATCTTGGAACTCAGATAATTATTTACCCAAACTGAGGAATCTACATCTCCAGTATAATCAGTTACAGAAAATTGATCTTTCCACTCAAAAATTTCAAAAACTAAATACTTTATTCTTAAATGAAAATTTATTAGAAAATGAAGGTCTACCACAACAGCTAGATAGTCCTTATCTAACACATATTCACCTACAAAATAATCAGCTTTTGACGTTTCCTAATTTCTTGATAGGAAAAAGACAAATCCGGGAGTTAAATCTTTCTTATAATCCAATCTGTAGAGTCGATGAAGACTTAAGTCAATGGATAAATCTAAAAATTTTACGTCTAAGTCGAACGAATATCAAAGAGTTACCTGATTTGAGAAATACTTATCTCAATGAGCTCTATTTAGATTTTACAGATTTTGAGGATTTTGAAGCAGGTTTGAGTCGTCTACCTTGGAGTATTCAGTATATTAAATTGAAGGGAAGTAAATTCTCTAGGCAATTGGCTGCAAAAGATAGAGAGTATATCTACAAGAAAGTTTTAGATTTGAGAAAAGAGCAGGCAGAATTAAGGAATAGAGGCACTTATCAAAATCGAAATTTGAAAATTGTTTGGTAAGCTCTCTAAAAACCTTATTCCAAATCTAATCCTCGAAGGTAGCTGGATTCAGTAATACTGAATCCAGCAGCGCTGAGCGCTGCTAAACACCCTAAAATAAAAATGAACTCAAATAATATTTGAGTTCATTTTTGCAAACTATTCTTTGGGACATCCCCTTCATACAACAGTTCTTAATTGTCTAAGAAGAAGAATTATCAGGACTGTACTCTTCCGACTAATAGCACATCCATTCTATAATTCCACCAATTACTTACTTGACATTAACAAGCTCTTTCACAGGCTTAATCCATCCCATAGTATCTTCAATAGCATTATTCTTATAATCTTCCAAAGTCTTCTTCAAGACAGGCCCTACCACTCTATCTTCAATAGCAGGCAAAGGATAATCAGTTCCTTGATATGCCCAGGTTTCTACATGAGATACTACTGCTGCGGTTCCTGTTCCGAACATCTCTTTTAGGCTACCATCCGCCTGTGCTTGTAACAACTCATTAATGGAAATAGGTCGCTCTTCAACCTTTTTGCCCATTGCCTTCAATAACTGAATAGAGCTGTCTCTGGTCACTCCATCCAAGATGGTATCTCCAGTAGGAGGAGTCACTACCGTATCCCCAATTACAGCAAAAATATTCATTGTTCCACACTCTTGTAGATATTTGAATTCTTGACCATCCAACCATAAGATCTGATCATATCCTTCTGATTTTGCAATCTTGGCAGGTTTTAACGAAGCAGCATAATTACCAGCAGCTTTTGCAAAACCAACCCCTCCAGGAAATGCACGTACATATTTCTGAGCTACCAAAATACGTACTGGTTTGGGATAATATGGTCCAACAGGACAAGCTAAGATCATAAATCGATAGGTATCAGAAGGGCGTACACCCAAAAACTCATCTGTAGCAAATAAGAAAGGACGCAAATATAAAGCGCTCCCTTCATAGTTTGGAATCCATCCCTTATCGATGCTAACTAAGGTTTCCAAACCCTTCATAAAAACTTCTTCTGGTACTTGTGGCATTGCCAAACGTTCTGCAGATTTGTTGATTCGCTGAAAATGTTTGTCTGCTCTGAAAAGAACAGGTTCGCCTGTAGTTTTACTGACATTTGCTTTCATTCCCTCAAAAATAGATTGTCCATAATGCAAGGCCATCAACCCAGGGTTAAAAGAAATAGGTCCATAAGGTACGATTTTACAATCCTGCCACTTACCATCTTTGTAATCAGCAACAAACATGTGATCGGAAAAGGTGCGTCCGAATGGTAAACTAGATAAATCTAAACCTTCTAGTCGAGAATTCTTTGTCATTTGAATTTCGAATGGATATTCCATAAACATACGATTTTTGGGAATTAAGAAATAAATGTAGGCTCACAATGATCTAATGAAACGGGAGTAGATATCAATCAATAAAGACTCTACAAAGTAATCTCGTCGTAAACTTTATTCATTAACACTAATTAAAATAATTGGATCATATTCTTGCCGCTTTTTTATTGGATTGCTACCTACAAATTGTAATATCTTGGTTGTTTTTTGATTAAAGTCCATTTTCTAAATGAACCGTAATCTACATTAGTCAACCCGTTTTAATATAATCCTTTTAGGGCAGATTTAATAATTTAGAAACCTACCATACATATTATACAAAAATTTTTTTGTATTGTTTTCTGCAAACATAATAAAATTTTGACAAAACTAGATTTAAATATATAAAATTTTATTTTTTTAGATAAATCAGTTTTCAAACAAAATTTTCATTCAAAAAAGGTTATTTTTTTGTCAAAAAAAAGAAAATAGACTAATCTCTGATAATTTTGACGTATTTTTGTCCGACTCATCTTATCTAAAAAGTAGTGTTTTCATGAAAACTTCCGATCATACACCTATTCTTAGTTTTTTCAATTTTGACCTTTATCCCTTAAATAATCAGCCTAGAACTCCTACCCCCTCTACGATTCCGAGCAGTCAAAAACCTAGCTATACTATTTTAGGTAAAAACAAGAAACAATTATTACTCTTAGTCAATTCTAATATTACGGAGAAGCAAATAGAATTCTTAAAAAAAATTCTTGCAGCAATCAACTATGATATTCAGATAGATGTTGCTTTGGTAAAAAGTGACGAGATTGATAGGCTACAATTTGAACATCTACAAAAAGAACTTCAAGCAAAACAAATCTTATTTTTTATTACTCTTCCAAAACAACTAATCAATCACCTCACTCAAAATCATGTAAAGTACAAGGCTGTCTCATATCAGGGCAAAACTCTAATTTTCGCAGATCCATTACAACAGATTGCGGAAAACCAACAACTCAAAAAGCAATTGTGGATAGTATTACAAAATGTTTTTTTGAAGTAGTCTTCCCAAACGCTTGATTCTAAGATGCTGTATCAGGCTTTTCAAAATCAATCTTACCAAAACTAATCTTTCGCTGATCGGTAATTGAACTCGTAAACCCTTCAACAATAGCCTCTGCTTCCAAGCGATACGTAGAGCGTATTCCCTTAAATGACTTAGCTAAGTTAGCAATACCTCGTCCCAAAAAATTAGAAGCAGCTAACTTATCCACATTTGATTTCTTAAACTCAAATGGCAATTTAAATCGCAAATAATAAGGTTCATCTGATGGTACTTCCAAAGGTTCATCATAGATCCAGCGCCCTAGCTCATACTCATCTACTTGTACATGCTCTCCTCTTCCTCGTATGTATTTTTCAATCAATTTAATGCGAATATAGCTTACGGTTTGAGTTCCTTTTGCTATGAACTCTAGATCTCCATTCACTGTTTCAACATTATCTGGATAGGTTTTTAGGGTTTTCAAACGCATTTTAATGCTTCCTCTTCCAATCCATTTTCTTACTCTCCCAAACATATAGTTATCATTTTATTTTTTAAAATTTCGCCTAAGCACTCTGTAATAGAAATTAGCTGAGCATTTTCCTTAGCTCCTACATTCCTAACAACTAATTAATAGAAGTTATTTAAGAATTAGATTTAATGCAGAAATTTAGATAATTCTGATCAATTTGAACCTCTTTTAGCTTCGCTGAGCCTTTCAGGGTTAACTTCGCTGAGCACTTTGCATGTTATTATAAGTAAATAGCTGACTAGAAATTAGTCAAAATAAATACTTATCAATAATCACCAAAAATAACACTTTATACACAAAACTGGTTCTCTATCTGCTAGATATTCTATCTACAGGCCATTCTTTTTAGACGAACTCATCCCATATCAAGATAGAATAAAAATGTCTTCTCCTTCTCCTCAGTTTTATACACGAATTCTCTGTCAACCCTGCAGATATTGGATCATAATAAGACCAAGATCAAGCACTACATATCCAATGCATATAACTTCTTTAAACAAAAAAGAGGTTACTACCTAAGAGAAAGATAATAACCTCCTAAAATTTATCAGGAACCCGATTATTGTTTTACAAATTTCTGTACAAAATATTGATCTCCCTTTGTTACACTCAATACATATACACCTGCCCGCAATTGTTCAATATGATCAACCTCAATATGCTGACTTCCTTGTTGGATGTACATGGTCTTTTGCATCAGTACACGTCCCTGTAAATCTAAGATTTCCAGTTGTGCATCTCCCCCCTCTCTAATATCCTGAGCATTTAAGATCAATTGATTTTTTACAGGATTGGGATATAATGTCCATGAATCTTCGGTATTTTCAATCGTTTGAGTTGCTACAGTAGTCTGATTACTCACCGTAATTACTAATGTTCCGGAAATACCTGAACCATCAAGAGCAGATGCAACAACTAAGACCGTTCCATCAGATACTGCTTGTAATAATCCATTCTGATCAATAGAAGCAATACTAGGATCAGATACACTCCATTGAATATCAGAATTTGTGGCGTTTACAGGCAATACAATTGCAAACATCTGTAAGGTACCATTATCGACAGAAATACTATTTGATCCGCCACTTGCCAATACCTGAATATTATTAACAAGAATAACTCCAGTAGCTCCTTGATTCAACACCGTGATTTGTTTAGTACCACTGATACCTGAACCATCATTGGCTGTCGCGGTTACGGTTACCACACCATTTGTAAAGGCTTGTAACACTCCGTTTTGATCAATAGAGGCGATCGCAGCATTGTCTACCGACCAGGTTACATCAGTAACAGTTGCATTGACAGGCAAAACAGTTGCTACCATTTGTAAGGTACCTCCATTCGCAGTAATCGAATCAATCCCACCTTGACCATCTACCGTAATGGTTTGTACAGCTATATTCTGATCCGTTATATTTATTATAGCAGAAGCACTCAGATTAGAACCATCATTAGTAGTTGCCGTTACGGTCACAGTACCATTGGCTAAAGCTGTTAACAAACCATTGCTGCTAATTAACGCTAGAGAAGGATCATCTATACTCCATGTCAATAACTGATTACTAGCATTGGCAGGAATAACAATAGCCTCCATCTGAAGATTTCCTCCCAACGTATTAATACTAGTTTGACCACCTTGTCCTTGTACAGTCAGATTCGTAATCAATACAGGATCAATTAGAATAACAGTTGAGCCAGTAATACCTGAACCATCATTAGCTGTAGCAGTTACCGTTACTGTTCCTTGTGTACCTGCGGTCAATACTCCTGTAACAGAATTGATCGTTGCTGTTCCTGTTCCATTGGCTACCGTCCATGTGATACTTGGATCCGTGGCATTGGTTGGTAATATAGTTGCTTCCATCTGCAATTGTATTCCGGTTGGAATATTGGTTGTTCCACCCTGCCCCTGCACTGAGATTGAAGTAACAAAAATTGGTGTGATGATAATTGTAGCAGACCCTGTAATACCCGAACCGTCGTTGGCTGTGGCCGTTACCGTTACCGTTCCAGCATTACCTCCTGTCAACATCCCAGAAACAGTATTAATAGATGCTGTACCTGTTCCTGGAGTTACGCTCCAAGTTACGCTTTGGTTTGTTGCAATTGCAGGAGTAATAATCGCTTCCATTTGTAAGGTAGCTGCTGATTGAATATTATTTGCCCCTCCTTGCCCTTGAACAGCAATATTGGTAACTAAAACATTTCCTTGCACTACTGTTATCACTGCCGAACCTGTAATACCCGAACCATCATTCGCTGCAGCCGTAACTTCTACAGTTCCTGCAGTTAATCCAGATAAGACACCAGAAGTTGCATTGATATTTGCAGAACCTGTTATAGCTGTTACAGACCAAGTCATAGTTTGGTTAGTAGCATTAGCAGGTGTAATAATTGCTTCCATCAATAAAGTACCTCCTATGGTTACAGTAGTTTGTCCACCTGTACCTTGCACTACAATATTAGTAATCAAAATTTCATCTATAGTTATAGTGACAGATCCTGTAATACCCGAACCATCATTCGCTGTAGCCGTAACCTCAACCGTTCCTGGCGTTGCTGCACTCAACAAGCCCGTGCTTGGGTTAATCGTTGCAGAGCCCGTTATATCTACTACTGACCAAGTTACGCTTGGATCTGTGGCATTTGTAGGTAATACAGTTGCTTCCATTTGCAAGTTACTGCCAGAAGGAACATTGCTTTGTCCACCTTGTCCTTGTACCGTAATACTTGATACTAAAACTGCATCAATCGTAATAATCGTAGAACCTGTTGTAGCAGATGCATCATTGGCTGTAGCCACAACTTCGACTGTACCTGCACTACTTGCCGATAGTATTCCTGTTACAGGATCTATACTTGCTGTACCTGTTTGATTATTCACCGACCAAGTTATGCTTGGATCTGTAGCATTAGCTGGTAAAACAGTAGCCTCCATTTGTAAAGTACTTCCTGCATTAATATTAGTTTGTCCACCTTGCCCTTGCACCGTAATATTATTTACTAGAATTGCATCAATTGCAATAATAGTAGAACCTGTAATACCTGATCCATCATTCGCTGTAGCGATCACCTCCACTGTACCTGGGCTACTAGCACTTAACATTCCTGTTGCAGAGTTAATACTAGCTGAGCCTGTCTGGTTCACCACTGACCAAGTAACACTTGGATCTGTGGCATTTGTAGGTAAAACAGTAGCCTCCATTTGTAAGGTGTTTCCTGCAGTTACCACAGCTTGTCCACCTTGTCCTTGTACTGTAATACTAGTAACCAAGACTGCATCAATCGTAATTATAGTTGAACCTGAAACCGAAGAACCATCATTGGCTGTAGCCGTAACCTCGACTGTGCCCGGTGATGTTCCGGTTAGTACTCCAGTAGTAGGATCAATCGTTGCTGAACCTGTCTGATTCGTTATTGACCATGTTACGCTCGGATTAGTCGCATTGGCAGGTAAAACAGTAGCAACCATTTGCAAGGTACTTCCTACATCCACATTGCTTTGTCCACCTTGTCCTTGTACACTGATACTGCTTACTAAAACAGTCGTAGGAACAATAGTAATTATTAAAGTGCCTGTAACTGTGCTGCCATCATTGGCTGTAGCAATAACCTGGACTGTTCCTGCTGTACCTGCAGTTAATAAACCTGTTACTGGATCAATCGTTGCTGAGCCTGTTTGATTTACTACTGACCAGGTTACACTTGGATCAGTAGCATTGGCTGGGGTCACCGTAGCAACCATCTGCAAAGTATTTCCAGTTGCTACACTTGTTAATCCATTTTGGGATTGAACAGTGATTCCCGTAACAGGGATATTAGTAATAATGATAGTAATTACAGTTGAACCTGAAACTAAAGAACCATCATTGGCTGTAGCCGTAACCTGGACTGTACCCGGTGATGTTCCAGTTAACACACCAGTAGCTGGATTAATAGTTGCCGAGCCTGTTTGATTTAATACTGACCAGGTTACACTTGGATCAGTCGCATTAGCTGGTAAAACAGTAGCCTCTATTTGTAAGGTACTCCCCACTGAGACCGTACTTGCTCCCCCTTGCCCTTGTACTGTAATACTGCTTACTAAGATCGCATCAATTGTAATTATAGTTGAACCTGAAACCGAAGAACCATCATTGGCTGTAGCCGTAACCTCGACTGTGCCCGGTGATGTTCCAGTTAACACACCAGTAGTTGGATTAATTGTTGCCGAACCTGTCTGGTTCACTACTGACCATGTTACGCTCGGGTTAGTAACGTTAACGGGCAAAACAGTAGCCTCCATTTGCAAAGTACTTCCTACATCCACATTGCTTAGGCCACTCTGTCCTTGTACACTGATACTACTTACTAAAACCGCATCAATCGTAATTATAGTTGAACCTGAAACCGAAGAACCATCATTGGCTGTAGCTGTAACCTCGACTGTACCTGGTGATGTTCCGGTTAGTATACCAGTGGTTGGATTAATTGTTGCCGAGCCTGTTTGATTCACTACTGACCATGTTACGCTCGGGTTAGTAGCATTAACGGGCAAAACAGTAGCCTCCATTTGTAAAGTACTTCCTACATCCACATTGCTTAGGCCACTCTGTCCTTGTACACTGATACTACTTACTAAAACCGCATCTATTGTAATGATAGTAGAACCTGAAACCGAAGAACCATCATTGGCTGTAGCCGTAACCTCGACTGTGCCCGGTGAAGTTCCAGTTAACACACCTGTAGTTGGATTAATTGTTGC
>JAKVCT010000124.1 GCA_022448995.1 Saprospiraceae bacterium
AGCCTTGATTAGATCAAAACCAGTATAAGGTTGCAATGCTTTTGGAATACGAATTCCTTCAGGAGATTGATTATTCTCAATCAAAGTAGCCAAGATACGTGGCAGTGCCAATGCAGAACCATTCAAGGTATGTGCTAAAACCTTACGCTTTTCGCCTTTGGGGCGGAAACGCAATTTTAAGCGATTACTTTGAAATTCTTCAAAATTAGACACAGAACTTACTTCTAACCAACGTTTTTGTGCAGCAGAATAGGTTTCAAAATCATAAGTTAAAGCAGAAGCAAATCCTAAATCCCCACCGCATAAACGCAAAATTCTGTATGGCAATTCTAGTTTTTGCAACAAACCTTCTACATGCTTGCACATTTCAGTCAAAGTTTCATAAGAACGCTCAGGATGTTGAATCTGAACAATTTCTACCTTGTCAAACTGATGTACACGGTTCAATCCTTTTACATCAGCACCATAAGAGCCTGCCTCGCGACGGAAACAAGGTGTATGACCCGCTAAACGAATTGGTAAATCTTCCTCGTCTAAAATCGCATCTCTATATATATTAGTTAAAGGTACTTCTGCTGTTGGAATCAAGTACAAACGTGCACTAGATGTATTATTAGCAATGTAGTACATTTGACCTTCCTTGTCAGGTAATTGACCTGTAGCTCTAGCGGTATCTTCTGTTACAACCAAAGGCGGCATATGCTCTCTATAACCTGCCTTCTCTGCTTCATCCAAGAAAAAGTTGATTAAGGCTCTTTGTAATCTTGCACCTTTGCCTTCATATAACATAAAACCTGCACCAGAAAGCTTGGCACCAGTTTCCTGATCTACTAGGCGATATTCCTTCATTAATTCCCAGTGAGGTTTAGCGTCATCACCCAAAACAGGTAAGTCTGCTGACCATTCTTGCAATACTTCATTATCCTCATCACTTTGACCAGGAGGTACATCAGCATGAGCAGCATTAGGCATACCTAATAAAGCTTCCTTTAGTTTGTCTTCTGTTGAACTTAACGATTCTGTTAACTCGGAGATTTTATCCTTAATATTACTAGTTGCTTCTTGAGCTTTTTTAGCTTCTTCTTCTTTCTTCTCTCTTTTAAGTTTACCAATTGTCTTGGAAACTTTTTTCAATTCTGCACGTGAATCATCCAGCGCCTTTTGTAGGCGTTTTCGTTCATCATCTAATGCAAAGATGTTTTCGATCTTTGCTTCAGCGTTCGCTTCATTACGTATTTTTAAACTACGTAGAACACGCTCTTTTTCTTGTCGGATAAAATTGACAGATAACATAATTCAGTAATTACTATGGTTTTTGTAAAGTCAAAGTTATTAAAATATAGTATCTTTGATTGGTATATATTAATACACACAATAGTTTTAAGCTAAAAATAGTTGCATGTAAGCTAAATTTAGGGTCGAAGTTATTAAAAAACTTATATTTAAATGCTTTTTTTGGCACTTCGTGAGAAAACTTTGATATTATTCGTAAATATAGTATCGAATTTAAAAATAAAGTGTATTTTTGTTGCATAAATTCATTTCTAGCCAAAGAAACTCTATTAGAATGCACATCGTTATTATGAACAGTGTGTAAGAGGTGTTAGCAATAAATAGCAATAAACTATTATTTGTTTGAAACTGCGAAAAAGAGTATAGAGGAGTCCATAACAACATTTTGAGAAAAAAGACGTTAAATCTTTCAGTAACATTTTCGTTCGAACTTCCATTCATTCTTTCAGACAAACAATTTTTTTACAATTCATTTACATAGCAATATTACTGCCTTTTAATTAGATACATAAATAGAGAATCGGAAGAAAAGAAATCACAATTATTATTATAGTTCAGTTAATCAGCCTTTCTATTTTGTGAAGCCCTTTCAGGGCTGTACTGAAGTTTACAAAAGACATTACTGTAGTTTAGGCGGTAGTAGAGCACAATAAGCACAATAAATTTGGTTTTGCTTCAAAATTTTCTTTTAAGTTATATTTACATCTAGTTTATTTTTTAATCACATTACAGTGTAACTTAGCATTGTGACCATTGTATGCCTTAGTTGGCTGAGATCTGTCACCTTACATTAGTAAATACACTACCTTGTCATAATTCCCCTGCGAAAATATTGATTTTAGAAAATCAAAGACACTTACCTGTGTACTTGAAATTACCTAAAATATAAACCTTATAATTAGCTTATTTTGGGATATCCCAAAGCTAAATAAGCCAATTACTGAAAATAAATTAATCTTATTAATATATAAATACGATCTATAGGAAAGAGTGCATGTGCTCCACAGCGTTTTGTGAGTGCTAGAATAAACACAAACCATAATTGTTAGATCATATTATAATTTCTTAACCTACCTTATTTTATGGATTATAAAATTAGCCAATTGAGGGAAATGTTAGTTCCTGAACTGAGAGAGATAGCCGAAAAATTAGAAATGAAAGGCTACAAGAGGTTAACAAAGAAGGATTTGATTTTTGAGATCTTAGATGCACAAGCACTTAGAAAAGATGATACTCAAGAACCAAGTACTCAGGACAAGACTACTACTTCCCCTGCTGAAAGTGATTCGGAAGCAGATGCTAGCAAACGTCCGAAAAACAAGATCCGGAAGGCAAAAGCGATTGCTAGTAAACCAGCCCAAGAGAATAGTCAACCTATTCAAGATAAAGGAGCTTCACCTGAGGCAGCTGAGGTAGAGACTAAGCAAAAGACTTCTAAAAAGAACTCTAATCAGAAAAAAGAAGAGGCAATAGAAGATAAAGTAACTGCACCTAGAGCTCCCAAGAGAAAAAATAAAGAAGATAATCGTGAAGATAAAAATAAAAAAATGCCAGTAGAAAGAGAACGTCCTTCATCAAGAAGAAATAATAATGCAAAGAAGCCTAATCGTAGTAATCCTAAGATTTCTTCTCGTGGAGGAAAACAAAAGGATGATCACAAAGGAGATCGTCCGAATGGGAGAAGAAAGGAGAATCAGCGCTTTAACATTGACTTAGATGGGGTTATTGAAGGAGAGGGTGTTTTAGAAATGATGGCAGAGGGCTATGGCTTTTTGCGTTCGGCAGATTATAATTATTTAACTTCACCTGATGATATCTATGTTTCGCCTTCTCAGATCAAATTATTCGGACTAAAAACAGGAGATACTATACAAGGCGCTATCCGACCTCCCAAGGAAGGAGAAAAATACTTTGCTCTGTTGAAAGTGGGTAAGATCAATGGGTGGAGACCTGATGAGATCAGAGACCGTGTCCATTTTGATCATTTAACACCTTTGTTTCCAAACGAAAAGTTAACGATTATCAATGCTAGAGATCCTAGACATTTGTCTACTCGAATGATTGATTTGTTTACACCTATTGGTAAGGGACAACGTGGTTTGATTGTGGCACAACCCAAAAGTGGTAAAACTTTTTTATTGAAAGATATTGCTAATTCTATTGCGCATAATCATCCAGAATGTTACTTGATTATTTTGTTGATTGATGAACGTCCAGAGGAGGTAACCGATATGCAACGTAGTGTACGTGCAGAGGTTATTGGTTCTACTTTCGATGCTCGTCCAGAAAATCATGTGCGTGTGGCTGATATCGTATTGCAAAAAGCAAAACGTTTGGTAGAATGTCACCATGATGTAGTAATCCTTTTGGATTCGATTACACGTTTGGCAAGAGCACACAATACCATTGCGCCAGCTAGTGGTAAGGTACTTTCGGGTGGTGTTGAAGCGAATGCTTTACACAAGCCTAAGCAGTTCTTTGGAGCAGCTCGTAATATTGAGCATGGTGGTTCTTTGACTATCTTGGCAACTGCCTTGATTGATACAGGATCTAGAATGGATGAGGTGATTTTTGAAGAATTCAAGGGAACGGGTAATATGGAGTTACAACTAGATCGTAGACTGGCTAATAAGCGTATTTATCCTTCTATTGACTTGATTAAATCAAGTACGCGCCGCGATGATTTGCTTCAAGATGATGAAACCTTGAGTAGAATGTGGTTGTTGCGTCGTCATATTGCAGATATGAATACAGATGAAGCAATGCATTTCTTGATCAATCGAATGAAAGGTACTAAGTCTAACGAAGAGTTCTTGTATTCTATGAACGGTTAGGTTAAGATGAATAATCTGATCACAGTTCACTGATCAATTTAATATATAGATTTAGCCGCATTTACTTTGAGTTTTAATGAGTAGGTTTTATACTTATTCCTTAAGATTTAAAGGTGCGGCTAATTTTCGTTAAAGATAGTTTTGAAACAGCTTTCTTATTTTGTATAGATAACTTAAATTTATAGGAATAGTGAGCCAATGTTATTCTTAACCTAGTTAATTTTATATGAGTTTTATATCCAATATTGTAAATTCATTTAATACTGAGTTGCCTAAATTTGATTCTCTTGATGAGGGAATTGATTATGTCATGCGTTATGTAGGGCAGTTTAGTGAGGATTTGAATGAGCCTGAATTTTATATGAACCAACGCTGGAGAGAAGTTAGGGATGATGTGAATTTTCAAGAATCTGTTTTGCATATTTTTCGTGAAGGTGGAGAGTATTGGCGTATCTTGGATGGTGATATTGCTACAGGTGCTTGGAGATATGATATTGGAGGAATTATTATTCAATTTGCAGGAAAACATGAGCTTTATCATAGGGTTTTCTTGAATGAAAATTTCTTTATTCTCAAAAAGCATGGTGATCATGCTTCAAAAGGTCACCGAAAATATTTTTTTGTAGCTCGCGAAGGCTTAGCTTCTCGAAGAGAATGGATTGATTTATTGGAGATTATGTATGAGATTTATCGGGGAAATACCAATTATATGTTTTTGGTAGTTATGTTTTTTGTATTTGTAGCGGTTGTCGTTTTCTTCTCTTTGATTTAATCTTTCTAATACTCAATGATAGTTCGTTTATTTTTTAATTTTTGCTTTGCAGAGCCCTTCGGGGTTAACTGCGTTGAGCCCTTCGGGGTTAGCGAAGCTGAACACCTACGAACTACTAACTCAACTTACCTTGTTTTATTATGCAGTTGAAATATAAACGGCTTATAAAGAATACCTTAGATAGATTAAGGAAGCAACCTAATTTTATTGCATTAGCCGAATCTTCCCAGTTTTTATTCAAAGAGGCACAGCAGATTTTCAAAGAATTTCAAGCTTTTGAAGCAACCAATGAATTCTATACACATTTCTTAAAAGAATATCAGAGTCATAAAGGTGGTTTTGCTTCTTTTTTAGAACATGTCAAATCGCATCAGAAAACATACCAATTAGCAACACTGATTGCACGTTTGGGAATCTATGTAGATGAGAAGGCATTGCACAAAAAAGTTTTTAGTACCGATGCGCCAAAACGAACTTTGGGAACATTCAAATTATGGTTTCCACATTGGTTGAGCAATTGTATTCAATATAAACAAGAGGGAGAAAAAGTAGAGGGCTTATTACCAATTGTTCAACGAATTTTGCTCTATTTGGATGATCCTTCTCAGCACGTTTTATTCCTAAAAGAGGAAGAACAAGCTCGCCTAAGCCGAAATTTACTAGACCAAGCATATGATGTTGAAAAGTTCGATAAACAGTTGTTTTCAAGCTTTGAGGCTTTTGATATAAAGGTGCAATTAGCAGATAATTATACTTGTTATTTGTACTTTCTACTGAATCAAGCTGATCTAAAGATCCTTTGGGATTACACCGAGGAAGATATTTACCAACAAGAGGTTTTAGCCAAGCATTTATCGGAAGATATTATTGCCTATAATGCAATGCAAAAGACCAAGTATCCCTTGAATCAGATTTTGTATGGACCTCCAGGTACTGGAAAAACGTACACCAGTATTCGCTATGCAATTGGGATTGTGGAGGATAAAAATTTAGCAGAATTAGGACAAGAAGCTCAGATCCTTTTGCAGCGTCGTTTTGATCAATATATCAAAGATCAACAAATTGCTTTTGTGACCTTTCATCAGTCCATGAGCTATGAGGATTTTGTGGAGGGTATCAAACCCAAGGTAGAGAATGAACAAGTGGTTTACGAGTTGCAAGCAGGTATTTTTAAGCAAATGGCTGAGCGCGCAGCTCAAAATCCTTCCAAGCGTTATGTATTAATTATTGACGAGATTAATAGAGGGAATATTGCAACTATTTTTGGGGAATTAATTACTTTGTTAGAGCTGGACAAGCGCAGAGACCAATCTCAAGCTATCGCCCTACAGTTGACTTATTCCAAAGAGCTTTTTAGCCTTACTTCCAACTTATATTTAATAGGAACGATGAATAGTGCCGACCGAAATACAGAACGTCTAGATATGGCGCTAAGAAGAAGGTTTCATTTCGAGGAACTAGCTCCACAAGCTGCTTTATTGTCAGAAGATTTGGAAGGAATTAATCTACAAAAAACGCTCAAGTGTATTAATCAACGCATTCAGATTCTTCTGGATAAGGAGCATTATTTGGGGCAAGCTTATTTTATGAATATTGGTACTTTTGCAGAGCTACAAGAAGTATTTCGTTTACAGATTATACCTTTATTAGAGGAATATTTCTGGGGAGATTATTCAAAAATTGGGCTGATACTCGGAGAGGGTTTTATAGAGCAAGTGCATTGGAATGCAAGGCTATTTGCCAAGTTTCCAGATGAGAATTTTTCTATGTTGAATAAAGCTTGTTATCAGATCAAAGCATTTCCTATTCCGAAAGAGGCCTATATTAATATCTACCACAATAATTAAAAAAATCTGATATTACTTTGATATGGCATTGAAATACTAGGTTCCATTCGTCATTCTATTTTTAATTATTCATTTTTAACTTTTAATCGTGAAAGAGAAGATTTATCATGCAATTGGATTAATGTCTGGAAGTTCTCTAGATGGATTAGATTTGGCTTATTGCCAACTGAAATGGGAAAATAATAAGGTACAAGATTGGAAAATCTTGCTTGCAGACACGCTAGATTTTTCCCCTATGTGGAAAGCCCGTTTGCAAGCTTTGCCTACTCAAAATGCCTTGACTTTTGCCAAAACAGATATGTATTTTGGATACTATATGGCAGAGTTGGTCAATACATTTATTGAACAACATACCATTCAAACAATAGATTTCATTGCTTCTCATGGGCATACTATCTTTCATGACCCTGATCGTCGATTCAGTAGCCAAATTGGGAGTGGAGCAGCCTTGGCAGCATTAACGAAAAACCGCGTAATTAGTGATTTTCGGAGTCATGATATTGCACTGGGTGGGGAAGGAGCACCACTAGCGCCACTAGCAGACCATTACCTATATCCTGAGTATGACCATTATATCAATTTGGGTGGAATTGCTAATATTTCGACTTGTCGAAAAGGTGTTTGGACAGCTTTTGATGTTTGTTATGCTAATCAAGTGCTGAATCATTTAGCAGCTGAGCTGGACTTGTTGTATGATAAGGATGGAATAATTGCACGTTCAGGAAACGTAGAAAAACCTTTGTTTGAGGAGCTAAAAAAAGCAAATTTCTATAAGAGAAAACCACCAAAATCTATGAGTAATGAGTGGATTCGCAAAGAAGTTCTGCCTATTTATATGCAATATGAATGTTCTGTTCAGGACAAACTGTGTACAGCAGTAGAACATATTGTACATGAGCTGGCAAATGCTATGTATAGATTGAACCATACCACAACGAATTCTATTTTATTGACAGGGGGAGGAACACATAATACTTATTTAGTAGAACGTTTACGTCATTTTTCCAAATTATTAGATAAGGATTTAGTGCTACCTAACCCCTCACATATCAATTACAAAGAAGCAGTTTTGATAGCACTTCTGGGTGTTTTACGTTTAGAAGAAATACCCAACTCCTTAGGGGAAGTGACAGGTGCTTCTAGAAATACAGTTAATGGCGCTATTTATCATGGATCATAAAACGACACCAATAGGAAAGATCAGAGAATTATTAGCTACAGCTGAACCCGTCAATATAGAATTAGCTTTGGATCTTGCTGAATCACAAAATTTATTAATGGATCTATACAAAGATGTACAACCATTGATTGATTTTTTGAAACAACATCAAGCTATTGATTTTGACAAAAATAAGATTCAAGCAAGATCTGAATTATCAAGCTTGTATAACATCAAGACTTTTGCCGCTGGATTTACGCTATTCAAGGCTTATGATAAATTATCTTACCTAACACAGTTAGAAAATTTATTTTTAGGGCATTGTTCTTTGACCCATTTTCCAGATTTGAAGGGCTTAGAACATTTAAAAAAATTAGATTTAGGAACTAATAAGTTGGGATCTGTCGGTGATATAGGAGATTCGGTCTTATTAGAAGAGTTAAATCTAAATTCGAATAGACTCAAGGAAATACCAGAGAATATCCGAAACTTAAAATCCTTGAAAAGATTAAACTTATCTAACAATCGGTTTAAGAACTTACCTGATTGGATAGGAGAGCTAACTAACTTGGAAACTCTATTAATTAGTGGCAACTTGATTAAAAAAATACCTGATTCTATACGACAACTTCGTAAATTAGAGGTCTTGAGCATAAATGTATCTAAACGAAAGACTATTCCTAATTTGGGCAGAGCAACAGATCTGATGAATCTAAGAGAATTATCCCTAGCCTCTAATCAAATAGAGGAAGTTCCTGAAACAATAACTGTACATAAGAAATTAGAACATTTGAATTTATCTAGAAATTACTTGAGTACTTTTTCTAGGCATATTAGTAAATTACATAAGCTTCAGAAAATAGATCTTGGCCATAATCAGATTACAGTAATATGTAAAGAAATAGGCAGTCTTCAGTGCTTAGAACACCTAGAATTGAGACAAAATAAATTGGAACAACTTCCAAGAGAAATAGGTCAATTAAAAGAGCTCAATTATTTGGGGCTACATAATAACCAGTTGACTGATTTACCGGATCCAATAACAGATTTAGAAAAATTAGAATGCTTACGTTTGAATAATAATCAGTTAGAGCAATTACCAGAAACTTTAGGGAAACTAAAGAACTTGGAACAGCTCAATCTATCAAATAATAAACTCCGGAAAATACCTAGATCCTTATCAGAAATGGTGAATTTGAAACTCTTGAATTTGGAGGGTAACCCAATTAATTTTATGGAGAGGCTGAGGATTAAGCGAATGCGCCAAAAGGGTTGTGAGGTAGTATTTTAGGGAGCTTACACACAATGACAAAAGGTGAGGGAAAAAATATCCATAATACTGAACCACGAAGTGCTCTGCGAAGCAAACCTCCCTACAGAAGAGAAATCACCTCACTTTTGACCATAGAGTACAAAAAGTGAGGTGATTTCTTTTTAAAACTTTATATTCTATTGATTACGAATATATTGTATTGGTTTTCCGTTGCTTTGATTGATATTTAAATCTCCCTACATACGCTTCAATAACAACTTGCCAATCTGAGGATCAGCCATAATCATTCTCAAATGCGTATTAGAGGATCCAACAAGATCTTGTGCCATAGATAAACGAATATCATTAGGAATAAAATCAATCTTAATAAAATCCTTGATATTTTTCAATTGCTCTTTGCTAGGTTTCGTTTTGTTAATAGTCAAGTAGTTAACCAAACGAGTACACAAAGTTGCCAAAATATCTACACGTAAAGTACCTTTCACCACGATACTCTTCAAGTGATCTAATACTTGCGTTTTGAAATTCTTAGCATTGATAATTTCTTCAGGAGTAATCAACTTAGATAAGTTATTGTTGATAAACGCCATGAAAGAAGCTACTGTATTTGAATCCAAACAAGAATCCGCTAACAACTGCACTAGACCCAAGTTTTTATCCAGTTCTTTGATTGTTGAAATACTTTCAAAGAATTGAACCAAAGTACGAGGTGTAGTACGTTCACCGGTTACCATTTCGGGATAGGTTAATACGAAGTTGATACCACGAGGATCTACTCCATTAAGTTCTGCCCATTTTGCCCATTCTTTTACATCAAATTCCATGGTAATATGCATCATACGAGTTAGCATAGCGTCATCCATAGGAGTTACAGAATAATCACCACCATCTGGATTAGCTGTTAAGATAATGTGCCAGCCCTTAGGCAGTTTCCAACTCACTAATTCATAATTTTGTAACAACTGCATGATTCCACGTAGAATACGGTCATCTGCACGGTTGGCATCATCAATTAGTAATATACCAGGACCTTCTTCTTTGGGTACCCAATCAGGAGCAACAAACTCAGTAACACCATCTCTAACACGAGGCATTCCCACTAAATCACCCATTTCCTCAAACTGAGCAGGAGCAATATAAGCCCACTTGTAACCTCTCTCTTGGGCAATAGCTTCTACTAATTGTGTTTTACCAATACCGTGTTTTCCCCAAATACAAACGGGCGTTTTTTTTCTACCTTGAGCCTCTGCACGTTCGCAAGTTGTAATTACATGCTGAATAAAATCATCAACTTCACTTGCTGTTGTCTTCGTTCCGTAAAAAATGTAATTATGTTTCTGTTTGTTGTCTTTATTTGCCATCTAGAGTAACTGTTGTGTATTAAGTGATTGAGTAGAATAAATATTGCTTATCATTTCAGTACAATCACTAAGTTTTTAGTTTTATTTATCACCTGTAAAATCCCCTTCTCATGAACCTTAGATAATTTAGTTAAGCTAAACTGTTCAAAGCGCTAAAAAGGAAGTCTAATGTAAGAAAAAAATACCTTCTCTAATAATAATCATTCTTCTCGTTTTTTGATCTTTATCATGAAGGATGAAGCTTGTAATCCAAAATACTTGGTGAATGGGAAATATAATGGTTGTTAAAATATTGTAAATCAATAGATTGATCTTTATTTAAGTTACTTAATGTAGTAATTTACCCTCAGTCACTAAGCAAAAAAATTACAAGCTATAGTAATAACATCAAAAGGCTAATATAGTTCCTTTATTTAGAATTGTTTTCTCTCTTTGAAATTAAGCCTAGAATGGTAGATCATTGTAATCTTCTACAAAATCCAAATCTGCATACTGATATTGCAACTGTAAACGAGTATTTAGATTGTCCCAAAGTGGATTTTGAAACAATTTTACTTGTTTGAGCTGCTTCAAATCCATTAAATTTTGAGGAATTACACTCAACTGATTGTCTTGTAAATACAAATATTGTAAATTCTCTAATTGTGCTAGATTTTCTGCCCAATCCCAATTGTCTAAACCTATATTTTCGAGATGTAAGGTCTTTAAATTGGTCAGATTTGTAATAGATTTAGATAAATTCCAATGTAAATCAGACTGTTTGTGTCCGACTAACTCTAGATGTTCTAATTTGGGTAAAAGATGTAAAAAATCAGGGTACTTTCTCAACTGAATTGCATCTAATCTTAGGTACTTTAATTCCTTGAGTTTAGCAAAAGCAGCATTCAAGATAAACAAGGGATATTTCTTGAAGGACAAATCAATTTTATTCATTTTACTATGAATAAAAGGTGCATACCATCCTTTTTGTAAACACCAAATCTGTTGCTGTGTACTTTTGATAACTTTCTGACTGATAGAGGTATTCAGCTCAAAAAATGAGGATCTAAAAAACTGGTAAGTAATTTCAAAAATAGCCTTGCTATTGCTAGCTAGTAGTCCCAAAATCATGTCTAATTCGCGTAAATTATTCTGTGATACGGTGAGTAGAGTGCCATTATTATAAGCTTTCAGAGTTTGGTTATACTTATTTATGGCAGCTTGCTGAGAGGGATATTTTTGATGACTTTTCATACTATAAATATACGAAAAAAAGAGCAGAAAATCAATTAGAATATGATTCGTAATTAATTGTAATAAACTGATTTTAAGATTATTACAAAGTTTTTTAAAGCTAATTTGATATGTGGTTTGGTTACTGGTTTTTAATCTAAAAATGTACAGTTTACAGAGACGTTGTTTTACTTAATATTTGTCCTATTCTGAACCTTCCTTTATCCTAAGAGTTCTACTTCTGTACCAAATTTTAACTGTACTTATTAGTCATTATTGATAGTTCGTTGATTTTCAATTTTTAGTCAATTCCGAAGGGCTGAATGTAGTTAAACCACGCAGTGCTCAGCACTGCGTAATTCTTACTAATATTTAATTCGTTACGAACCCCAAAAGGCTAAACAGAGTTGAAAAAATACAAACTATTGATTTCATAATCAACTATATAACCATGAGTAAAACTGTTGTAGCATCAAATTCTATGCGACGCTTATTCCAATATATGCGTCCTTTTTCTAGACGATTATACACTTCCATTACATTTAGTGCGATCAATAAGGTGGTAGATTTAATGCCTCCATTGATGATAGGCTGGGCTGTAGATGCAGCAGCAGGTAATACCCCTTTGTGGATTCAAAATACTTTTGGTGTTAGTCAACCAATGTCAATAGCTACTTTTTTTGCAGGTTTAATCGTTGTTGTATTCTTGTTTGAAAGCTTATTTGAATGGTTATTCTCTTATGGATTCAAAACGCTTGCACAAGATGTTCAGCATAAGCTTCGGTTAGATGCGTACAATCATCTTCAGAGGCGTGAGATTGCATATTTTGAGAAACAACGCTTGGGTAATATTATGGCAATTCTCAATGATGATATCAACCAATTAGAACGTTTTCTGAATGATAGCTTTAATCAAATTGTCCAATTAACAACGCTTTATCTTTTTGCTGCAGTAACGATGGGTGCCATGTCTTGGAAAATTACTTTAATCAGTTTGTTCCCAATTCCATTGATCTTGATTGGAAGCACATTTTATCAGCGAAGGGTTGGACCCCACTACAAAAATATTCGGGAAAAAGTAGGAGATTTGGGTGCACGTTTGGAGAATAATATTTCGGGTATTATGGTTGTCAAAAGCTTCACTGCTGAAGATTACGAAGCTAAGCGTTTGGAGAAATCTTCACTGGCTTATAACCAAGCTAATGTACAAGCTATACGCTGGAATTCAGCCTATATTCCTGTTATTCGCATGTTCATTGCTTTGGGATTTGCTGCAGGGATGTTGGTCGGAATTTATTGGACAACAACAGGTCAAGAAGGCATGACCGCGGGAGGGTTAACCTTTTTTGCCATGATGATTCAGCGAATCTTGTGGCCTATTACTCGTCTGGGGCATGTATTTGATGAGTATGAGCGTGCCAAGGCCTCTGCAGGGCGTGTATTTGGATTGATGGATACTCCTAATCAGTTAGCAAAAGTAGAGCAGAAAGATGGTGTCAAAGATCTAAAAGGTAATATAGAGATCAATAATATTCACTTTTATTATGACAAAGAGTTACCAATTTTAAGAGGAATCAATATTAAGGTAAATACTGGACAAACTATAGGAATAGCAGGGACAACT
>JAKVCT010000125.1 GCA_022448995.1 Saprospiraceae bacterium
CAGGGTTCCCTCGCAACAAAGAAAAAATAAAATCCAAAATTTTATTTGGTTCTATTTTTCGAAACTTGTCTTTTCAGACAGCCCCTTTTTTAGTGCCATGATATTGATGATGCCTTTTATTCCCGAATAAGTTTAGCATCTTTTAGAATATAAGCCATTCTCAGGAAATCAGTATTATTCAGTTCTAAGACACCTTCTATAGTTACTCGATCTTTGGTATAGTGGATTGGTTCATCAGGATAAACCTCAATGATTGATTCAGGACCAGCACCCCCACAGAAGAAGCAGGTCTGTGCAGGATAAGCAGAAAGCATAAACATCGTACCATCACCATTATTACCCATTGCATTTTCTACAATATCAAAGGGAACAATATATCCATACAATTCAATTTTTTGACCTTCATGTTTTTTGATACGAGGTGTAAACTGAGGATCTTGGATAACATCATCTATGCTAGCATCATACAAAAACTTAAATTCTAGCGTCAATAAGTCATCCCAAACGCCACCAGGAGAAGGCAAATCACTTTCAGTATCTATCTGAAAGTTATTTTCAGGAGGATTAAAAGCATCTCCAAAGTCGTCTTTGCTGTATCCTTCTGCATATGCTGTATAATCATTTACCTCCATGCCATCTTTGATATCTGGGTTAAAATTACTATTGCGTTTATTGGCGATTAGAGAAGGAGCACGTGGGTCTATATAGTCCTCTTTTTTAGCAACTTTTTTTGTGGGAATAGCTCGATTCTTATCAATTTGTTCAGATATGTTGTCAATTGAGTTATTCTCCTCTGGAGAAGAGTTACCTAATAGATTAGTGGCAAGGTTAGGTTGTAAGAGAAATACAACTCCTATAAGTACCATTACAAAACCCAATTGAATACTTATTTTCTTTAACATAAGTTTGTTTTAATTTGCTATGTTTGGTTCAATCTTAGCAGGCACCTCAGAATTTTCTATAGTATAACCATTTAGAAAACTCTTGATGTCCATGCGTTTGCGTTTGGTCAATTGTACGTTAATTAATTGAATAAAGCCATCTAAAGTTGCAATTTTAAGATATTTTTTATGATCTGTAACAATTGTACCAGCTTTTAAATCGTGTTTAACAATTTCCTTAAGTGTCTGGAATATTTTTAGTTTTTGCCCATCCACTAAAGTCCATGCAGCAGGATATGGACTCAATCCTCTTACAAAATCATGAACTGCTTGAGTACTTTGTTCAAAATTGATGTGGCAATTTTCGTGGAAAATTTTTGGTGCTTTAGTTGCCAAGGCATCATCTTGAGGCAAAGGTGTATAGTCTTCTTTTTCTACGGCTTTCAGTGTTTTTAACATCAGGTCTGCACCGATGTACTTCAAGCGATTATATAACTCACCTACCGTTTCATTTTCTCCAATTGTAGTTTTAGATTGGAATAACAAATTTCCTGTATCAATCTTGTGTTTTAAGAAAAAAGTACTCACACCTGTTTCTTTTTCTCCTCGAATTACTGCCCAGTTGATTGGTGCAGCACCTCTATACTTGGGTAGGAGAGAACCATGCAAATTAATTGTTCCCAAGCGTGGCATATCCCAAACAACTCTAGGCAACATCCTAAAGGCCACCACCACTTGCAAGTCAGCTTTCAAAGCTGCCAACTCTTCCAAAAAGGCTTTATTTTTTAGATTAGGTGGTTGTAATATTTTTAAGCCCTGCTCTTGGGCATATTTTTTCACATCAGATTCTAATAACTTCTTGTTGCCACGACCACCCCATTTATCCGTAGAGGTAATCACAGCAACCACATTGAATCCATTCTTAATTAATATATCTAGAGAAGGAACGGCAAAATCAGGCGTCCCCATAAAAACTATTCTTAAACTCATATTTCCTATTTCCTTTTTTGTTGTTACTAATTCTATGAGCAAAGGGCTAAGCTCGAAGAGCTCAATGTAGTTAAATCCTGAAAGGATCAACACAATTAACGCCTTCGCTTTAAATTAAGCTATGCTTAAATAATTATTGCAAAAATAAAAAAATCCTATCCAATAATTGACCAAAAGCCAAATCATTGGATAGGAAATTATAATTATCTAGTTGATATGTTGTAGGTATAACTTGTTGAAGTATCCTTTCTATTTAACAATAGTTCGTAGATTCTTCGCTTCGCTAACCCCAAAGGACTTAGCGAAGCTAAAAGATATTTTTCAATTTTTATTTAAAAATTAAAAAATCAACAAACTAGCAATTTAGTGAAATATAATTGCGGTTTTAAACCATGCGTTTGTGCCAACTATCTTTGAGCGGAATACGCCACTTTTGTTCAAATTCATCTTTATTCTTAACCAAGTTGTTAAATACAAAAGTAGTATCATTGATTTCTCCTTTGGCATACAACTGAGCAAAATCTGATTTATTGGCAGCTTCTACACCGGCTTCTGTTTGATAAGCAAAATTCCAACGATCGAATAAATCAATATCTAAACTTTGCTCCACGGATTTCATGAAAGCCACAGACTTGTCAATAGAACAACCACTCGCATTGGCAAAACGTTCATCTACCATGATAATAATAAAACGACCATGTAGAATGTCACCCCAAGTTCTTAAGGTTTGGTTGTGGCTTGTCCATTGTAATAGAAAAGCATTCAACTCTTTTTTTAATGTTTGAACCTCTGCTTCACTCAATAATTTATTGCTCTGATAAATCCAAACTTTGGATTGAGCATCTAACTCTTTATAGTCAACTAACATAATAAATATTTATAAATTATTAGCTTGAACAATCATTTCTGAAAGATCCAAAACCATGACTTTGTCTTGCTGCTCTTTTTCCTTGAGACCATCTTGTAACATGGTTATACAGAAAGGGCAATTAGCTGCTACAACCTGTGCACCTGTATTCAAGATATCTTCTGTACGTTCTGTATTGATACGCTTATCACCAGGTTCGTCTTCTTTGAACATCTGCGCACCACCAGCTCCACAACATAAGCCTCGGGACTTACTGCGTTTCATTTCGACCAAGTTCCCGTCCAATTCTTTGAGTAATTCTCTAGGTGCTTGGTAAATATTGTTAGCACGTCCTAGATAACAAGAATCATGATAAGTAATTGTTTTGCCTTTGAAAGAACCACCATCGACTTTTAATTGTCCGTTACTAATGAATTCCTGTAAAAGTTCAGTATGGTGTAATACTTCATATTTTCCACCCAAAGAAGGATACTCGTTCTTTAGAATATTGAAGCAATGTGGACAAGTAGTTACGATCTTTTTGACATTGTACATATTCAACAATTGTATGTTTTGTTGGGCTTGCATTTGGAATACAAACTCATTTCCTGCTCTACGTGCAGGATCACCTGTACAACTTTCTTCTTTTCCTAAAATTGCGAAATCAATCCCTAACTTGTTTAAGATTTTTACGAAAGCAATGGTTACTTTTTGTGCTCTTTGATCAAAACTGCCTGCACATCCTACCCAAAATAAAATTTCAGGTGTCTTTTCTTCCATGCTCAATTCCTCCATTGTGGGGACAATTAATCTTGTTTTCATATCCTTATCTTCTTTTGCTTTTGATTGACTGAAGAGATGTTTACAGATGGTAGACTTCTCTAGATTTTGTACGATGGTTCTATAGTATTCAACCGATTTTCTTGGTGATTGTTTATGACCTTGTGTATACACATAAGTTCTATGTGTGCACATAAAAATTATCCTTTTTTCGGGAATTCCCAAAAAAAGGATAGATTTTTTACTTATTTAGAAAGACTCTTATTAATAAGAACCCAAAAGATATCTGAATACTATTTATTGTTTAACAAATTGACCTTGTCGAACTGTTCCTGTTTTTTCGTTCTCAATATGAACTGTATAAATACCTCTTGCTAATTTTTTAGTATCGATCACTGTAGTTTCTTGGTTAACAGTTTGTTCTATCACTACACGACCCAATTGATCCATAATACGTAAGTAAGCTACCTCATTAGATTCAGTTTCGATTACTAATTGTTGATCAAAAGGATTAGGATAAACCTGTATAGTAGTTTCATTATTAATATCATTTACAGAAGTTTGTACATCATTATCTGTAATGGTAATAGTTAATGTATCCACTGTTCCGATTGCACTTCCACTTACATTAGTCAAAGCTAAAATAATAGTTTCATCACCTTCTACATCAGCATCATCTGTGACTGCAATCGTAATAGTTTGTGCCGTATTATCATTGATAGGGAAAGTAGCTGTTTCTGTTGTAGAATAGGTAAAATCAGTCCCTTCCGTTGCTGTACCACCTACTAAAGCTACATCTACAGAAGCACCTAAAAGTACTGGATCAGATAAATTAACGGTTACCGTTGCATTTCCACCATCTTCTGCAATAGACAAAGTAGAAGATGCAAACTCGATAGAATCAGTACTTGCACTATTATCATTCTCGAAGAACAAAACTTTGTTACCTGGCGCTACTGCAAAAAGGTCTAAGTCTCCGTCATCATCAATATCAACAAAATCCATATTATAGATGATATCTGTTATACTACTAGAATAAGTTACTAATCCAAATGGATCAATAATCGCACTTGCAAAATCTGGAGAGGTAGCAGTTCCTACATTTTCATAGTAAAAGAAACGAGGCTCATTTTGTGAAGTTGCTGGATCTTGATAATAAGCATGCATTAGAATATCCAAATCAGTATCACCATCTAAGTCAGCAATTGCAATGGCACCCATAGCAACATTTGGTGATGAAATCTCTAAATCTAGATTCCATAATGTATTTAAACTATCATTAGTGATCGGTGTGTCGAAGTTAGGATTAGTACTTGTACCAATATTTGGTGTGTAGCTCAATGTACCAAGTTCAAGCGCTTCAAAGAAATCTTGGTCGCCATCACCATCTACATCTGCAAAAACGATAGAGGTTGTAGAAATAGCATTTGCTCCATCATGATCAATGCCATATATGGGAGCAAGAGGGTCAACTGTTTGACTACTTAGAGTAAATGATCCCATACTATTCTCTATAAGACGTGGAGTATTTGCTTGTCTTGTATTAGGAGCTTTTGTTGTTTCTGTTACACAAAAAGCATCAGTATCACCATCCCCATCAATATCAACAAGAGTATGATATATAGGGCTAAGATCGCTACCGTTATATGTATAATCTACATTATTTGCCCAAGTGGTTGGTGTGGCAGGATTATAGGTTGGAGAACTGCTACTCCCTGTATTTTCGAGATAAGATAAATCTCCATTATAATTAAATGAAGGGAATCCTGTTCCACGTTCTACTAATGCAGTAACATCCATATCGCCATCACCATCATAATCAATGAACTTGATAGATCGTAAGGTAACATCTACACCGGCAGGTACAGAAAGATCGACTGTCCCATTGACCACTGGCGCTTGAAAGTTGTTCTGTGCTTGTACTGTTGGTGTGTTTAGGCTGAAACCTGCAAAAAATCCTGCAGTTAGTAGTATTAAAGATTGTCTCATATGTATAATATTTGTTTATAAAAAAAATAGGAGAATTATATTAAAATCTTATTACTTCATTAAGTAGCTATTTTGGTTTAGTACAAAAGTATTACTTTATAAGTAAATTTTACAAGAAAATATTTTTTTTTAATAAACAGTAAACTATTCATGATTATGAATAAATTCGATTATACATGTAGCTTTTTTCATAAAATCGGTTAAATTTAAAGTCTAAGATGTAAAACTTAATAGTTCGTTGATTTTTTAATTTTAGTCAAAAAATTAAAAAATATCTTTTAGCTTCGCTGAGCCCTTCGGGGTTAGCTTCGTTGAGCACTCTGTGCTTCTTACTGCTTGATAATCAGTTTTTATGAATTTTATTTAAATTTACCTATTATTTTGATTATCAATTGATTATAAAAAAAATAACGGACTAATGTGAAACTATTAAAAATCAAAAAATCCATGATAAAACATATTCTGATTGCGAATAGAGGAGAGATTGCTTGCCGAATTATCAAAACTTGTCGTCGTTTAGGAATTTGGACTACAGCTATTTATGCAGATCCTGATGTGGGAGCAATGCACTGTGAGTTGGCAGACGAAGCGGTAGCCTTAGGAGGAATAGAGCTCAAAGATACTTATCTCAATCAGGATAAGATTTTGGATATAGCTCAGCAGGTTGGTGCAGACGCGATTCATCCAGGATATGGCTTTTTGTCTGAAAATGCTGCTTTTGCTAAAAACTGTGCGGATAGAGGATTGATTTTTATAGGCCCAAGTCCAGAAGCTATTCATAAAATGGGATTAAAATCGGAGGCTAAGTTGCTAATGCAAGCCCATAATGTACCTGTGATTACAGGCTATCAGGGCAGTATGCAAGATTTAGGACAACTGAAAGAAGAGGCGAGTAAAATTGGTTACCCAATTTTGCTAAAAGCTGTTGCTGGTGGGGGAGGAAAAGGTATGCGAATTGTCGAAAAAGAGGAGGAACTAGAGCAAGCATTATTGGCTGCAAAGCGCGAAGCTGCCAATAGTTTTGGAAACGATACTTTGATCATGGAACGTTATTTTGCTTCTGCAAGACATATTGAGTTTCAGATTTTTGGAGATCAGCATGGGAATATTCTTCATTTATTTGAAAGAGAGTGTAGTATCCAACGCAGACACCAAAAAGTAATCGAAGAAAGTCCGTCTTCTGCCTTAGATGAGGCAACTCGTCAAGCTATGGGCGCTGCTGCGGTGCGTGCTGCCAAAGCATTGGATTATGTGAATGCAGGAACAGTTGAGTTTATTTATACGGATGAGGGCGAATATTATTTTCTAGAGATCAATACACGCTTGCAGGTTGAACATCCTGTGACTGAAATGGTGACTGGGCTGGATTTGGTAGAATGGCAAATTTTGGTGGCAGAAGGAGAGGCTTTGCCTCTAAAACAAGAAGAACTGAAGCAAAATGGTTATGCTTTAGAATGTCGTTTGTATGCTGAAGATCCGACCAATAGTTATTTTCCCGTTACTGGAACTGTTGTACATTGGGATGCTCCCGAATTAGAAGCTGTACGTTATGACACAGGTGTGCGAACAGGAACTGAAATTTCGGTGCATTATGATCCTATGATTGCAAAATTGATTGCTCATGGTAAAAATCGGGCAACTGCAATCCGAAGAATGTCTTATGCTTTGCAGCAATTGAAATGTTTAGGTTTGAAACACAATCAAGCTTTTCTACAAGCAGTTTTGAATGATCCCAGATTCTTGAAGGGTGCTTATAATACAAGATTTCTACAGGAAGAATTTGATCTAGAGCAATTGAATCATGTAGATGCTGGACATCAAGATATTGCGTTGGTTATGTTGAGTTTGTGGTCATGGGCGCAACGTGAATCTAAACGAGATTTATTACCTAATTTACCTTCTGCTTGGCGCAACAATTGGTATAAAGCACAAGAAACTTATTATACTTTAGGCACAGAAGTTATTGGCTTGGCTTATAATTCAACTAGTCAGGGAAGATTTGAATATCATATCCGAGAGGTGAGTTACCAAGTGGATTTGATTGGCATCAATGATGGGACAGAGATTGAAATCAAGGTCAATAACCGACATTATAAAGGTAGTATTGTGCAAAATCAAATTTCCAGAGCTTATTATGTTTATTCTCCAAGTTGGGGACAGTTGGAAATCCTAGAAAATGAGCGTTTCCCTGAAGTCTCTACTGAGGAAGGAGATGCTGCTTATGAGTCACCTATGCCGAGTAAGGTGCTTGAAATTTTGGTAGCTAAGGGGCAGAAAGTCAAGAAAGGAGATCCTCTATTAGTGCTATTATCTATGAAAATGGAGAATACAATTCTGGCAAATTCAGATGGGACAATTCAAGAGATTTATGTGGAGAATGGAGAGTTAATTGAGGCTGGTGTTTTGTTGTTGGATTTAGAGTGAGAGATTAAAATCGGGACTGTCTAAAAAGGCAAAATTTTAAAAATAAATTTTGCCTTTTTAGACAGTCCCCAAATTCACCTAGAATACAGATTTTAATCTGTTGATTCTTAAACGTTTGGTATAAATATCAGACTTACCAATAACTTTGATGATAAATTTACCTCTAGAGGAAGCTCCCAAAGGAATCTTAAAGCTCTGTTTTTGAGGGCCTTCAATCTTACTTAGGGGCAATTCTGAAGTTTTTTCCTCTGATCCATCCACAGGGCTAATTTTGTAAAGCTGAATTAATACATCTTGTTTTTTACTACTATTAAAACTAATATTCACCACACGACGGTCTTCAGAAGTACTGATATCCATATCGGTTAGTGCGAATTTATCTCCTATTTTTTGATGTACAAATTTCAAGTCCTTAAAGATCCAGTATCCATCATCAAAGATGATATCTTTCACATTCTGTGCGTAAGAAAATTCAAAACTTTCTGTGATTTCCTTATTCTTTTTGATCTTCTCAATAACAGAAGTTCCATCTTCAAAAATCATTTTTAATCGGATATTTGACATGGTGAAAAAGCTAGGAGAAGACTCCAACTGTTCTTGCTTAATCGTTACTTTAACCTGTCCTTTTTTGATATTTTCAAATTCCAGCTTATAAATAGGATAAAATTCTCCGCTAATCCATTGTTCAAAGAAATCAGTATAATCGACCTGATAGTTTTCACTGGCATAATACTCACAAATTTCTTGGAACAGTTGCGTATTTATGTAAGTTTTATTTTTTGCTTTTTGCATCCGTTTTTTGGAAGTAATTCCTTTTAAGGTTTCAAAGAAATAAACATCTTCCATTATACCTCGTAACATATGCATGACATAAGCAGACTTTTTGGACATTAGTTGCGTTTTGATCAAGGCATTATCTTCTTTGACTAATTTGCCAGGACCAAAATATTCCTTGCGCTCGCTCAAAACAATAGACACTGCACCCAATCCACGTTTGTACTCTTGCCACATCGGTTCAGCATAAGAAGCTAACCCTTCTGTAATCCAGTAATCTTCCTCTGTTTCAGGAGAGATGTAGTTTCCAAACCACATAGAAGCAGTTTGATTTACCAATTTAGAAATATTTAGACTCTTGAGACTTTCTAGTAATACATTTGTCTGAGTGGGGACACCATTTCGTTCTCCAATAGAGAAGCCCAATTGAGTAATCGAAAATTTTTCTTGGTGATAAGGATACTTGCCAAAGGTTTTTGTTAAACACTTCATGATTTCAGGTGCACGGTTAATCATGGCTTTTGCTTCAGCATATTTCTCAGGCAATACATAAAACTCTATTGGATATTCATGTGTTCTCCCTTTGAACTTACCTGCAGGAACTTTTGCAAAGTTAGAGATTGCAATCAGGATATGATGAGGTGCAATAGCATAACCATGTCGCCAGAAATATACTTTTTTATTATCCTCTTTACTTGTTTTTACCAAAACTCCATTAGATACAGCAGTATAAGGAATGGTTTTAGCTTCTTTTTTCTTCGTTTTAGGATTAACAATTTCTACTACAGATTTTTTGTCAGGAATAGAAATATGCATGTGGATAGAATCGATTTTATCTGTAGAACTATTCTTACAAGGCAACCATAAATAAGTATAGTTTGGATAAGTAATCGAAGCAATAATGCGTTCGTTTGTGGAACCCTGTGTTTTGTAGAGTAGTCCATACTCCAATTTATTTTTTTCAACTGTAGGTGGAACTCCTCCATAGAAAATCACAAGATTAGAATTATCACCTTTGCCGAGTGTACGATCCAATTCGATTATCAATTGATTATTTTCTTGTTTGAAACTCTTAGAGCCTTCTACCTTTGAGACTTTCAACTCGTCTGTAAGGTCTAGAACTAGAGTAGAAACTCCACCTTCCAGAGCGGTAAAATTACAAGTTACTCGCCCATCTAATTGTGCTTGATCTATACCAAGATCTACATGAATATCGTAGAATACAATATCTACATTACTAGAAGGATCATTTTGTGCTTGAGCGTTACTGATAAAACCACCGAAAAAGCAGAGTAACAAATAAAGGATGTGTCTTTGCATGAATCTCTTGTTTAAGGATGTATTAAGTAATTCTTTGTTTTTGTAGATATACGGTTATTTCTGTATCTACCTTCTGTTTCAATACAAATTTGGTACAAGCTATCTAAAACTTTTGAGTTTTAATACTTTATTAAGGTATTTTAATTTTATTGAAATAAGGGGGTTTAGGAGTTTTGTTTTTTTAAAGGTTTGATAATCAGTATATAGTGTGTTGATTTGCGTTCTTTTGCTTTTTCTTTAAATTCCGTCGATTTCTCAAGTGTTTAATTATTTGATCGTTTCGAAGATATAGCCCTGATCTAGAGGTAAAAAATGCGAACCAATCTCTTTTTGCAACGCTTTCCAATCAGGATAATCTAATTTAGCAATCTTCTTAACCAAGCCTTTAGCATGCTTATCTTCATCATGTGTAGGAACGATAAATAGAGGTTGCAACTCTTCAATGAGTTCCATCGCATTAGCTTTACCTTTATTCACCGCACCACCCAAAAAGAAAGGTAATTTGAATCTAGAAAAACTGGTAATCAACAATTTAACAGTATATTTTTTTAGAAACTCTAATTGTGGCTTAGTTGGAGTGAAACCATGTGGAAAATAGACTATTAATTCTTCCTTTTTTTTGAAGACCAAACCTTGAAACAAGACTGTTGGATTTTTATCCAATAGTCGAATGATTTGAATATCATGGAGTTGTGTTACAGTTTGATCTTTCAATCTAGGCAAGGGAACAAAATCCTTATACTTGATTAATTTAGGTCTTAGTCCTTTTAGAATTTTTGGACTAGCATAAATTGCTGCAGGCTTTAAATTCTGTAGGGTCTCTATATGACAATGATCCGCAAAAGGTTGAGAAATCACAATCGCCTGATAATCGCCCACTTGATTTAGTGGTAAAGGCTTTGTTTTATGCCATTGTTCACTAAACCAAGAAAAGCCCGCGATCTCGCTAGCTAATAACCAAGGATCCAATAAAAAGCAGGTTTCATCCCATTGGATTTGCCAACTTGAATCCATATTTAAGCGACGTATCTGTAACATGTTTGTATTTTAATTATTATTCTCCCTTTTGCACAGGAACAAGCAACTCAATAGCCAATTCTTTCCCAACACCCATCATTTTCAAATCAAAATCCTCTAAAACAACTGTAAATTTACCTTCAAATTTACCTTTTCCATCCATTTCTGCAAAAGAAAAAGGAATTTCCACAGGTTTGCTAATATTACGAATCGTCAACTCACCCTTAGTCGTAAAACCATCATTTGTTTTAGTCACCTCTGAGGACTGATAACTAATGTAAGGATATTTGTCTGCTTCTAAGAAATTTTTTCCCTTTGCATGTTTTGTTTTTCCCTTGCTTCCCATATCTAGTGTAGCAACTTCTACTTTAATATTGAAGTTTGATTGTGGAAGATTTTCTGTGTCAAATTCAATATTTCCTTGTAATCCTTTTAAAATTCCTTTTGCTCCTTTAGTTTCAAATTTGATACTATATTCTTCGTTACTAATGTCCCAAGAGATATTTTCTAGGATAACAAAAGCAGAAAAGGAGCAGAATATTACTGCTAATAAAATCATTTGAGTAATCTTCATTATTATTGAGGTTTTGGTTGTGCAATTATTTTTTTGAAACGATTAAGGAAACAAAAAGGGGGATTAAAAGTTCAGCGTATTTAATTATCAGCCATTAACCACAGAACAGATGATCGTTAAGTAAGAGGACAAAAGTAATCGTAGAATAGATATAGAATGATTTTAGTCAGATTCAAGGAGCAGAACAGAGCTGTAGCGGGCTACAGCGAGGCGCTGTGAAGCAGGAGATGGCTTAATGGCTTAAAATCGACTAAAGATAACTACGAGTATATTTGGACTGTTACTTAAATTCAAGGTCAATTTTGTTATTAGAATAGCTGTCTATTTCTACAAGCAAGAAACTTTCTCTATTTTAGCACCTAAATCCTAATGCGCAAAAAAATCATTAGTAGAAGTTGTTTAAGAATCATCTTCACCGCATCAAATCGTCTGAATTTCTGCATTAAGTCTAATTCTTAAACAACCTCGTAAAATAAATAGTATTAACAACAGCCAAGATCATAAATATATGTTGACAAAATTTGACAAAACTGCTTTAATCATTTTAGATGGATGGGGACATGGGCTCGATCCGAAAGCCAATGCAATTGCGAAAGCCAAAACACCTTTTACAGATAGTTTATACGATAAATATCCCAATACAGAATTAATCACATTTGGAGAAGAAGTTGGTTTGCCTGAGGGGCAGATGGGAAATTCAGAAGTTGGGCATCTAAATATTGGTGCAGGACGGATCGTTTATCAAGAATTAGCTAGAATAAATAAGGCAATAAAAGATAAAACATTAGATACTAATCCCAACTTATTAGAAGCGCTTCGCTATGCAAAAAATAATAAAAAGAAGATCCACTTATTAGGTCTAATTTCCGATGGTGGTGTACATTCACATTTGAACCATTTGAAGGCTTTGTGCCAAATTTGTGAAAATGAAGATGTAAGTGATGTTTACATTCATGCTTTTATGGATGGGAGAGATACTGATCCTAAAAATGGGGCAAAATATATGCAGGATCTACAGGCATTTATTCAAGATAAACCTGTCCAAATAGCCTCTGTTATTGGACGTTATTATGCAATGGATCGGGATAAACGTTGGGAGCGCATTCGCTTAGCTTATGATCTTTTGGTGCATGGAAAAGGAGAAGCTATTCAAGATCCTCTGCAAGGAATTCAGGCAGCTTATGAGGCTGGGACAACCGATGAATTCTTGTTACCTATGGTTTGTACCAATGCAGATGGAGCAGCAGTAGCCAAAATAGAAGCAGATGATGTAATTCTTTGTTATAATTTCAGAACAGATCGTTGTCGTCAGATTACACAAGCCTTACATCAAGAAGCTTTTGAGGAACATGGGATGCAACCTTTGCCTTTATATTATTGTACGATGACGCGCTATGATGAGCGTTTTGAAGGTATTAAGGTTTTATTCGAAAAAGATGATATTCCAATGACTTTGGGAGAGGTGTTGGCTAAAGCTAATAAAACTCAAATCCGTATTGCAGAGACTGAAAAATATCCACATGTTACATTTTTCCTCAACGGTGGAAAGGAAAAACCATATAAAAACGAAAGAAGAATTTTATGTCCATCTCCCAAAGTTGCTACTTATGATAAAAAACCTGAAATG
>JAKVCT010000126.1 GCA_022448995.1 Saprospiraceae bacterium
GCAGTTAAAAGGCTGCTTGAATTTACTTCGTAGAGCCCTTCGGGGTTAAATACAAATTAATTGTGGCTATCTACTTACATTCATTGCATCAAATATATTAATCTTATCCACTGTAAGCTTCGTTTGAGGGTACTTCGTTGAGCTCCAAAAGATTCTGTAGTTTATTGCCAACTGACTGCTTACTTATCAATAAAAAGAAGGCGGCAGTTACAAACTGACGCCTTCTTTTTATTGAACTATTTCTGAACTTCATAGCAAAATAATAGTGATTAGCTACTTAAGTAGTTTAAAAACTAAACTAACTAGTTGATATACCACTAATTACTTTGACGATCTTTGATAATTACCTGAGGTCCTGAAGATGTATCACCATCACAAATAACCTCTGCTTCTACACGACGGTTTGGATCTCCACCATTAGGAAATGTTTTTAAGGGTTGAGTACCTCCATAGTAATGGACTTCGATCCGACTTTTACTAATTCCCATTTGGACCAAGGTTCTACGAATGTAGAGAGCTCGGTCATGTGATAAGCTCAAATTTTTGATCGCATCTCCATGAATATCTGTATGACCATGTAAACGCATTCTTGCATTTGGAAAAATCTTGAGATATCGAGCCAAGAGCCGAACATCTTTAGTTGCGTTTACTCGACCAGAGAACTGTACTTCATTATCTCTAAAGTGAACTGCAGGTAATATAACACGCTCATTACAGCTTAAGTCTTCGATAGAGGACATAGACTTTGGCATATAATCAATTGGATCAGCAGTAGATCCATCATAGGTGCCATTTAGGTTTGGTTTAGGAGCAGGGTTATTACCAGGATTCCCCGTATTGTTAGAAACTGGCATAACACTGTTAGAGCTGGTAAATCGTTGTTCTGTTTTAGTAGCGTCCTGTTCCTGTCCCAAGATTGGGCTATCTTTTGATTTGATCATAATATCAAAACAGTTCAAGCGATCTTGATCTTGGTCTCCATCTTGTCCTTGTACCAGATCTAGCATACGAATATATTTAGGTACTCGTACAAAATGCATTTGACAGGTAATTACATCACCACTTTTTGTTTCATAGTGGACTTCAGGAACATGAGTCAAGGTTTCTAGTCGGAGTTCCTCATTAATTTTGATATTTTGAATCTCTAAAAGTTGGAACTGTATTTCTAGACCTCTCATTCTAGGCGGAGTGCGCAAGTACCAAGACTCTGGGTGATTTCCCCCAAAAAAGTTAGTATAGCCGCTTTCTTGAACAACATATCTGAAATAAACGATTGTTCTTTTGTCGCGATATTCTATCTTGTCAATTTGGTAGTGATCTTTGAATTTACGGTACTTTGGTAGATAATCAAAGTAATTATCATCATTAGCCATTAGGTCGGAAGTAATCCCCCCACCAAAGATAAAGCACATGGTTAATGCAATCCATATATAAGGTTTAGTGAGTATTGTTTGTTGCATGGTTAAGATAATTTTCTTCAGGATTCACAAGAATAGTAAATTTTTATTTTTTTTAGAGTGTTTAGCTTTTAGATTCATATTCTATGAATTACATTCTAATTGATAGAATAGTCCATAACTTTAGGATTATCGCTTTATCGAAACCTCTAGTAATGATGTTCTCAAAGCTTCTCAAAGTCTTTTATACATTGAGTATCAGGTTATAGACCACTATGTGGTCAAAAAACATAACAACCAACTACTTGTAACACTTCAGATATGATGTGTTAATACTCTGTAACGCTATTTAATTATTAATAGGTTCGTTCCTCTTATATTAATTACAAATTAATTGAAAAATCTCGATAAAAGTGGTCAATAATTTGTCATTTATGGGTAAGAATCTCTTTTCTTACTATAAAGGTAAAAGATATTTTATAAAATAGGAGTGATTATGCATGAAAATATCTTTATGAGCTTAACAAAATAAAAAAAAGTATATGACTATACTCTGCAAATAAAGTATGGTAATGTAAAGGGAAAAGAACTTTTTTATTTCCTACGATTTATTTTGTTACCTCACGGTTGACCAACATCTTATTTCCTTTGATCTCTAACTCTATGGCCATAGGATATATTTTTTTGAAAGTATCTTGGAAAAAAGATTGCGTTTTTTTGGCAAGATTCTTCTTGTAAGCAAGTCTATTGTACATGAGTATTCCTTTTGGAGAAAGGCATCGTTTTGTATTCTGTAAAAAGTCTATTCGCTCGAACTGTTCTGGTACTTCATTGTCAATAAATAAATCAATTGCAATTAGATCATAAGATGCTGTACAATTCTCAAGATAAGAAAAAGCATCAGCACAAACAAGCTCAATCGGAGAACTTAGTCCCCTTGACGCAAAACCATATTTTTGAGCTAGTTCAATAACCTTAGCATCAATTTCTACTACGGTATAAGTATAATTTTGTTCAAATTTTTGTTCTAAAAGTAAGGGAATACTACCTAAGCCTAGTCCAAGTATCAGAACCTTTTGGATGTTTAGTTGATCAAGAGGAAGTTTCTCAAAAGCAATTCTGAAATTCCAATACAAGTCTTCATAGGAATATACAGCATTTTTAGTTGCAAGACTGTAACGTCCTTTACTTAAGAAAACATCCAAGCATTCATTGTATGGACTACTAGTAGACTCTACTTTTATATCATAGAGATAGCTAAGTGCTTTTTTCAACCAACTGACTTTAGGATAAGCTCCTTTGATTGTCATAATCTATTATTTTATGGTTTTGATTTTTGTAGTATTCAGCCATTTTTCCATCAACCAATCATTATTAGGAAATAAGTGCCCAACTACATAAGTCCTTGATTTTTGTAAAGATCTACACTTATCAAAACTTTCTTTATGTGTCTTTTTACCATTAGATGCTGAAGAGTGGATAAAGAATAATTTATTTTTTTTCTTCCATAAAAAACCAACGTGTTTAGATAAGCCCACTAAGTAAAGTCCATCTGCTTGCTGAGATATATAATTTTTGAACGGCTTAACCTTCTTAAATATTTTAATTGTGCTAGGCGCACAGAGTGTTTTGATAATATTTGATGAGGCTTGTTGTGCCAAGGTAACCCGCTCAACCTCAAACCCTGCATGCAAAAGAGTAGTAGAGACAAAATAGCCACAGGCAATTTGTCCTTGTCTAGGAATTTGTGTTGTTCCACTATAGTCCCAGGGAGTTCCGTACCAAGCCTTAAAGATATTCTTTGTAAGTTGTTCTGTGACATAGGCACCACTTTCTTGTAAAATCTCTTTTTGGCGTTGTTCACTTGCGACTTCCCATTCCTCTGCCCAAAGTTCTTGTTGTTGTTGAATAGTAGTTTTGAGTTTATCATAGTCATTCTGTTCCTTTGCACTAGGTCCTGAATCCACAATAGCTATTTCCTTTTGTTTAAAGGTTAGCATTGTTGCTAATATAATAATTACAATCGTACTAAGGGCACCATAAGCACGGCACCAATTTATATTTTTCATTTAAATAACTTATATTACAGGCTATGAACTTTATAATGTATAAGTCTTATAATTTCCATCCTTATCTTTTATCCTAAAACTTGTTTTTCGTTTTTTCTTTTGTTGGATATTGTTATAGACTATCCTTAGCTCCTTTAGTTTAGTCTGATAATAAGCATAACGCATTTTGGTAGGCAGACAATCTACATTTGCTTTTTGTTTTGAACGCACAATAAATGCTTGGCAACCAAAGCCACAAATGGAACGAGCCTCACAGTCTTTGCAATCGTACCAAGACTCAGGAACCAGTTTATGAAAATGATTAAGTTTTGTACTAAAGTCAATTTTGATATTTTTTTGTTCTTCAATCTTATCTATCGAACCTAAAAAATATTGTTCCTGATCCCACTGAAACCGCCCACAAGGCAAAAGATCTCCAAAAGGAGTGACACCTAAAACTTCACTACCTGCACCACAGCGTGCCTCATGACAAAGCGTTTTTTTTCGCTTGTGTATGGGGGCGAATAGACGATTGAGATCAATCATGAAATTACTTTCCAAGAGCGTTTTTCCTTCTGTTGCTATTATATAATCAATCACAGCTTTTTGAGCTTCAAAGATTTGAGCAGCATCCATGAGAGGTAGATCATAACCACGACCAACAGGAGTAACAACATTGGCTTTGAAATTACGAATATTAGCCTCCTTAACCAACCAATCACATATTTTATCAAAGTGTTGGTAATTACTTTGGTTGATAGTAACTAATACACCTGCTTTTACACCTGCTTTTTGAATACGTTTAAAATTTCTAAAGACTTTATCCTCCCCACCACGCATACTATCTTGTATTTCTATGGGACCATCTAAGCTTACACCTAACTGAATATTGTGTTTTTGATACAATTTTACTTTACTTGGATTTAGTCCCAAAAGATTAGTCTGCATTGAAAAATGTACCTTTTTCCTGTAGTATTTGGCACGTTCCTTTGCAAACAGAATAGCTGTCTCATACCAAGCATTAGAGAGCAGACTTGGTTCTCCTCCATGAAATAGATAGAGTACAGAATCTTTAGTTGTACTAGATAAGGATCGTTCTACTAAATCGCAAAAAGTATCCAAACGCATATCTTCTCCCTTTCTTGATACATTTTCATAGCAATACAAACAATCTAGGTTACAACGATAAGTAACCTTTACGATAAGAGTACTGATATTTCTGAACCGGTAATCAGTCTGAGTTATTTGTTGTTGGATATTACTCATGGGGAATTAGTGTGCTTAAATGAAAAAGGTTGTTTCTTTGTCAAAGAAACAACCTTAATATACTAAAGATTCGTCAATCATTTTACAAGATTCACCTGTAACTTTATATTTTTTTGATAAAGCTCAGTAGACTTAGCAAAACTGAATCCTTAAAACTTATAGAGTTTATCTACAGTTTAAATATGCCTTTCCATGCATTTTCTGTAACTAAGCGATTTGCTTCGGTACCAGCCCATTTTCTAAGCTCTTCTACTTTTTTGGAGTATTTGCTTGCCCAGCTTCCCAATAACCAACCAAAAAATCTAGAGACATCACCCTTCCAGCCTTTGTCCCATTTTACCTTTGCATCTGACAGGATACCAAAGTTAGTCATTTGGGTGATCACCTCATCTACAATCAATGGATCTTGTCCTCTAATTTTGCGTGGTTTACGCTGTAATAACCAACCAGCATAGAGCGCACGACTAAAGTTTACATAAGCCTTATTGGAGTTGATACGTTCATTGGCTGTGTTGATGTATTTTTCTTCAATTTGTTTGCTAGTTCCTTGCCATTGTTTGTATACAGAAAGAATATTAGATTTTGCTTCCTCCAAGGTATGTTCATTAGCTGCAGCTTTCCACAAGTTTTTATAGATATCATCAACTTTCTTCTGAGCGTCCGTAACAAAGCCTTTTACGTATTTATACTTGACTTCAATTCCCTTTTTGTAGATTGCTTCCAGATCTAATTCAGCAGCTTGCGTAATTGATGATCCTCCTAGAGTTGCCCCTAATACTGCAGATAAAATAGTACCACCAATACCTCCGCCTACAGCATCTTCTAAAGCACTGAAATCACCGCTTCCAGTATCAATAGCTTCAAAAGTATCAAATATTAGATCTAGTCCTGCCAAAGCTACACCTGTAGCAACACCAGCAGCAGGAGCTAACAAGGTAACTAAGGTTGTACTTGCAATTTTTAGGATATCTTTTAGTAACTGTACTTTCTCTTTCTGGATTTTCATGGCAGAGTCATACTGACGTTTTGCCTTCAGATATGCATTAGAGGTATCAATACCCTGATTTAAGGTCTTCTGATAAGCAGCATCAACTTTTGCCCCCACATCAGCCATTTCGCTGTGAATACGAGTTAAGATTTGACCCAGTTGATTCACCAATGGAGCATCCATTCCACCTGTCATCTGGTTGAACAAGAGTTCTTCCTCTTCTGGAGACAACTTCTTTAACTCTGGCGGTGTGATGATGATCTTATCTTCTTTAAACTCTTCAGAGAAATCTTCTACTTTTTGCTTCATGAATAAGATACGAATAGCACGGTCTGCCACACTCAAGATATCTTTGATTTGCCCTATATCACCATTGGCTTTCCCACCTGTCAGCACATTAGCCAACCATGATTCAGCATCAGCTTTGAAACCTTGGAGTTTTTCAATAATCTTATTATCTAGTTTCGTCCCTGCCAAGATATCATCGAGATTATCAATCTCATTCCAACCTTTCAAGATTTTCTCGTAGAGGGATTCCCAGTCTTTATTTTGAACATCAGAGATAATACCAGCTCCAATTTCTAATGCTTTGGAGATTTGTCCAACCCACTGTTTAGCCGTCGCAATAATATCCTGAACATTCTCTGTTGCTTTAATTGCCTTGTCTAACCAACTAGCTACCGTAGCTTGGAAAGCAGATAACTTACCAATGATCTCATTATCTAGATTTGTGCCTTGGATGAAGTCCTTACCTTCAAAGTTATCTTTCCAGAACTTAGAAAATTGTTCAAACTGCTCTTCGATAGTTCCATCTGTGATTAGATCAAGTATTTCAGAAGCTTTGTCTAGAATACCATTAGCCGATTGTACCCAACCTGCAGCTTTCTGCACACGCTCATCTAGACTACCAGAGTTCATTGCTGAAGCAGCCGTAACAAATTTCTTCACCTCATCAGAGAATGCAGTAACTCGACCAAATACTTCTGCTTTGACTTTTTCACCTTTCTCTACAATCTCTTCTAGTCCGTCTTGTACCCAGGTTTTGGCAAGATTGATCCAAGTTTTTACAACATTTTCACCTTTCTGCATGCGCGTAGCTACATCAATAGCACCCTTAATCCAGGTTTCTACATTACCTAGTTTTTCTCCACCAGGTAGTTTAGAAAGTATTGAAGTTGCTAATTTGGCAAATTCGTCTGCTTTAGCTTGATTAGCTTTTAGCCAATCTAACAATTTATTATCTAGTTCTGTACCAGCAAAGATGTCTTCCGTTTTGTCAATACCGTCCCACAAGAGCTTCAACTTATCATAGATAGCATCACCATCTTTATTTTTGATGTCATCGATAAAGTCTTTTGCTGACTGAATCCAGCTAGAGAACTTTTTGATATCTTCAATCCATTGTTGAGCAGTAACAATCTTATCCAATAGAGAATCCTTCATGTCCATGGCTTTTTCTAGCCAACGCTCAACACTTCCACGGAAAATATCAATTTTACCAAGGATTTTATCATCCCAGTCTGTACCTTTGATAAGATCCTGTCCTCCTAGATCATTCCACGAAACCATAAGCTTATCCCACCAATCTGGTAAGTTATTCTGATTCTCATCAGCAGTAGCAATACCAATGATTTCACTAGCTTTATTCAAGAGATTCTGTCCTTTATCTAGCATATCTCTTGCCTTGCTCAATTTTTCAGTGAAAGCATCATCTTTTAGGGAGCCTGCATCTCTAATAAAACCCTTGAGATCATTCATGACAGGACCAACTCTAGCAACAAGACTTTCTTCTACTTTTTTATCGGTGTTTATGAAGCCATCAATACCAGAATCTAACCAACCTTTAGCAATATTTGCCCACTTCAACAATAATTGTTCATATTGTTTAATTTTGGCAATAACTGTTTCCGCTGAGCTAATCCAGCCTTTCACTGTTTCTGCTTGTTTTTTGATCTCATCCACAGGAATAGTTTCTGCTAGACTTACATATGTTTTAGCAGCTTCCAAGAAGGCTTCAGCTTTGGCAATAACACTTTTATCAAACTTATCAATTCCATTGATAAGCATATCCAAACCAGCTAATCCTTTCTTTTTGATGACATCCTCATATAGATTTGCTGCTTGGTTGATCTTTTTCTCTAGTGCATTTCCCCCTTTAGCAGAAGCATCATCAGATTTATTTTTTCCAAAAGCATCAATAACCTTAGTTACTTTGGTAAAATCGTCTTCTAACTCTTGAGCTTGGGTAGTAGTATCAGTATCTAGAGAAGAGAGCTTGTTCTTTAGTTCTTGATATTCATTATATAGTTCTTTGAACTCATCCAGCCTTTTCAACTGTTTTTTAGATGGCTTCATTATGCTATTTATTTAGTTGTTCCTAATTTCTACTTCGATTCTAATTTTGTGTTGAGCATATGATTTTATCATTTGTGATAGACCACATTCCTAACATCTGGGAAATATAGTAAGAAAAAGTGAGAAAACCAAGCCTTTTTTATTATTGGATATAGGATAAAGCTTTTTTTATTCTGAGCTTGGTTATCTCTTTTTTTTGTTTTATATTGACGAATTTTATAAACCTGAAATGCTTGTGAAAAGCATCTTTTTACGGCAAATGTATTCGTATGTTCTTCCTAGGAAGGTCTTTAATAGTGACAGGGTAAAAGTACTTGTTTGTTACCTTGTAAGATTAGTTTCTCGAAGAGCTCAATGCAGTTGAAACATTCAACTATTTATACTGCAGCGGATTTAATTAGAATTTATTGAATTCAAAGATCACGGCAACTACTCCTTTATCCTTAGCTTCTCCTTCAAATTGAACTCTATTTTGTTGATTGGTAAAGCTTACATTCTTGAGATGCAATTCATCCAAGGCTTTTAGAACCCGTTCCTCATAAGTAGGAGCTTGAGTAGAATTTATTTTTTGATTAAGCATATTGTAATTCAATTCTTGCTTGGAAACAATAATCGTCATATAATCTTTATCTCCAATATCGTCTGCAGTTAAGCTCTCAGGAGCTTTAGGAAAATAGCGTGTTCCTACGATACCACAATAAGGGGAATGCTGAGCAGTATATGGGAATAAAACATAACTTTCTTTATTTTTTTCCTCTGTTTCTCTTCCGAAAATATAGGTGTAACACTCAACAGTATTGGTAACTTCCACATTAAAATCAGTCCCAGATTTAATAGGATTTAGTGTCTTGAAAGTCTGGCGGCTATTTTTTATCAATGGAATATTCTTACCTGTTTTACTATTTATCAATCCAAATTGAACAGCTAACTTTGAGCTAGCTACAGCGCTTGAATTGGGATGAGGATACAAACCATAAGCCTCTCTGCAGAACTGTTGGAAATCTTCATAGCGAATCCAGCAAATTCCATCATCTCCCCAATTACTTCCCCAGCTATTCATGATTTCAAAAGCACCTCCTTTATAATTATCGTCATAACCAATCAGACACATAGCGTGTCCCCCAAAGCTGCGAACCTTAGCACGCTCGGAATATTGAGGTGTCCACAGCTTACCACGTACATGATGAAAAGAGGGGGGAACATTCATTGCAATGATTACTGGTGCTTTTTGTGCAATATTTTGTCGGATTGCATTCAGGTCTACATCGTAGTTTTTGCCCGATTGGGTCAAGCGGTTATAACCACGAATGACATGTTTTTGTGCCTCACGTAATTGTTGGTTTGTTGGGCGTTTCATACAGCTATTAGGATTGTATGGAAATTCACTCAGAGCAATTAATCCATCACGGCGCATTTTTTCTAAGGCTTCACTAGTGTAAGATCCTTGACAGTTGTTATTCACTTTAATTTGGTTGTATAAAAAGGAGGGACTGAAGGCAATGCGATCAGGATCTTTACCTGTAGATGCTGCTTCTAAAATACTGCGTGCGGCATAGGCAGACGCCCAACCTACACAAGAACCTTGTTGCCCTTGATTGCGTCTTCTAGGTGCAAATTGTTTTAGAGAAGCCCTAGACGGGGTTTTATTGTTAGAACTTGTGCTTGCTAAGGGTTCAAACACAGAAGTTGCATCATATTTATCCTGATTAAGCTCACAACCTTGTCCTAAATCAGCTTTAAAGTTCAGTTGATTTTCTTCGGCAAAACGAGCCCACTGTTCTGGATTCATCCAAAAATAAACGCCTAAACCAATACCCGCTATTAATAGTAGACTAATGGTGAGTTTTGGTTTTCGGAATAAGCCAAATAGGATAAGCATGATGATTGCTGCACCTGTGTTTTTACCATCTTTATCTCCTCGGCTGCTAGAACGACGATTGTTATTTTCTCCTGGGTTGAAACGAATGGGCATAGTGGATTTGTTTTTTTAGAATTAAAAATTTCATCTAGGGTTGTGAGGTGAATTGATCATGGAAGTTACATATTTTCGAGGAAATGAAAAATTAATAATGAAGGATAAAGTGTTTAATTGTATTAAAAATAATTATTCAATCTGATAGATTAATGAGCCTATATTTCTAATACCAGAAGGAGTGTATACTTTGATATTATTGAAGATCAAAAAATCATCTGTGTCTAGTGTTTGGATATACTCAAGTTGCTCTTCAGAAAAACGTCCGCCTCTTGTGCGGACTGTGTATTGTTTGCCTGTATATTGGTCTATGGCTAGTAAGTCAAAACTTACAATTAAGTATCTCCAACTGTAACCCCAGTTTTCAACATCTGCATATAATCCTGGAATTGATTTTAGGGCAGCTTTTTTTATAATTTTAAGCTTATTGCCTTTACTTTTTTCTTGAGAAATGATCCAAACTTCAGGCAATGGCAGTTCTCTAGCTTCAAATCTTTGATCAGTTACATAGCTAAGTTTTCCATTTTCTTGTTTTTCGTAAACAGTAACCTTCCATCCCGAATGTTGTGGAGAACCTGCTTCTAATCCATCAAAAGTATCTTTAGGTGTAATTGTAACCAATTGATTTTTATCTCTAGAAGTTGTTTAAGAATTAGATTGAATGCAGAAATTCAGATGATTTTGATCAATTTGAGCCTCTTTTTTGAGTGGATAGCAGCGCTATCGGCGATAAAAAAGGTGAAAAAGTGGCCAAAATCAATGGATTTGATGCGGTGAAGATGATTTTTAAACAACTTCTCTATTATAATTATGAATATCTAAAGAGTTAGGCAGTCCTTTTAGTAAGATATTTCTACTTGAGGACAAACTAGGTTTATCATTTTGGGCAAAAAAATAGAATGAATTGAGTAAGAAAATTAATGTAGAAAGTGTCTTCATGTGTATCCTGCAGTTTAAATTATGATCTAAGAGTATGTTTAAATTTATTCTAAAATGTAATATGAAAGCTCTTTTTAGCTTTGCTGAGCTCTTCGTGGTTTTCGTCAATAGCAATGGTGGTAGCAAAGCTAACCACTAGTCGGCTTCGCCTCTGCCCGCTTTGCGGCTATTCACTTAAAAATGAGTCTTGTCTAGACTAAAAAATAGTACTCATATTAACCAGTACACTAATTTTAAACATACTCTAATTATCTGCATAAGAAGAAGGGCTAGAAAGGTTACATTCAATAATCTTATTCGTTTATACTTAAAAAAATTTTAAAATAGGATTCTATCCCGAACATCTCAAAATAAGTTAGTATTATTGTGAACAGTCATTTTATTATTAAATCGTATTTCTAAACCAAGTAACTTTCAAAAAATAACTTCTTCTTTATGAACAGCTCTTTTAGCTGATTACTGCATTATTTTTCTCAGCGATAGTTCATCACTATTCCCTCCAAAAATACTTTGTATTCAACTAAAATTTCTAGTTCAAAATCGAAAATTAGCTCTGCTGAGCACTTTGTGGTTTATTTTTTCTAGTTACTATAGAGATCAGCAATTAGGTATCAGATGCGAAAAATCATTATACTTCAATTTATACTTATCGGAATGCTTGCCGCAGCTTGTGGTGGTGACCAAACAGATAAAACGAAGAATACAGACACAGAGGATAATAATCAAACTAGGAAGGTACAGGCTACACCTGTGAGTAATAATAATTCGTCTAATGCAGCAACAGCAGCAGGAAGTGAGGTGACCTTCTCAGAGGAAGAAGAAGGAACGCCTACCACACTAAAAGGTAAGGTGAGTGGTCTGGCAGCAGGCAAAAAGATTTATGTAGAACGCAAGGAGTTTGAATCCAATGAAACGATTAAAGTTGTTGAATTGGGTGCAGATGGTACTTTTGACTGTACAATAGGTATAGAAAAAGCTGGGATTTATAGAATGCGTATGGGGCTAGCACCTGTATATATGGTCTTAAATGGTGGAGAGAATGTTGAGTTTGATATTGCAATTGATAAGAATAAACTGAAATCTTGTAGTGTACGTGGATCTGAGGAGACAGCTAAGTTGCAGAGTTTGATTACTAAGGATGAAAAAGCAATTGCTTCAGCAATTAAAAAATCAACAAATAAGGATGTTTTAGTAAATTTAACCTTAGTAGAACGCCTTTCTATACAGGTGTATATTGATGCTTACAAGAAGGTGAGAGATCAGCTAGCAGCAGTACATCCCAATTGGTCTTATACCAAAGCTTTTGGTGTAAAAGTTGGTCAAGTAGAAGCTGCTCTAGCAGCCGCAGGTGCAGGAATCAAGGTAGGAGACAAAGCGCCTGATATCAAATTGAAAGATCCTTCTGGTAAGGAGTATAAGTTATCCGACTTGAAAGGTAAGGTAGTTTTAATTGACTTTTGGGCGTCTTGGTGTGGACCTTGTCGTAGAGAAAATCCAAATGTGGTGAATGTTTATAAGAAGTATAAGGACAAAGGATTTACCGTATTTAGTGTATCTCTAGATGGTTTGGATGATAGAACCATGATGATGCTAAATAACGATCCTCAACGTTTGGCACAGGCTAAAGATCAGCAGAAACAACGTTGGGAGCAAGCAATTAAGGCAGATGGCTTGGAATGGCCTTATCATGTGAGTGAGCTGAGAAAATGGAACAGTAATGTAGCTAAGACTTACCAAGTGAGTTCTATTCCTAAAGCTTTTTTAATCGATCGTAAGGGCAAGGTGCGTTTCTCTAATCCAAATCAGCTGAGAGGTCCAGCTTTAGAGCAATCGGTGAAGTCTTTATTGTAGTACAATAATACATAGAATTCTAGAGAGGTGAATGTTTTTAAAGAGCATTCACCTCTTTGTTTTTTGAGCTAGATCAAAAAAAGTTTGAGTGGATGAGTTATCTAGGCTGTTTCAGTATTATGGATGTTTCTTCTCTCACCTTTTGCCATTCTGCGTAAGCTTGTACCAAGAGGTACAGAGGCAGAGCAAAAAGAAAAGCTGACCAAAAAGTCTAGGACTCCTTTATTTTATAATTGGTCACTTGTTAATTCTTGAGAATTAACAAATAGCTCAATTCAAATTACTCC
>JAKVCT010000127.1 GCA_022448995.1 Saprospiraceae bacterium
ACTTTGTTAAAAAGCCTCGTGATAGCGCTGGTGGCAGCAGAGCTTGCCACTAGTCGGCTTCGCCTCTGACCGCAGAGCGGCTATCCCTACGTTTAGCTTCGCTGAGCACTTCGTGGTTAACTTTGTTGAGCCCTTCGGGGTTATTCTAAAATTAATTATGTCCACCCACTTATTTATTCCATGTTTTTGATAAGAATAGCCTTTAGTTCAGTAATATTGGATTTAATTTAATGTAAATATGAAGACGAAAGAAGTTAAAAAAAAAATTAGAAGTACAAGGAAAATTGATGGTTGGCTTTCTTTAGAAGCAGGGCTACTAATCGCCGCTTTAAATGAATGCCAAAATAATAATAAGATTGATGGAGATATTTTTGAAATAGGTGTACATCATGGAAAAAGTACAGTTTTGTTTGCAAACTTGCTAACTCCGTCTCAAAGTATTAGTGTTTGTGATATTTTTGATTCACAAACGAATAATATTTCACAATCTGGGTCAGGTAATAAGGTGACCTTTGAGAGGAATGTTAAATCTCATTCAAATATCAAAGTAAAAAATATTTATTCATGCCTGTCATCAGAATTGGATATCAAGGATATTGGGAATAACTTTAGGATGTTTCATATTGATGGTGGTCACAATAATTCTGAGGCATTACCGGATTTAATTCTTGCATCACAAGCGATAGTCGACCAAGGAATTATTATAGTAGATGATCCTTTTCGATCAGAATGGCCTGGAGTTACTGAGGCTATCATTAATTTTCTCAATGATCACCAAGAATTCACAGCTGTAGTTGTTGGTTTCAATAAACTAATAATATGTAAGACAGAAGTAAGCGATCTATATTTAGATTTTTTAGATGAACTTGAAAATAGAAGTAGATATGAGTTAGCATATCCTTTCAGTTACAAAAAACTCCCATTTTTAAATAGCGATCTCAGAATTTTCTATACACTTTCTTTTGTTAATACTAATGCAATCAAAACTAAACTAAAAAAGAAGCTAATTCACTCCAATTTTTATAAATGGTATAAAAAACGTCAATAGTGTTTGAAAATTTAGCTTTGCTGAGTACTTCGTGATTTAGTCTACTTTTTTTATTAAAAAGCTTCTATTAAGACAAAATATAGTAATGCTGAACTACGAAGAGCTCAGCAAATCCAACCCTGAAGTGCTCTGCAAAACTAAATTCCCTACTGTATAATTATCAGTTGTTTTATTGACATTAAAACAGCCAAACTATCTTGTTTTTAGCTTAACATAATTGGTTAGCGCCTCTACGTATGTATAGATATTGGAAGCATAAAACCCTACTGAATTCATACAACCACATTCAATAATATAGTATTCATTTTTGCCACTACATTTAGCAATATCCATTGCAAAAACATCATGCGGCTGATACTCTCTACATCTAGCTTCTACAAAAGCAATCATCTCTGGAGGAATATCAGTTCCCGATTTATAAAGCCTAAAGTTTTTTCGATAAGTCGAACTTGTTACTACTTTACCCTCCACTATGTAATTTCTCCACTCTTTCTCAATATGGTATGCAGGCCCTACCATTATCTTGGTATCTGGTCCTAGGCCATAGATGTCATCATTAGAAAGTCTTTCGTACCAATCTTGGATTTTTCCGAACTCTAATACAATACCAGCAAAAGCTTTAGAATCAGAATCTGGTCTAATAAAAAACTGTCTATCATTAGGGAAATCTAGAGCACTAAACTCTCTGAAAGTCATGAATTGAGCTTCCGAAGAAAGCATATAATTTCCCCATTGTTTCAGATAGTTTTCCATCGAAAATGTATGCTTGTCATAAAATAGTCCTAAGGGTTTATCATAATTCTGATAAATCCTATCCATCATTGTTGTTGAGCCATAATAAATATTCTCATGGTTTTCATCTAACGGAAAATTAGGTAAATTATCAGCAAAAGGAATTACTGGAATTTGAATACAAGGTATAGACAAGCTTTGACATGCCTCTAAAATTTGAGATCTATCTCTATTTGAAAAATTACTATCTTGAATAATCCATCTAATCTGTTTCATAAGGACTAATTTTTATTATTTTTCCATAACAGTCGATCTACACCAAAAAGTTCAAGCATTGAAAAAATGATTTATATAACAATAGTTTTGTGTTCACCTCAATTCTAGTATTTGTGTAACCTAAAATTGCTGTACCTTTTGTGTAAGTTTACGCAGAATAGTAAAAGGTGAGAGAAGAGACGATTAATACGAAACTTGTTTGGAAATGATTCTGAATGCTCATGGTATTCGTACTAATCTAAACCTCATAGACGATTTTAGTAAGTTTTAAAAGTATTAAATGGCAACTAAAGATAAATATGGGAAATTAAAAATTATGATTTCCATAGCTCAAATGCTGCTTTCTTTATTTTGGATCGGTTTGAATGTTGCTGGTTATATTCGATCTTTATCTACATGGCATTTAAATCTGCAATTTGAAGGTGAAAAATATGCTTTTTTCTTTGGAGTCATTTTAGGGCTGACTGGTTTTACAGCTGCCATAATGTATCTAATTAGGGTATTTAACTTTAGAATCAATCTATTGATTTATTTGATTGTGTTGATTTTTGCAGTAAGTAGCAGGTTTTATTGAGTAGAAGCTGTTCCAAAATAGATTTGTATCATTTTTTAGTTATTTTTAGTTTCTACGGTTATCAAGCTGAACTAAACCAAAAAATTAAATATGGATAAATTTTTAGAGGAAAACCCTCAACATAAGTATACTGCTGAAATCAATAAATCAATATTCAATAACTGGAAGTTTCTTGCAGAACAACATTCAGCTACCTTCACGGGAAAGCACAACGGTCTGCATGCTGATATTAAAACAAAGTTTCAAACTAGTTTAGGTCCAGCAAGTATATCTATATCTAGAGCACTTCAATCTGCTGCGGGTACAGCAGTTCTTCCTAGAATAGCTGAGATTACAACCTTTACCTATATTACGATAAATACCAATTATACTAGTAGTAAGTTGATAATTAGAAAGGCAAATTTAATAAACTCGCTTTTTTCAATCTTTCGCTTTAATTTGAAGAGTATTGAATCTAGTCGTAATTATATTGTGAAAAGTAAAAAACTAAAAATAGGTAAAGAGATTGTTTCACATCCATTCTTAAAAGATGTTCTAAATAAAGATGAACTCGTAAAGCTTGTAGTTAAACCTAATAAGATAAAGATGACTTTTAAGAAGGTTTTCATTGAGATTCAAGAGATTGAAGATTTATTGAGGTTTATAGAAGATATGAATAAAGTGTTTGCTACTGCTTGATGCCTATTAAAATAGACTAATAATTCTGCAGGGAGATTAGCCTATTAGAGCCTTTCAGGGTTTAACTTCGTTGAGCCCTTCGGGGTTTTGGTCACCTTTTCTTTTTGCTCTGCCTTTGTACTTCTTGGCACAAGCTCACACAGAATGGCAAAAGGTGGGGGAGAAAATATCCATAATACTGAAACAGCCTAAATACGGAGGTTCAGTATTAAGAAAACCTCTTCTTAATACTGAACCTCCCTAAGTATTATTGACAGCTCATTTAATTGAAGGTTAATCCTCCATCAACCGTCAAATTTTGTCCGGTTATTGATCTCGAATTCTCAGAAGCAAAAAATAAGGTTGCATCTGCAAAATCTTCAACAGTAGTGATTTTTTTCAAAGGTGTCATATCAGCAATAGCATCAAAAACAACATCTGGAGTAGCAGCACTTGCATCAGTCACTTTTAATAATCCTCCTGATACCATATTTACAGTAATCCCCATTGGTCCTAGATCTTTGGCAAATGTTCTTGTCAGACCTAAAAGAGCAGCTTTTGCAATGGTATAATCGTGATAAGGAACCACTGGATTTTGTACTAGGTTAGTCCCAACGTTAATTACCCTTCCATAATGATTTTCCTTCATAGAAGGTAGCAAGGATTGGATAAGGTTTAATGAGCCTTTTAAGGTCACATCCAAATGATTGGAAAGTTCTTCCCAACTAATGGTCTCAGCGGTTTTTCTAGCATCTCCATTAAAAGAATATTCGGTCATCGCATTATTAACTAAAACTGATGGTAGCATCCCAAATTCTTTCTCAATGGCAGAAAGCATTGACTTCACTTGTTCCAGATCACTGATATCCGCAGCAAAAGCCTTTGCTGCATCCCCAAGTTCAGCAGCTAAATTTTGAGCTTTGTCCTCACTTTTAAAATAATTGATGGCAACTTTATATCCGTTTTTAACAAATGATCTGGCGATGGAAGAACCCAAACCGCGACTTGATCCCGAAATAATCACTAGTTTATTCATATTATTTTAGATAATGGTAGTTTTAATGAATTTCTTGGACTACTGCAGCTTGATAGCCTTGAAAAGGTCAGCTTTTGCTACCAATCATAGTTATCAGAAGGAGGATAGAGCAAAGAAATCCATAAAAGGTTCGATTAAAAATGTTTGAAAATTTATATTACAGGGTGTTTAATCCTGCAGAAAATGGTTTATAGGACCATTTCCCTTACCTAATACTTTATCTTTGCCGCTATTGATCGCCTTATTTACATACTGACAAGCCTTTCTTACGGCATTCTCTATATTGTTTCCTTTGCTCAAGAAAGTTGCTATACTCGATGATAAGCTGCAACCTGTACCATGTGTATTCTTGGTGTTAATTCTAGGGTTTCTGATTTCGAATATTTTATTGGAGTCATATTCATACAATACATCAAGCATTTCGTTGGTTGAGTCGTCCAAATGTCCTCCTTTCAGTAGCACAGAAGTTTTGAACTTCAGCCCAATTTCTCTAGCTGAATCCTTTGTATTATTAATATCTATGGTTTTTCCAATCAGAATTTCTGCTTCCTTGCTATTAGGTGTGATCAAGGATGCCTTGGGAAGTAGCTCTTTCAGACAATTTATGGCATTTTCATTGATTAAGCGATCTCCTGAAGTGGCTACCATCACTGGATCAATCACAATATTTTTTGCCTTGTATTCAAGTAATTTTTTGGCAACGGTATTAATAACTTCACAGGAGTGGAGCATACCTATTTTTATTGCACCAAAATGGATATCTGAAAATACAGCTTCCAATTGTTTTTCAATGTGTGAAATGGGGATAGCATGTATATCCGATACCCCTTGGGTGTTTTGTGCCGTGGTAGCTGTAATGACACTAGCTGCGTAAGCACCGCAAGCAGAAATGCTTTTAATATCTGCTTGAATTCCTGCACATCCTCCAGAGTCACTTCCTGCTATTGTCAATACTGTTTGATATGATGTTTTTATATTTTCCATAGTTCTTTATTGTAGGCACTGTCCCAAAATATCCATTCGAGTTTTGAAGATTTTTCAAAGGCCTCATTCATTTTAAGAAATGGATGTTCTGTTATTTTTTGAAAAATATATTCTGTTTTTATTCTGATTTGTTCATACCAGTTTTCCATATAATTTGCTTTAATTTTGTTGTGGCTAGTTCAGGGTTTTCTGCTTTTGAAATGGCTGAGACTACAGCTATACCATCCGATCCGTTTTGCATTACACTTGCTGCATTTTCTTCATTAATCCCTCCGATACAAATAATGGGTTTAGTACTTGTTTGCTTTAAATTTAGGAGTCCTTTAATCCCCAATGCTGGATCTAAATCTTCTTTCTTGGTTGCTGTTTCAAAAATAGGAGACAAGCCTATGTAGTCAACACTAAGTCTATTGGCATCAACAGCCTGTTTTTCATTGCTTACAGACCAACCAATGATTTTATTTTCGCCTAATAATTCACGAGACACACCTACCGGTAGATCTTTTTGACCAATATGTACTCCATCTGCGTCAATAGCCAATGCAATATCAACTCTATCATTTATAATGAGTGGAATATTGTATTTAGTACAGAGTTGTTTTGTAGCTAAAGCTCTTTGATAAAACAGTCTTGTACTCAACTTTTTTTCTCTCAGTTGAATCACCGTTGCACCACCTTTCAAACTAGCCTCCAGTATACTCAGAAATTGACGGTCTTCTGTTACTCGATCATCCGTAACAAACATCAAGGAACAATCTATTTTTTTCATTGTTCCGTTTGAATTTGATGAAGCGCATCTATAAAATTCATCTGAAAACTGCCAGGACCAGCTGACTTTTTTTCAGCGATATTAGCTGCCAGACCCATTATTTCCATGGCGCAGAGAGCCGCATTGTGATAGTCTGAATCCACAGCAATACATGCCCCAATTATACTAGTCGCGGTGCAACCCATACCTGTAACTTTAGCCATAATGGGACTACCACTCGTAACTTTATCAATAAGTTCGTTTGTTATAATATAGTCTACAGCTCCACTAATAACAATGGTGTTGTTTAGCTTTGCTGAAAGTGCCTGTGCAGCACTTATAGCATTTTTGGAGTCTGCTGTGCTATCTACTCCCTTGGTACTGTTACTTATTTGTGCTAAAGCCATAATTTCTGAAGCATTTCCTCTGATAACGGAGGGGGTAAAACTATCTGTCAGTTTAAGGGCTGTTTCTGTTCTATATTTAGATGCACCAACACCCACGGGGTCAAAAACAATAGGTTTTCCAAGCTCTTTGGCTCTTTGCATTGCCAGCTCCATTGCTTCAACCCATTTTGGGCTCAATGTTCCCATATTAACTACCAGAGAGGATGAAATAGACGTAATATCTTCTACTTCTTCAATGGCATGAGCCATAACGGGGGATGCGCCCACTGCAAGCAGTGCATTAGCAGTATTATTCATAACTACATAGTTTGTGATATTATGAACCAAGGGTGATTTTCTATGTAGTTCTTTTAATATTGTATTAAATTTATCGATCATCATAATGTAATTCTTTGTGAAATATAACTGCTTCCAAATTTACAAAAGTGGATTGTATTATTGAGTGTAATTCTTAGATTATTTCACCTAATTTTAATTTATGATTTAATAAAGGTTAAGTAGATAGGGAGGTTTACTTCGCAGAGCACTTCGGGGTTCAGTATTATGGATGTTTCTTCTCTCACCTTTTGCGCAATGGCAAAAGGTGCCGTATACCCTAAAAACAAGACCACTGGTTAAGTAAAGAAAAAATACTTAAATTAGAGTCTATAAAAAACAGTACTCTTTACCAAAAAGTATAAAAGGCTTTAGGTTCTGCAGACTTTTAAGTATAGATGATAGATGAAAAATATATTACTTATTGCAATTGTAATTCAACTATTAATGAATAGTTGTATAAATTACCAGTATATGAAACAAGGTTTTGTATCTGATGAAAATTTTTATGTAGAAATTCCGTTTACCTATGAAAAAGGCTTCATTTTTATTCCTGTACAAATTCAAGGTAAATCGTATAACTTTCTATTAGATACAGGGGCAGAGTTAACTTTAATTGACCAAGCAATTGTAAGTGAGTTAAGTTTGAAAACACTTAAAAAAGGAGTCCTTTCCAATGCGAAGAGTTCTTCTAAAGGAAATGAAAGGGTCGAGATAGATAAAATAGATATCGGAGGGATAGAGTTCCATAGCCCTGTTAGTTTTATATGGGATATCTCCAAATTTGCTAAGTATATTCGGTGTGAAAAAATTGATGGAATTATTGGAAATAATTTAATGAGAAAGGCAAACTGGCAAATTGATTATCAGAATCTAGTCATTAGAATAACGGATAATATTGAAAAAATGAGTGTTTCGAATGACGCCAAAAGAGTCAAGATGAATGCAGGGGATGTGGGCAATGTTTATTTAGAACTTGATATTGATGGAAAGAAAATACCATTTACCTTTGATACTGGTTTTAATGGATTTGCTCAGACAGGGCATAAAGCCTTGATCAAAAAGGCTGCTTTTACCAAAGTTGGATTAAAAGGAGTAAATTTTTTGGGCTCAAGAGAAGGAGAAACTCATTTTTTGAAACTTCAAAACTTTAAGATTAATGATTATTCGTTTCCATCACCTTCATATTTATTAATTAAGCCAAATAATTCTTCCGTTTTAGGAAATGAATTTTATAAAAACTATACAATAACCATAGATTGGAGCAATGATTATTTGATTTTTGATAAGAATAAAGATTCAGCGCTCAACGAGCCAGTTGTTTACGAAGTTAGTTTATTTACTGACTATGAAAAAGGCATTATTATCATATCAAGTATACAAGAAGGGAGTAGTCTTATTGATAAGATAAAACCACAATTAAGAGTTTTGAAAATCAATAATGTAGATTTAGTTGAACTAGAGCGCAAAGGCGGAATTTGTACATTTTGGTCGAAAGAATGGAAAAATATAAAGACCAGCGAAATTCTAAATATAACAATTGAACAAGATGGTATTCAGCAAGAGATAGAAGTGAAGAAAATAAAAAATTGATGATAATAAAAAGGTGATTGAGAATGTTTCTAAAACTGGCAACACTGAATTTCTATCTGTTTATTTCTCTAATACGAATGTGATGGAGAAGTATTTCTATTTCAACCTCTTTGAAATACCCAATTGCTTTGATCGAGAGAATTCTGAATACGTTCATTACTCTGCATTCTTACTAGAAGATATACCCCATTTACGAGATCGCGTCAAAAGAAGAATACGGGGCAATGGGGAGCTTATATCAAAAGCGACTTCCTTGAACGTAAGAGTCTGTTTACTAGTGACTTTCCTTCTTTACAGGAAATTAATTTCACCTTACCTTTTACCATCTACAATTCGCTTGATCTTCCGTCAGTAGACGGTGTTCCAGAAGGCGTAGAGTATAGTCCAGAACCAGTACAAGAATTTAGTTGGCTAGATCACATTACTTGGAAAGGAAGTCTTTCGCTTGAATGTGCTCCTCCGCCATATGAAAGCATAAAGATTTTTAGCTTAAGCTGTTTCAATGTGCTGCAAAGGCATCATCTTCCAAATCATGTTTCTTAGGAAATTGATTTAGCTCATCAACATGAAGGCACTAGAACATATCGGGCATTACATTTGGATGAGGTACACGGATTTTTATTCCAACCATTAAAAGAATGGATAGAACCAACTATGAAATGGGCGAGAGGAGATTATGATTTTTCTAGTCAGTAGTGAGAGATGTTTTAAACATTGTTAAGTAAAACTACTTAAGTAGGTGGACGTAATTAATTTTATAATAATTCACAAGATTTAACTTCGTTGAGCCTTTCAGGGTTTTTGATGCTGAACGAGACGAAAACCCCGAAGGGCTCAACAAAGTTAAACGTAGGGATAGCCGCGAAGCGGTCAGAGGTGAAGCCGACTAGTGGCAAGCTCTGCTGCCACCACCGCTATCACGAGGCTTTTTAACGAAGTGCAGTGCAAAAAGGCTGCTTGAATTTACTTCGTAGAGCCCTTTGGGGTTAAATACAAATTAATTGTGGCTATCTACTTAAATCTTTTTGTGAAATTTATCTACTCTTTCTTCATAAAGTATTTGAATATTTGGTGTACATAGGATTAAACTATGAAAAGAACATAAAGTCTAAAAGTGAGACAGGATATTAAGAGTTTATCTCAACTTGACATAATTCTTAATAAGAAATATCAATTAACTCCTAAACAATCTCACTATGATTAAATTAGCTTATCTAACAGTTTTTGCAGTTTTATTATTCTCCGCATGTAAAAAAGATGAACCAATCACACCAAATAATCCGATACCAGTGGTTAAGATAGACTCTTCCTACACCGTTTTGATCGATGAAGATGTGACATACGCTGAAGGACTAAGTCACAACCTTACAAGCACTTATCCTACTCCTTCCTTTGCAATACCTTTAAAATTGGATATTTATACTCCTGACAATACTTCTAATAATAGACCTGTTTTTATGTTTATTCATGGTGGAGGATTCACTGGTGGAACAAAAACTAAGACAGAAATTATAGCTATGGCTAATTACTATGCTTCAAGAGGATGGGTTTTCGTATCTGTAGACTACAGAACCACAGAAGAGCTCGGTACTGTAGAAGGAATGTCGCAGGAGGAGGTCTTAACGTTTTACAGAGGGATTGCACCACAAGAATGGATTGAGCATGCTTTACTTGGAGCTGAAACTCCAAAGCAGTTCCAACAAAGTATTGCTATGTATACTGCTCAAAGGGATGCCAAAGCAGCACTTCGCTGGATCATAGCTCACTCAAGTACCTACAATATTAACACTGATTTTATTACAGTGGGAGGAGCCTCAGCGGGTGCAATTACCACCATTGCTTTAGGAATCTCAAATCAAGAAAACTTCAGAGATGAAATATCTATAACGGATGATCCAACACTCTCTACTACAAACCTAAATGAAACTTATCATGTAAAAAGTATGGTTTATTTCTGGGGATCTAATCTGAAATTGGATGTATTTGAAGCTGTCTATAACTTGGATCCTTATGATATCAATGATCCTGAACTATTCATGGCACATGGTAATGAGTATGATTCAGTTACGCCATATGAAGAAGCCATTGAGCTACAGAGTATATATAGCTCTTTAGATCTTTACAGTGAGCTTATTACTCTGGATGGCTTTGGTCATGGCGCTTGGCATGCAGAAGTGGATGGAAAAGGATTATTTGAAATGTCCTTTGATTTTATAGTTGGTCGGCAAGGTCTAGAGCTTGAATAAATACAAGTGGTTCTCTGATAAATCCTGCGAAAATGTTATAAAATATCTACAACCAACAAAAAAAATAGACCATGAAGAATCCATTTTATTTCCTTATCACTCTTATTTTAGTTGTAACAGCGTGTAAAAAAGAGGATAATTCAACCCTGGACAATTTAGTTCAGACTCCTTCTGTGAAATTAGAGTCGACCTATAATGTAAACCTTTCTGAAGATGTAATATATGCTGAAGGTTTGAGCCATATAAGCCTAAATAGCACCGAATCATCTGCTATGCCACTGCTATTAGATGCTTACGTTCCCAATAATGATGCTGAAAATAGACCTGTTCTTATGCTAGTCCATGGAGGAGGTTTCACCGGAGGCTCAAAACAACAAGAACCATTAGTTGATCTTGCAAACTATTTTGCAGAACGAGGTTTTGTTGTCTTTTCTATTGACTATCGACTTCAAGGAGATATAGGAACAGTTGCTCAAGATTGGGTAGATTTCTCTACCAATATTCCTACAGATAAAATCAATCAATACTATGCTATGTATCCTGCACATAGAGATGCTAAAGCTGCTTTGAGGTGGATTGTTGCTAATGCTAGTACCTATAATATTAATACGGATTATATTACCGTAGGGGGGGGATCTGCAGGAGCGACAACCTCTATTGGAATTAGTGTTTCCAAGTTGGATGATTTTAAAGATGAGATTAGCACAGAAGAAGACAATAGCTTACTGACTACTAATTTTTCTCAAAGTTATAAGGTACAAACTATTTTGGATTTTTGGGGCTCAAGAAATTCCATAGAAATACTAGAAGGAATTGATGGCGTTCAACGATTTAGTTCAGCTAGTCCATCTTTATTTATTGCTCACGGTACAGAAGATTCTACCGTCTTGTATACTGAAGCTGAAGCATTACGAGAGATCTGTCAGACCAATCAAATACCTTATGTATTTTATGAGCTCACAGGCAAAGGACATGGAGCATGGAGCGCTACTGTTGATGAACTTCCATTAGCAAAATTAGCTTATGATTTCGTCGTGGAGCAACAAGACTTGATCCTAGAATAAATAATTATTCAGCTACTTGCTAAAAGTATATAAAATGTCACCTTTTGGCGCAGAGCTAACGGTCTGCGCTGAGCTCTGCTGTAGCTTTATTTTTGATCTTGCAGCGGTATAAAAAATATCAAGTTGCAGTGGCGTACTTTAATGCACCGTCACAAAAATATCTAGCTAATTAACTCATAAAACTTATATTACACTCTACTTAGAATAAATTTCAATATGTTCTTATTACTTTTGATATTATCAAGAAGTTGTTTAAACGACTTCTAAGTATTTTATCAACTCACCCCTTATTATACAACACAGCAATGAAAGGAACACATGATGCCCTAGAGGATCCTAGGAACAAGGATGTTAAAATATTTGTAAATGGAGAACTATTAGCTAGAGAGGATGCCAAAATATCTGTTTTTGATAGCGGTTATTTGGTAGGTGATGGTGTTTGGGAGGCAATGCGTTTGCACAACGGTAAACTAGTATTCCTTGACTTACATCTTGATAGACTTTGGCAGTCTGCCAAGGTTATTGGAATGACTATGGGAGTTAGCAGGGAGGAATTAATTGAAAAAATTTGGCAAACACTTGATGCCAATAATATGAAAGATGGTGTTCATGTAAGAGTTATGGTAACCCGTGGGATCAAAAAAACACCTTCTCAGGATCCAAGGTTGACTATCTCAGGACCCAATATTGTGATTATCGCAGAACATAAAATAGCTTCTCAAAAGACAAAAGAACAAGGGATTACCTTGTTTACAAGTACTGTACGAAGAGGTGCTCCAGACTACTTAGATCCTCGGCTCAACTGTCATAGCAAGCTGCATGAGGTACAAGCCTTGATACAGGCCATTGAGGCTGGTGCAGATGAAGCGCTTATGTTGGATGTACATGGCTTTGTTGCTACCTGCAATGCTACTAATTTTTTTATGGTCAAAAATCAGGAAGTATGGACTTCCACTGGACAATATTGTATGAATGGGATTACGAGAGGGAATGTCATTGCTATTTGTAAAAATAATCAGCTTGTTTGCAAAGAAAAGAACTTCTCTCTTTTTGATGTTTATGGCGCAGATGAAGCTTTTGTAACAGGTACCTTTGGGGGATTAACTCCTGTAACTAAGATTGATGGTAGGACAATTGGTGATGGATGTTATGGCCCTATGACCAAAAAAATAAGTAATTTGTATCAAGAATTAATAGAAAAAGCAAGTAGTTAAGTAGATAGCCACAATTAATTTGTATTTAACCCCAAAGGGCTCTACGAAGTAAATTCAATCAGCCTTTTTGTAGATAGGTTTG
>JAKVCT010000128.1 GCA_022448995.1 Saprospiraceae bacterium
ACACTATTTTAAAAACAAGGGCAAAACTAAAGAATAATTTTAGTTCTGATAGATCTAAATGGAATCCTAAACAACTTTAACAATTGAGGTCTAAAAAATTAGGTAATCACTATAGATTTTATCCTTCGAAATGGAATGAAACTGTGAGTCCACGAGAAAACAGCTTCTCAATAGGAGATGAAAAAATTAAGTTTGGATTGCGAGAATGGAGATTGGATAAACCGTAGGAGAATTTGAGCTCGGGAGATAAGATAAAGTAAGGAAAGAAGACTTGAAAACCCAAACCTACCTCAATAGCAAAATCATGTGGTACAATCTTAATTAGATCATCTGCCTGCCTAGTTTTTGAGTTTGAAGCCAAATCTATGCTATATTTAGCACCTACAACTACAAAAAATCGCATATCCTTATAAGGCTTAGACTTATAACGAAAGTGAATCGGAAATTCCAAGAAGATAGATTCTATTTTCTTTTGGAGGACGTTTGGATTTTTGGCTATCTGATAACTGATTCGGCGATCAGCAAAAGATAGAGTTGGCAAGAGAAAACGCATATCGAAATTCTCCCCAAATTTTAGGTTTGTCACAATGCCTAAATTAAAACCAGGACCTTGTAGCGCACTCATTACTTGAACACTATCATTGAGAATGAAGCTTTCATGCATTCGTATATCATGAAAGGATTGATTGTATCCTAAGGTAATTCCGAAGTAGAAATTTTTCTTGGAGAAGTGTTCGTAGTTCATAGGGCCACGACTACGTCCTCTTTGTGCTTCTGCCGTTTGGCTAATAAATAATAAAGCTCCGAAAATAATCAAGCAAAAACTAGTTTGTTTTGCTCTTGACAGATAAGAATGCAATGCCATGTTGTATTTTTTTGAATGCTGTAGATAATTTTCAGTAAGCAAAATTAATACTTACTTTTAATTATTCGATAGTTCATTGATATTTTAACTATGAAGATGATTACTCAATTGAAGTTATTTAAGAATTTATGTAAATAGGATCTGTAATTGATTGATAACCAAAACTAAATGTCTTTGAAATCTCGTGTTGAAGTTATGAGAATGAAGAAATTATGGCAATCAATAGCTTTCAATGACTGATCTATCAGCTAGTTAGGAGTTTTAAAAAAAACTTCAATATCGTTATCAATAGTCCATAGGTTTTAACTCTGTTGAGCCTTTTTGTGTTCGTAACTAGTTGATAATCAAAAAGAATGTTTAAAATTGATTAAATTTTATGAAATCTGGATTGTCAAGCAGTAAAAACCAAAGAGCGCTCAGCACAGCTAACCCGAAGGGCTATGTGACGCGAAAAATAAAAAATCAACGAATTATCAATTATGTAAAGTGGAGCGTATAGGCAGAAAATTATGTTTTGTATATTGTGTTTGTTGTCGTTCAAAAACCGTGCAAGATTAGTGTGGCCAAGTACATGCATTATATACATGACTAATGACCTCCAATAAATAAACCTTGAATTGTACCTATTTATTGAGTACAGTCCAAGGTTTATTTCGATTATTTGTGAATAATCTATGATTTTCTTTCCAACAGTAGTTCCTAGATTTTTAGCTTTGCAGAGCCTTTCAGGGTTTGTGAGAAAACTAAAAAATCAACGAACTATTATTTCTAATAAAGAAGAATACTTATAGTTTTTCGCTCCAGTATGCTGCACATATTCCTGCAGTCATAGAAGTATGCTTAGGATTGCTTAGTCCAACGGCCTCAAGCAAATCAGTAAAATCTTTACCCTCAGGAAAAGCCTGTACAGATTCGTATAAATAAGAATAAGCTTTTTTATCCTTAGAGGTAATCCTACCAATAAAAGGTAAAATATACTTAAAGTAAAAATTAAAACCTTGTTTTAATGGGAAAATCCTTGGGCGTGAAAATTCCAAGACCATGCATTGCCCACCAGGTTTCAACACTCTAGCCATTTCAGCTAGCCCTTTTTCAACATTTCCAAAATTACGAACCCCAAATGCTACAATAATAGCATCAAAGGAGTTGTCCTCAAAAGGTAAGTTTTCAGAATCGCCCTCTTCCAATGTTATAATATGGCTGAGCTCTTTTTTATCCAGTTTTTTACGTCCTACCTCTAGCATTCCTGTAGAAATATCAACCCCAACTATCTTTTCAGGACTTAATTGTCTGTTTGCTTCAATTGCCAAATCTCCAGTTCCAGTAGCAATATCTAGAATTGTTTTGGGATTTCTTTCTTTCAATTGAGCAATTGCTTTTTTGCGCCAACGGCGGTCAATACCTAAGGACAAAAAATGGTTCAAAAAGTCATAGTGACGTGAGATATTGTTGAACATTTTAGAAACTTGCTCCTTTTTAGCAGCTTCCTGCTCATATGGCTTTACGTTTTCTACAGAATTTTCTACAGACATAATTATTATTTAGTACTTAACTATTATAATGGTTTATGGCTTTTTACATTTTCTGCAAACTATCCATAAACTGTTATTTTCTTAGAATGAATGGTATGATTTTTCGTTTTGAACTTACTGCTTTAACAAATGATTTATAATTTAGGTTGTTGCGAATAGCAAAGATATTGATTTTTTACTAGAAATAAATAGAGATAACCAAGAACAGAGTTCAATCAGGCTAAAAGTCATTGGAGTATTTGACGACTAAAAGATAAATCATCTTTGATTAGATTGTCCTACTGAACTGCAAGGATAGTAAGGATATCATTCAGATTTTTGAATAACTTTGATCTTTGGGCAAGGCAGACTTGAAAACTAGCATGGGATAAACGCAAAATATTAATATCTTTGTGGTCGTTCAGCAGAAACGAAAAATCAATTCAAGGAAAAATCTAGAAGGAATCAGTCAATTCTCATCAAGAATTCGTTCTTGACAAGAATGAGAAAAAGGGAACACTATGATTATACATGAAACAAAATTTATTGGTAGTTTTACAGAGCTTAAGCAATGTCCTAAAAAGGACATTCCAGAGTATGCATTTATTGGTCGGTCTAATGTTGGAAAATCTTCATTGATCAATCTACTGTGTGATCATGCAGGAATGGCACATGTCTCGAGTAAGCCAGGTAAAACGCAAACTCTAAATTATTACAATATCAATGAAAATTGGCACCTAGTAGATTTACCAGGTTATGGTTATGCTAAGATTTCTAAGTCGAGACGTACGTTGTGGCGAAAGATGATTGATGATTATATGATCAATCGTCTAAAAATGCAGTGTGCTTTCTTGCTGATTGATAGTTGTGTGCCCCCACAACACAAAGATCTGCGTTTTGCGAATTGGATGGGAGAGAATCAAATTCCTTTTGTATTAGTGTTTACAAAAACAGATCGCAAAAAATCCCAAAAAAATAAAGATTTTATTGAGGAATTTGAGACAGAGTTTCTAAAATCTTGGGAAAACATGCCTCAATATTTTATCACATCTGCTAAGAACAAAATAGGTCGTACAGAAATTTTAGATTTTATAGAAGGAATTAACGAAACCTACTATGCAGCTAAGAAAAAGAAAAAATAAATCATAGCGTCATAGATATACGATATCCCTGAGAGACTGAATGCTCTGTAATGTAAACTTGCAAATATTTTTAATCGAATCTTTTGCCATTATTTTCGTCAAATCCTCGCCTTTGTAGCCAGGGTAGTTGGCTTTGTCTTAATACTATTCAAAAGTATTCTGGAAAAACATTCAACTATTTGTGTTATAGAGTACTGAACTTGATACAAAAAAAAATCATCATTCAAACAAAATAAATGCTTTCATATAAAGAAATATTAAAACTTTCCATGCCTATTATGATTGGTTCTGCTGTGCAGAATCTAATCACTCTAACAGATGCTTTCTTTTTAGGACGGGTAGGAGAGACTGAATTTGCTGCCATTGGTCTAGTAGGTGTATTTTATCTACTAATTACTTCTATTGGTTATAGCTTTTCCAAAGCTGGACAAATTATGATTGCGAGGCGTATGGGGCAACGCAAGGAAGGAGAGGTTGGTATGATCACGCATAATATGATGGCATTTGCTATGTTTTTAGCAACTATCTTATTTTTTATGATGAAATTTGGTGGAGATTTTATCTTTAGCTTCTCTACGGATGCTATACATAAAGCCTGTGTGGATTATCTGGATTACCGATCTTATGGTGTATTTTTTAGTTATACAGGTGTAATTGCAGTAGCTTTATATACAGGTGTTGCACGTACTACCGTGATTATTTACAATGCTTTGGTAATGGGGGTTGTGAATACAATCTTTAACTATGGATTGATTTTTGGAGAATGGGGATTCCCTGAGATGGGGATCGCCGGAGCGGGTCTGGCCAGTACAATTTCTGAAATTGTAGCCACTAGTATATTCATTATTTATGCATTCTGGGATAAACATGCTAAGAATGAGTATAGGATTTGGAAGCGTCCAAAGATATATATAGGAATTATCAAGAAACAAATTTCGCTTTCCATTCCTATTATTTTACAATCTGTAGTTGGTTTAGGGAGTTGGTTTGTATTTTTTGCAATTATCGAAAGTATGGGAGAAACGCCTTTGGCGGTGTCTAATATGATTCGAACGATTTATCTACTCTTTATGATTCCTAGTTGGGGATTTGCCTCTGGGGTGAATACTATTGTGAGTAATCTAATTGGGCAGAACCAAAAAGATGCTGTATTTCATGCAGTCACCAAGACAGCTTGGCTCTGTTTCATTTTTACGGTTATTTGTGCCAGTTCCTTGCTGCTCTTTCCAGAAACAGTTCTGCAAGTCAATACAGATGATCCACAATTAATTAGTGGAGCTAAAGATCTAGTAAGCATATTATTTGTTATTCTAATCCTGTTTGCGTTTGGTTCTGTTTATTTCAATGGTCTTATTGGAACAGGAGCAACATACAAAGCGCTAAAGCTACAGCTTGTTAGTGTAGTAGCTTACTTGGTTTATGTAATATTAATCAATGAATTATTGTTACATCCAGAGGTTGTTGTACTGCCTATTCCTGTAGATGATGGGACAACTGTTATGACTATACCTACGTTAAGATTGTTATATTTCCAGTCTCAGTTATATATTGCATGGTTTGCTGAAGCTATTTACTGGGCAGTTACCTTAGTCTTATCCATTTGGTATCTAAAAACAAATCGTTGGACGGTGAAAGGTGCAATGCTTTTTGATGAAGAAGAAAAAAACCATCAAGTAGAGGCTCAAGGAACCGAATCTCACTAAGGTTTTGTTAAAGTAGGAATGGAGACTATCCCAAAATAAGCTTTTACCGTTTCTTAGAGAGTATATCTAAAATTAGTGTATATTGTTAATTGAAAGATCAACAAAGCTAAATAGGAGCAGTGTAGTGAAACCCCGAAGGGCTCAGTGAATTTTTTTGATTTTGCATCGACATAAAAAATATCAAATTGCAGTGGCGTAAGTAGATAGCCACAATTAATTTATATTTAATTTAATCAGCCTTTTTGCGCTGCACTTTGTTAAAAAGCCTCGTGATAGCCCTGCTATCCCTACGTTTTTCGCCTCGTTCAGCATCAAAAATTCTTGTAAATTAACTTCGTTGAGCCCTTCGGGGTTATTATAAAATTAATTACGTCCACCTACTTATTTTAATGTGTCGTCACAATCATAAAATTTGTATTACAAAACACTTCGTTTTGCTATATTCTTGCAGATCGACTACAGCATTTATAACTAATTTTTATTATTTTTTAGTTACTTACAGATCTATTGGCTTCTAAGCTAAGTAACTTTAGGATAGTAAGCTCAGTGTAGTCAAAAAATGCCCCTAAAACGTTAAAAAACAAAAAATATGAGCATACTCAATGAATATGATGTTAGACAGACCGGAAACTTAGAGTTTTTGGCCAAGCAAGTAGTAGAAGGATTTATTATTGGTTTACACAAAAGTCCTTTTCATGGTTTTTCGGTCGAGTTTGCAGAACACAGAATCTACAATCCTGGAGATTCTGTAAAAAATATAGATTGGAAAGTCTATGCTCGCACCGATCGTTTGTATACAAAACAATATGAAGAAGAAACCAATTTACGTTGTCAGATTATTCTTGATACTTCTTCTTCTATGTACTTTCCAGAAAGTCCTAAGCAAAAAGGTAAACCTTTTGTCAACAAGTTGGCCTTTAGTTCTTTAGCAGCAGCATCTATCATGCATTTATTGCAAAAACAACGGGATGCTTTTGGCTTGAGTATTTTTTCTGAGGAATTGGATATTCATACACCGGTCAAATCGAGTACACAACATTATAATTTATTGCTCTCTTATATGGATCGTCTTTTGGATAATCCAACACGCAACAAACAAACCTCAGCAGCCAAATGTTTGCACCAAATAGCAGAAGCTATTCACCGTCGTTCTTTAGTAATTATCTTTAGTGATATGTTTGAACAGACCGATGATATGGAGCAAATTTTTTCTGCTTTACAACATCTCAAGTATAACAAACATGAAGTGGTATTATTTCATGTAGTGGATAAGCGTCATGAGTTAGATTTTGAATTTGAGAATCGTCCTTATGTATTTGTAGACATAGAGACAGGTGAAAAGGTACGCGTACAATCCAATCAAGTGAAAGAGTATTATGTGGAACAAGTCAAAAAATATAAACAGAAGTTGAAAATGAAATGTCTCCAATTTAAAATTGATTTTGTCGAGGCAGATATCAACGAAGGATTTCAACAAGTACTGTTACCTTATTTAGTGAAAAGAAGTAAGATGATGTAATTTTAGTACTCTGTAACATTAGTGTCTTGATTATTGTTACAAAATGAGGTTAAAAAAGATACCTTTTCAAAATCAGAAAAACCATTAATTAATACTGTGAAGTTGTTTTGGAGTAAGCAACTAACTACAAATTAACTGTGGCTATCTACTTACATATTAGAATAAACCTAGGTATGCTCTTAGATAATTTCACGGACTATTAAAGGTTATGCAAGTAGTTTTCTAGGCAAAATTGCCTTTATTCAATCTAACCTTAGCCTTGCTTGTTAGCTTCAATAAAATTCAATTTTCTGCTATGCAAGAATTACAATTACTTAAACAACCTTTACTGTAAAGTACATAAGTATGAAATATAGTGTGTTTGCTTTATTCTTCCTATTACTAGCTTGTACCTACACTCAAAAGATCAAGGATGGTACAACTGCCTATGAACGCAAGCAATTTGATGTAGCCAAAGGAATGCTGCAAAAAGAGTATCAGCGTGAAAGTGACCGTATAGAAAAAGGAAAAAAGGCATATATGTTGGCAGAATCGCATCGTAGGACTAATGATCCAGCGTCTGCAGTAGACTGGTATAATAAGGCTATTAATGATGGCTACAGAGGAGATGCTTCTATTAAGTATGCACAGATGTTGCAACAGGTTCAACGCTATGATGAAGCTTCGAGAGCTTATCAGAGTGCTGGACAAGCAGAGGGTGACCGAAATAAGTATTATGAGTATCGTCAGGCCTGCAACCAAGCCAAAGAGTGGTTAGCTGAGGCAGATAGTAATGAGTATAAGGTTGATAATTTGAAGTTCAACAATGGAAGTACTGACTTTTTACCTATTATTTTTGATGAGAATCAGTTATTGATTACTTCTGACCGAACAGAAAGTGAGGGAAATGATATCTATAAATGGACAGGTGAGAAATACTTTGATCTATTCTTGTTGAATAAGGAAGCCAATACGTTAGAACGATATGAAGTTCCTTTCAATACAGACTATCATCAGAGTGCAATTGTTTTTAATCAAGATAAAACTGAAGCATATTTTACGCAATGTGGCAGTGATGATAAAGCTGCTGTAAATTATTGTAAAATAATGCATACTAAAAAACAGGGAGGAACTTGGTCTCAACCTAAAGAAGTAAAGTTGGGGGGAGCAGACTATAACTACATGCATCCACATTTATCTGCTGATGGTAAATTATTGTTTTTCGTAAGTAATAACCAAGCGGGTTATGGGGGCTATGATTTATATTATTCTGTTTGGGTAACAGCTGAGGAGCGTTGGGGAGCACCCAAAAACATGGGTAGTAAGGTCAATACGCAAGGCAATGAAGTATTTCCTTATTTAGATGCAGATACTCTATATTTTTCTTCGGATGGACATCCAGGAATGGGAGGATTAGACTTGTTTAGGGTAGAACAAAGTGCACATCTATGGGGTAATCTACAGAATCTCAAAGCTCCTATGAACTCAGGTAGTGATGATTTTGGCTTAGTTATAGACTCCAAGGCTAAAATTGAGGATGAGAATACTTTTCAGATTGGTTATTTTAGTTCCAATCGTTTGGAGGGCAAAGGAGGAGATGATATCTACAGGTTTGAACGTGCTTATCCGAAACCAGAGCCAGAACCACCACTTCCAGATACACCTACAATTGTATTCAATTTACGCCTGGATGGTAAGGTCAAAGAACGTATCTATAATATAGAGGGTGATCCCAATAGTGGTCTGAAAGAGTTGAAGGACTTACCTGCAGCCACTTTGCGGATTAGTACGGAGGATACCGTATTTACTTTAGGTGCAGAGTTAGATGGTAGTTTTACCACCACACTAGATACGGGAAAAGTCTATACAGTTGAAGCAAGTAAAACAAACTATTTCAAACAGAGTAAAACCTTGAGTACCAAAGGAATTGTTCTTACGGAAGAGGAACCTGAAAAAGTATTAGAGATTCAGCTAGAGTTAGATCAGATTTATAAGGGGAGAGAGATTGTCTTGGAGGGAATTTATTATGATTATGATTCTGATAAGATTAGAGAAGATGCGGCTGTGATTTTAGATTCTTTGGTTAATATTTTAACGAAAAATCCTGATTTAGCCATTCAGTTGTCCTCTCATACAGATTGTAGAGGTAAGGATTCTTATAATCAAGACTTATCGCAACGCCGTGCAGAGTCTGCTGTTCGTTATTTGACTCAGAAAGGTGTTTTATCTGACCGACTAAGTGCCAGAGGCTATGGTGAGAGTAAGCTAGCGGAAGATTGTCGTTGTAGCCAGTGCTCTGAGGAGGAACATCAAGCCAATCGACGGACGACTTTTATGGTCTTAGAATGATGAACACTAGAGTTTATTACTAAGGGGAGATTCTACAGGAAGCCCAAATATTTATCAATAGTCGAGAAAAACAGTGTTAGTTTTAGACAAGCTTTTAGCATTTTGTGATTTGAATAAGTGGATGTTCAGACTTAATACTCTTTTTTTCTCGACTATTTCTCAAATTACCTAAATGAATCTTTCATTTTCAACTTTAACTTTAGTAGCTTAGTACAGCAAGTCCAGTAAAAAATCTATCATTTTTAGGACTCACAGAAATTCATTAATTCTTCCAAATGCTTGCAGCGAGTCTAGTTTATGAAAACTCAAAAAACGCCACATCAAGTTCTAAAACAATACTGGGGCTATGATGATTTTCGTCCCTTGCAACTAGATATTGTTCAATCTGTATTAGACGGTCGAGACACTTTAGCACTTTTACCGACAGGAGGAGGGAAATCGGTATGTTTTCAAGTACCCGCATTATGCATGGAAGGTATCTGCATTGTTGTATCTCCATTGATCGCTTTGATGAAGGATCAGGTGCAGAATTTGCAAAAGCGTGGTGTGAGTGCTTATGCGATTTACTCAGGAATGCACTACAAGGATATTGACCGTATTTTTGATAACTGTGTACATGGCAATGTTCGTTTCTTATATCTTTCGCCCGAACGTTTGGCTACAGCCATTGCCAAAGCACGGATCCCTCAGATGAAGGTTAATTCTATAGCCGTAGACGAAGCACATTGTATTTCTCAGTGGGGATACGACTTCCGACCATCCTACCTAAATATTGCAGAAATTCGTGAATTATTGCCCAAAACACCAATTGTTGCATTGACTGCAACAGCAACATCTCAGGTGGTGGATGATATGCAGATTCGCTTAAATTTTAGATCGGATGCTCAAGTTTTTCGCAAAAGTTTTATGCGCAAAAACTTAGTTTATGTAGTGCTTAAGGAGGCTGACAAAAATGCCAAATTGCTAGATATCTTAAAAAAAGTACCAGGTTCAGGGGTAGTTTATGTGATGAATAGACGACAGACTAAGGAAATCGCTACTTTTTTATCCAGAAACAGAATTTCAGCAGATTATTACCACGCAGGATTGAGCACAGATCATCGTTCAGAGATTCAGGAACGTTGGATTAAGAACAAAATCCGAATCATTGTTGCTACCAATGCTTTTGGAATGGGTATCGATAAACCCGATGTGCGTGTAGTAGTACATATGACGCTACCTGATAGCTTGGAAGCCTATTTTCAGGAAGCAGGTAGAGGCGGACGAGATGGTAAAAAAGCCTTTGGAGTATTGCTGTACAATGAGAGTGACCGAACTCGTCTAGAGAAACAATATGAGCAAGCTTTCCCTCCAATCAAAGAAGTACGACAGGTATACAGAGCTTTAGGAAGTTATTATCAGCTCGCTATTGGTGCAGGACAGGGGCAATCATTCGATTTTGAGCTTTTAGCTTTTTCCAAAAACTATAATTTACATCCATTAAAGGTGTTGCAAGCTTTTAAGATCTTAACGCGGGAGGGTTATTTAGAACTAACAGAAAATATCTTTTTTCCGCCTACATTTCAGGTTATTGTATCCAGAGATGATCTGTATGATTATCGCTTGCGCAACTCCAAGATGGAAGGTTTGCTCAATGCAATTACTAGACAGTATCAAGGTGTTGCTACACATCAGGTCAATATCAAAGAACAAAGACTGGCTAAGTCCTTGGGTATGTCTGTTAAACAACTCAACTATGCATTGTACAAACTTCATAAAGATAAAATTATAGATTACCGTCCACGAAAGGATGTTCCTCAACTGACTTTTATCATAGAACGTTTGAATGCTATGAATATCACTGTGGAGCAGGAACGTTTTCAGTTTCTGAAAAAACGTCACGAAAACAGGATGTTAGCAGCTTTAGGATATGCTGAAAAGATAGAATGCCGAAGTAAATTGTTATTAGCCTATTTTGATGAACACGATTCTCCTGCTTGTGGAAAATGTGACGTTTGTTTAGAACGACACAAAACAGAACCGGATACTAAGGAGTTTGATCAAATTAGAGATCAGTTGAAACAAATTTTGAAACAACATAGGCAATTAGGCTTGAATAAGTTGTTAGCTTTTTTTCCAAATAGTAAGACTAAACGGGTTTTGTATGTTATCAATCATTTGACAGAAAATGAGTTTTTAATGGTTGATAAGTATAAACAAATTCAATGGAAGTTCTAAGTAAGTAGGTAAGTAGGTGGACATAATTAATTTTAGAATTTTTGATGGCAAATAAGGCAAAATCGTAGTATAGTGTCGATGAATTCTATAAAGTTAAATAAACGATGGCTAAAGAGTGGAATATAATCCTTAATGAGTTGAACCATGAGTTTATTGAAAAGGAAAGGTATTGTTTTATAAATAAAATAGATACTAATAAATACTGGAGAGAACAGGAAGATTTTTGTACAATTGGTACCCCCTTAAGTACTTTTAAAATGATTGCTGAAATCTATGATTCAGATAAGATACTTAATTATATATCCTCTCGATACAGTTTTGATAAAAACGATGTTTATGACATCATGTTTGAAATTAATATGGGAATATTTATCAGTTTGGAATTTTCTCTCGTTAAAAGCTCCCCAACACAAAAAATTTCAATAGATTTATTACAACTATTATTTACAGATGCTCTATTCAATATCAGTATTACAATATTAAATGAAATTTGGAAAAAGTTAATATTGCTAAATTCGTGGAGTAATGAGGTCACTAGTCTCTTTAAAAGACATGATAATGATGTAATATTAAGTCACCCTAAGGTAGGTAATATATTATATTTTTTTTATAAACTAGAGACTGATGATTCTATCGCATCAATGCTTGGATTATCATTTTTTGAGTATAAAAAACATATTCAATTAATAATTGAAAGCCTTAAGAGTATCAAGCATCATAATTTTTCGACTACAAAAGCTGATTTATCTGTTAAATTTTTTAGACATATAAAGCATTACTCTTTTGTAGAGTCTTCATCTAAGCATGTCTATCCGTATATAATTTCAACTTCATATATTAATAATATTAAATTATTTAAGAAAATAATTCCACTTATAGAAGATATTAATTATGAATATCAACGATTTAATGAATTTTTTATAACTATGTTAGTTTTCGCATATAAACAGGAAGGTATAAATATATTGCTTGACGTTTTGAATCGAAACAAATGTAAAAAAGATTTATTTATGTTGATGTTTATAAGTCATACATTATTTTCTTGGAAAGATAGATTAGCTATAAAAAAATATTTACATCAATTACCCAAAGGTGATTGGTTAAAGTATTTCCCAAAAGAGTAACCTAGTAGAGTGTAATAAATAGCTTCTTTTTTCAGTAAAGTATTAACTGGGTTTGTCTAGAAAGGTCAAATTGATTTTTTTTAATGAAAATCAAGACTTAGTAAAATCTACCCAACTGAGTCAAGTAGACTATATGGGGTGTCAGGAATAAAGAGAGACTAATATCTTAATTATTTATATCATGAGGAAATTAAATCCTAAAGAGATAGAAAGCATTTTATATCTGTCTCCAGAAAAACGCTATCAATATTTCTTAAAACGAAGTATTGGTTTTGATGAGGTTTGGACCGCTGTAGATAAGCATGGTCATTGGTTAGAAACAGAACTAGAAGATCATAAATTATTATTTTTATGGTCAGCAGAAGAGTATGCTGTGAGAGAATGTAATAAATATCCTATTGAATATTCACCTCAGAAATATAATATCAAAACTTTTCTTACATAAGTAGCTAGCCACAATTAATTTGTATTTAATTCAAGCAGCCTTTTTGCGCTGCACTTCGTTAAAAAGCCTCGTG
>JAKVCT010000129.1 GCA_022448995.1 Saprospiraceae bacterium
ATGGTAGGTTCTTTAACACAGTTAAATTGAATAAAAGGCAATTTATCGCCTAAAAAACTACTTGAATAAGCTTTATTGATCTTTTAATCTATCAAAGCTTGCTTTATCCAAAATCTCTTCTAGTTGCCAATCCATAACAACACCTCCTAACCAATAACGTTCATAACGCAACAGCCCCAGTCCTTTAGCATAATAACTATCTTGGTAGAAGCGTATTTTTTGACCAGAATTTATGTACTCCCCCACAAAATTATCTCGGAACTTTAAACAAGTGTAATCTTTATTATTTACATTAATTTTAATCTCTTTATCCTTAAAAATTCTAGTTTTAGTCATTTTTTCTGCCCTACCAATTCCCTTATGGAGAGTTTCCCATTGGACTGGATAGTCAGCCTCATCTGCACTAAAAACATCATTTTTGCTAATATTCCCTAAAAAACGAAGTATTTCTCCTTGCTTACCTTTTTCTATGAAATCATACTGAATAACTTTTGTCTTATTTCCCTCCCATTTTTCAATAAAAACCTCAATGGGTTCTAATTTATCATTGAATATATTTGTATGTAAAAGAGTATCTCCATCTTTGTACTCATGGTACATTTCCCAATACGTAATTTGATCTATCTTATTTTTATTAATAAATTTATACACCTTATATTCTCCTAAATTTTCAGGTGAAAAATAATATACATATAAACCTTGTGGGGTTTTGTTATTGCAAGAGAGAAATGTAATACTTAATATAAAAATGAGTAGAAATAGGTTAAATGTCTTTGTTATCATTTTAGTTTTTTATTAAAAAAAAGGCAAAACGATTACTCACTTTGCCTTCTCTATATATCATTAAGTGCTTAGCTTACTTAAGTAATAGTCCAAATATTCTCATAGTTATCTTTAGCTGATTTTAAGCCAACTTCCGCTTCACAGATCCTTGCTGTAGCCCACTACAGCTACGTTCTATTTATTAAATCTGACTAAAATCATTCTAAATCTATTCTACGATTACTTTTGTCCTCTTACTTAAGCAACAGTCAATTGCTCTAGAACACTATTCAAAGTAGTACTTGGACGCATAGCTTTAGCTGCCTTCGCCTCATCTGGTGCATAATAACCATCCATATCGATCGCTACACCTTGCACTTCGTTCAATTCTTTCACAATTTGCTCCTCATTAGCAGCCAACTGATCAGCCAAATCTTTAAATTGTGCTTGTAAATCAGCATCTTCTGTTTGAGTAGCCAATTCTTGAGCCCAGTACATAGCCAAATAGAAATGAGATCCTCTATTATCCAATTCCATTACCTTACGAGAAGGAGACTTGCGATTGTTCAATAATTGTTCTGTAGCCTTATCTAAAGCATCCCCCAATAAAGTTGCTTTGGGATTGTTGAAGCTATTTCCTAAATGCTCCAAAGAAACTGCCAATGCTAAGAATTCACCCAAAGAATCCCAACGCAAGTGATTCTCTTTGGTAAACTGCTGAACATGCTTAGGCGCAGATCCACCCGCACCAGTTTCGAACAATCCACCACCATTCATCAATGGAACGATAGACAACATTTTAGCACTTGTACCCAATTCTAAGATCGGGAATAAATCAGTGTTATAATCACGCAATACATTACCAGTTACAGAGATAGTATCTTTACCTTCTTTGATACGCTCTAAAGAGAAACGAATCGCTTTTACAGGAGATAAGATATGAATCTCTAAACCATTTGTGTCATGGTTTGGTAAGTATGCATTTACCTTTTTGATCAATTCTGCATCATGTGCACGCTCTTCATTCAACCAGAATACAGCAGGTGCACCAGTTGCTCTAGCACGGCTAATTGCTAATTTAACCCAGTCTTGGATAGGTGCGTCTTTCACTTGGCACATTCTCCAAATATCACCAGCCTCTACATTGTGCTCAATCAATACATTTCCATCAGTATCTACTACTTGTACAGTACCATCAGCTTCAATTTCGAATGTTTTATCGTGAGAACCATATTCTTCTGCTTTTTGAGCCATCAAACCAACATTAGGAACAGAACCCATAGTTGTTGGATCGAATGCACCATTTTTCTTACAGAATTCAATAGTTTCTTGGTAAATACCTGCATAACTACTATCAGGAATTACCGCTTTTGTATCTTGAGTTTTACCTTCTGCATTCCACATACAACCTGAAGTACGAATCATTGCTGGCATAGACGCATCAATAATTACATCACTAGGTACATGTAGATTTGTGATTCCTTTATCAGAATTTACCATTGCTAAAGCAGGGCCATTCGCATAAGCTTCTTGAATAGTTGCTTCGATTGCTGCTTTTTGGTCAGCAGGTAAAGCTTGGATTTTGTTTACTAAATCACCAAAACCATTGTTTACATCTACTCCCAACTCGTCTAAAACTGCACCATGCTTAGCAAATACATCCTTGAAGAATACACGTACTGCATGACCAAAGATGATAGGATCAGAAACCTTCATCATCGTTGCTTTCATGTGTAATGAGAACAATACACCACTTGCTTTTGCATCAGCCACTTGCTCTTCCAAGAACGTGATTAATGCTTTTTTGCTTAAGTAAGTTGCATCAATTACTTCACCTTCTAATAATGCAATACCTGATTTCAAGGTAGTTTTAGTTCCATCAGCAGCTGTGTGTACAATATCTACACTAGTTGCAGCACCTAAAGTCACTGATTTCTCATTAGAACAGAAATCATTTGCGTCCATAGTTGATACATGAGACTGAGAGTCTGCGCTCCAAGTACCCATTGAGTGAGGATTGCTTTGTGCATACTTCTTAACTGGCTTAGGCGCTCTACGATCAGAGTTACCTTCGCGTAATACAGGGTTTACTGCACTACCTTTGATTTTATTATAACGAGCTTTGATCTTAGCTTCTTCTTCGTTCTGTGGCTCCTCTGGGTAGTTAGGCAAAGCATAACCTTTAGCTTGCAATTCTTTGATTGCTGCTGTTAACTGAGGAATAGAAGCACTAATGTTTGGTAATTTGATTACGTTTGCTTCTGGCTTCTTCACTAATTCACCAAGTTCTGCCAAAGCATCAGGAATGCGTTGTTCTTCAGTTAAATATTCAGGAAAGTTAGCAATAATTCTACCTGCTAGTGAAATATCGCTAGTCTCAACCTCAATTCCTGCTGCACCTGTAAAGGTTTTGATGATTGGCAACAAAGAATAGGTTGCTAATGCAGGAGCTTCGTCTGTTTTCGTATAAATGATCTTTGACATGAGAACTTCTATATTGTTTTGATGATAGGATAAAATTATAGTTCATGTTTTTTAGTGATGGATAATCACCTACCAACTCTGAAAGGTTCAACAGAGTTGAAAGCTATAAACTAGAGATAAAGACTTGGGAAGTCATACAAAAAATCTATAAAAATTAGCATGGCTATTTTTGAAGATTGTAGCCTCCTTTATTATTATCGGATGCAAAGGTACTTCTTTTTGAGAAAAAAAAAGAAAGCCTATCGGATAAAAAACTACGAATGAGTCAGTTAATTAGCATATCTAATCATTTTTAAACTTACAGGTGAGTCTAGGCCTACCGTAGAATGAACTTTAGTGAGTAAACCTGTGCGTTTATTTCGTCTAAAAACAAGGATCTCATTAGAACTCTGATTGGCTACGATCAAATAGTTTCCTGATGGATCTAGGACAAAACTTCTAGGAATTCGACCATAAGTAGTTTGATGTGCTTTTAATCTCAATGTGCCAGTTCGGCTGTTGATTTTGAAAATGGCAATATTGTTTTCTTTTTGGCGATTGGCAGTATACAAAAAACGACCATTTGGCGAGATGTGAATATCTGAAGAGGCATATTCTTCATCTTCATTCTGATAGGAAAAATAAGTAGCCAAGTATTTCAACTGACCTTTATGATTATATCTGTAAGAAGAAATAGTCCCACTTAGTTCTTCTATGCAATAAGCAAATGATTTTTTGGGATGAAAAGTGAAATGTCTTGGTCCTGCTCCACTTTTGGTATTTATAGCCAAGCTATCTACAACAGTCAACAGATTTTGAGGATCAAATTTCAAAACTCGAATTTTGTCTGCCCCCAAGTCTGGTGCAACAATAAACTTTCCATCAGGACTAAAATTACAAGCATGAATATGTGCTTGATCTTGTCGCCCTTTTATCAAACTACTTCCTTCAAATTCTATCAATTGTGCTAAGGAATCTAATGTTCCATCAGCATTGCACTCAAAAACAGCAATTCCTGCATCTGTATAATTAGAAACCAATACATATTTACTCATCTTATCTAGCACTACATGAACTGGATTTCGTCCTCTTGTCCCCTGCTTATTCAAAAAAGTAAGTTTACCTGTCAATGAATCTATTCCGAATGCAGAAACTGAACCATCTGTTTGCAGCTTGGTATCTGTACAAGCATACAAAAACTGACCGCTTGGCGCAATGCTTAAAAAAGAAGGATTAACTAAATCTTCTTGCTTATCAACTACCTTTAGTTGACCAGTTTCTAGATCTAATTCATACCCCCAAATACCATCTCCTTTTTCTCCTGAGGTATATGAACCTACATACAAATAAGTCTGACCAAAACCACTGAGACTAAGGAAAACAAAGAATAAGGTAATATATATTGAAGTCATTTACCAAACTGTTAAAATTTCACTAAAACCATTAAAAATCAGCTCCAAAGCGTAACCAAGTCAAGATCTAGTATTGTGTAAATAGATTTGGAAACAAAACCCTGCTAATAATTCTAAACCCATTTACTCAATCTGACTATTATGAAAATTTCCTCCTATATTTTAGCACTTGGATTACTATTTCAACTATCTGCTTGTGGTTCTGATGTTCCTGTAGACACTGTAGAACATCCTAATTTCACTTATGAAGAATTGGATGTAGAACAAGAGGTGATTCGAGTAGAGGAAAACACTGCTACTCCCATTCCTGAGGCTCCCACCAAAAGGAAAAAGAAGAAAAAACAGCAGAAAAGGAAACAAGCTAAAGCAAGTGCTAAGCCTCAAAAACCACTTTATGCTACTAAAAAGAAAACGCCCAAAGCTAAGAAAAGAAAACAAAAACTTGGTCCAAATGATATTATCCTAAGCAAGGCTAATGTTATTGGTGCAAAGATCACAGCAAGAGATATTGAGGTTAATTTTGATGTTACTGCAATTAACATGTTTCAGACGTTAGCAGACAAAACTGAAGGCGAATTGTATTTGTCTAAAAATCCTACTCATTTAATTACAACAATTGTTGAGGTATTGAATAATCGAGGTGGGGATGATATGGATATTGCCTTCCTGATTGATAAAACAGGAAGTATGATGGATGATATAAATAGAATACAAGGTAGTATGGATGTAATATTCAAAGCTTTAAAACAGTTCAATAATATTAATGTCGCTATGGGTTATTATGGGGATAAGAATATTGATGGAAATAATTGGTTAGAAATCTATGATTTTAGTAAAGATTATGATGCTATTGAAACTCAGTTCAAATCTGTAAGTTATTCAGGTGGTGGTGATGTTCCTGAATCTGCATCAGATGCCGCTTATCGCATGATTGATAAATTGAACTGGACTTCTAAACGTAAGCGTATTATATTATTAATTGGAGATGCACCTTCTTTGCGTCCACCTTTAGCCGATTATACTGTTGCAGACCTAATCGAACAAGCTCAAAAAAAAGATATTATTAGTAATTATTATCCAATTATTGTTGCACTGAGACATAATACTATTCTTGATACACATTCTCTAGCTACAGGACTTAAAATGCATTTATACGAACCCAAGCCTACAGTTATTCCAGAAAAATTTGAGAATCCAATCTTATTAAGCAACCTCTATCCAAATCCTGCAAGGCATACTCTACATATAGAAATGAACAAGCCAGGTAATTATCAATTAGCGTTGGTAAATAGTAATGGTCAGCTTATTATGCGCCATGAATTGAAAGAGCATGACAAACACCAATTCAATGTTTCTCTTTATCCTGCAGGTGCTTATGTTTTGCATGTAATGGATAAGGATACGAAACAAAAAGAGGCTAAAAAAGTGATTTTGATAGATTAATACAGTAACACTCGTTTTATGCAAAAAGAGGTTGTCTAAAAAGGTTACCCTAATCTAAAAGATTAGAATATTATTTGGCGAGGGAACCCTGAAAGGCTCAGCGAAGCTAACAATTTTCCTCATTGACTGCTACTTCTAAAACTCACTTCTATCTAATAGCTTGTACTTGAAAGACAGGCTTACAAGATATAAATCGTTCAAATTTAAGTCTTTACAGTGTTCGTACATTGAAGAATCCCCTTCGGAACGTCAATGTTCATCCTTCTTTGTTACTGACAACCCATATAGTCCGCTTGATCCAGTTGGGTAGATTTTACTAAGTTTTTAGCGAAATTAAGTTTCATTTTTTTATTTGACACAACTTATTTTTCGGGTAAAATAATGAATTCAAAAAAGAAATTACCCCGTTTTTGACCATAAAGTACAAAAAGCGGGGTAATTTCTTTTTAAATTTATTTTGCAAACATTTAATTATCAGTTGTTTTGCTTAATACTGAAACAGCCTAAGAATCGTCTTGTTCCTAGGCTGCTTCTGACTTTTTGAAAAAAGAAAATTATTTCACCTTCACTTGCAGCAAATAAGGTTCAAAAACCTGCCCTAAATAAAAATACCCTTTATACTCCACCGCAGTTGCACTAGCACTAATCTGCGATCCATCATTCGCATAAACCACCTTTCGGCTACTCTTATCCTTAGCAATACTATAAACCACACTAGGCGCAAGCTTAGTTCGATCTCTATAATGTGCAGCAAACTTAAATAAATTGTGATGTGCAGGTATAAGTACCTCATCACCATATTCACGCACATTATCTCCACCAAATGCTTTACCTAAGATCTGCCGATCTACTAAATTACCATCATACTCAATTACAAAACGAAAGAGTTTATTTTGACGCGTAGTTCCAATATATAGATAGTGGTTATCTTCCACACAAAGCCCATTAGGATAAGCCATTTTAGGAACAACAGTCACCCATTTATCTGCCTTATTTTTATAAATAACACTTCCCTTTTTTTGGGCTAGAATCGCTTCCATTCTGCTACCTCGTTTACCCAAATCATTCGTCACATAAAAAGTACCATTCGCCAAAGCAGCTACCGAATTCGGTGAGTGCATCAATGGACTTTCATAAGATTGCACAAACACCAAAGAATCCCAATACACCTGATATTTGTAGATATAATGCTTATCAACTTTGTCATTGTGAGACACTACATATAAATAATGATTCTCCCCCAAAGTATCTGAAGCTAAGCTAATTCCATGTGGATGAAAATCTAAACCCTCTGGTTCTCCAAGAATAGTCAATGGACGTGCATAGATAGAATCTGCATCTAAGTTAACCATTTGCAACATACCTCTTGGCGCATTTTCTCCAAGTCTATGGTCATTGCAGGAAATAATTAAGCGGACAGAATCTCCAGCCACTGAGTCAATTAACAAATCCTCAGGTCCAGTAGCTGTATGTATTTTAGAAACTTCCTCCTTGACATGTGTATTTTTAGGTACACTAATGCAAGAGCCCATTAATAGAGAAAGACTTAAACAAATAAAAAGATATAATCTCATGGTGATTTAGGTATTAAGAGCATGTCTAAAATGAGAATTGGATTAGAAACAATATTAGGGAAAAAAGAGGAATTAAACAAAGTCTTTATTCTTATTAATAGTTCGTTGATTATTCTCCAAAACAAAAAAGTGCCTGGATATAATTATACCCAAACACTTAGATTATTTTTGCTATGAAAAATTAGCGCTCAAGAGAAGGATTCGAACCTCCCACCGAGAGTTGGAAACAGCAGTAGTGCCGAGATCGCTTATACAAACCATACGAAGCATTCTCCCATGCTACCTTTACACTACTTGAGCGTAATTTGTTCTGACATTTGGTAGACAGCCTACTCAAGTTATCCAAGTGCTAACCATTTCACCTAGATTAGTAGACTACTTAATTGTTATTAACGCCTAAAACTGTTTTTTTTTGAAAAAAGTTCCCTAATAATTAGCACGATTTCTGAAGAGAAAATTTACTAAGGAGAGCGACTTCTTTGCAACAGGTATCTATTGCTGATATCGTTTCTACAAACCATGTGAAAAAATTGAGTTTTAAATAACAGTTCTAGTAATTATGTTTGTATCTGGGGAGGGATTCGAACCCCCATCTGATGCGTGAAAGGCAGAGTATATTGCTGAGATGGTTTCTCCAAACCATACAATAATCTATGTTAACCAAATTATGAATGCATTACACCCATAATATTACACTACCCAGATAAGATATGATATAGTGTCTAGGGAGGGATTCGAACCCTCAACTGATACATTTGGAGTGTAAATTTGTAGTGCTGAGATGGCTTATACAAGCCATGCATATTCCGTGTTGCCGTTTGATTCTGAATACCTGACTTTTTATCTTTTTTAAACAAAAAGTAAAAAGCTAATTCCTCACTAATTTTACCAATTAGTTTCGGAAATTCATGTATTCTCAATATTACACCACCTAGACAAATTAAAATAGAGCGTGGGAAAGGATTCGAACCTTTAGTAACCAATTTAGGTTAGTGCGGAGATCGCTTGTACAAGCCATGCAAGTACCCACGCTTGAGCTAAAATTGGTGGATAAAATTACCCACCAATTAATATTATAACTTCACTTGTAATAAAATTTCTTGTTCTAATGCTTTCAACATATTTTCGTAAGCGTTCAACTGACGAACTTTACCTGTTTCAGCATCTACTGTAGTAGATTCTCCACCCAAAATCAAAGACACCACACTTCCATCAAAACCACCAATCATTGTCACTCCTTCATCATCCATTTGAGATGGAAAATCCTTGCCACGACCAGTCACCCACCACCATACAATCTTCATCTTAGGTAAACCTACTGCAGCCAATTTCGCCATAGCTTCTTCATAGTTTGTTTTGGCATTTCTTCCCACAGGATTAAATTGCATATCACTCACTACCAATAAGCAAGTAGGAAAATCTTCTACAGGAATAGTTGGTCTAGTCTTGCGCACACGCACAATTTCGTCAATTACAGACTGAAAATTGGTGCTTCCCCAAGCAGTACTTGTACTGCGAATTTGATTGATTTTATCTGTAAAGCTACCTTTCAGTTGCAAAACACTAGAAGTATTATCAAACATCACCACATTATCTTTGAAGTTTCCTTCATTCAATGCAGAGAAATAAACACCTAAACCAATACAAATATCGTAAGCACTAATTCCACTTACTACTTGTGTCATCATAGAACCAGACGTATCTAAAGCACACCAAACATTCTCTTGGATACCACCATTATCTTTCTTTGCCAATTCAAGCAAACCTTCAAACTGCTTATCCATTGTGAATTTTTGAGCCATAGACAATCTATCTTCCTTAGCGACATTAGTCAACTCATACACATAACCTGTGAATTTTGCTACAGGCTGCGTTTTTAGCCAAGCTAAATAACGAGTTTCCAAGTTATGACGCTCTAACACTGTTTTACCATCTTTGCCACGCACATTCACAATTTGGTGCAATGCTTTTCCTGGGATTTTAGAAAATTCTAACTCATCCCACAAGCCTGCTCCCATCAATTGTTGGAATTGATGTGCTTGACCAGAAGATTTAAATTTACGGTAATCTCTTCCTGTCCAAGCCAAATACTTACATAGTCCGTAAGCAAAAGCATTCAACTTTTCGTGACGCTCATTGTATGTATTTGCCTTAGAACGAATCTTAGGTAAATACTTAGCAATCAACTCTCTATTGTAAGGATCGTTCAATCCTTTTTGGATCAAAGCATAGACTTTTTGGTGATCCAAATGATCGATTAAATCAATATGCCACAAGTCTTTCCATGTTCCCACTACAGGAACTAACCATAGATTTTTATAGAATGTATCTGCCTTATATTTAGCTACCCAAGAAATTGCCTTTCTGAACTCATCACGCACCCCTTGTCCCTTCTGAACCTTCTCAGATTGGAAAAACCCCTTAGTGTTACGTGTGATATTACGCAAGTAGAACAGAATTTGTAAACTCAACAACGGAGATTCTGCCCAGATTCTACTCACATCCGCATACACATCCTTGATCTCACGATCACGGTAAGTCCCTGCTTTAGCGAAATAATCTACCAATGCATCTCCTGTAGTAGAATGAGAGATTGCACCGTTTTCAGTATATGTATTATATTTTGCAACCGCTTGTAAAAATAAGTTTTTCATTATTCTGAGTTTTGAACATTAAGGGACTATTATCCTACATTGTCTAGAATGCAGAATTCAATTAATAATCCTTAGTTCCTTGATTTTTCTAAATCGAAATGTTGTAGTACTTGATTTTTTTCGTAAAAAATCATTATCAAGTTAATGTACTATGTACAAATAAAATTATAACGTGTAAATACTATCGGTCGGTTACGGAGAAGAAATATCTTGTAATTCTGTAGGGTGTATATTTGCTGAGTGCAAATTTTAGCTTTGCCAACTATCCTGTGGCTGTTCTATTCGGTTAGTTTTCATCTTTATTCTATGGTTATTCGATGTGAAAGACGCTCATACAACTATATGAATTGGGGAATAGTTCCTAGCTCCATTTATTTTTTCTTACTTTGTGGAAATTTTAAAGAATAATCTTAGGCTAAAGCATTGAAACACAAGACAATGAAATTTAATCTTTTTTTTCTACTTTTTTTTATAATTCTCTACACACTACCCAGCCAAGCACAAACACCAACAGTCTACATTGAAAAGATTGACTTAAAAGGTAATAAGAAAACTAAGGATATTGTTATTCTCAACCAGATTGATTTTCAAGTTGGAGACTCGGTCTCAATTAATGATATAATTCCTATTTTTGAGCGAAATGAGGTCAATCTTCAGCGACTTTGGTTGTTTGAGCACATTAGTTTTAATATGACTAATTGGGAAGAGGATCGTATTACTATAGAAATTACAGTCAATGAAATGTGGTATATATATCCTTTTCTCAATTTTGATCTAGCTGACCGTACATTTAATACGTGGTGGACAACTTATAATCGAGATATTCGGCGAGTCAATTTGGGTGGGCGCATCATCTGGCGTAATATTCTAGGTTATAATGAATACATGAAGTTATCGGTACAGTTTGGATTTACCCGTAAATTTGAATTCAGCTATTATATTCCTGCTTTGGATAAAAAACAACGTTTTGGGTTTGGTCTGAATCTACTATATTCTGACAATAAAGAAATTGCTTACAATACCATCAATAACCAACAGCTTTTTTATAGAGATCTAAATTCTAATAATCGGCAATATATTCGTTGGCGGTATAGTCTACAACTGAGGCACCGTATCTCAGCAAAAGATCGTCAACAAATTAATATACAATATCGTTATCTACAAATTGGCAATGAGATTGTCAAGCGAAATCCTTACTTTTTTCTGAAAAGACGCTGGGCACAAAGTGCATTTATACTAGAATATATCTACGAGCGTGATCTTCGGAATATTCGGAGTTACCCTACTTCTGGTTATTTTTTTCAGACCCATATCAGAAAAGAAGGTTTAGGGATCTTCAAAGATCTCAATCAGCTGTTCTTTACACTCAATGCAGCATCTTATTATTCTTTTGGGAAGAAAAAACGCTGGATTGCATCCCTATTTGCCAAAGGACGCTATGCTTTTGTTAAAAACTTACAACCTTATCATAATCAAATTGCTCTAGGGTATGAGAATAGTTCTGCTAATATATTTGATTATGTTAGAGGTTACCAATTTCATCAAGTTAATGGTCAGGATTTTGTTTTGTTGCAGACAGACCTTGCCTTCAAAATTATCAGTTTTAAACTACCTATTTTGCGAAATGCTAAAAATTATCTATTGCGTTCTCTCCCTATTCATATCTATGCTAGAGTACATGCAGATTATGGTTATGTTTGGGATCGGTTCTATGCTACACAAAACCCGTTGAGTAACGAACATATGATGGGAACAGGTCTAGGACTCGATTTTGCTTTTTATAGTTATAATTTAGTCATACAATTAGAATATTCTTTCAATAAAATCGGTGAAAATGCATTATATTTACGTTACAAAATTGATTTCTAAGATAGAAGTTAAGAAGCTGTTCAAGAATTCGTAGTAAAATAATAGCTAAATGCCTGTGAATCAAGTCAAGGCTTAACTAGAAGTTTCATCCTCCTAGTTAAGAGACAAAAGCAGCTGAGTCATTTGCTTTTCAATGACTTATCCAATAACTACTAAGAATGCTCCAATAACTTCTATGATACAAACTATCTTCATTGCATAAGATTCATTGATTTAGTTAAGTTTGAGCCTCTGAATTTCTGCATTCAATCTAATCTCTCAGAAACTTTGCAAATAGCTATTTACAGTCGCCTGTTAAAACCCGAGCACATTCCTGTGGCTCAGTCTCTATTTGATGCTTTGGCAAAAAGAGAGACACACCTTTACATTGCCCAATGTTATTATGATACATTCAAAGGTCGTATTAATATCCAAAATCCCTACAGTATATTCAATGGGTACAATGATTTTAAAGACTTAGAAGTTGACTTTTTTATTACCCTAGGTGGAGACGGGACAATACTAGATGCAGTAACTATTGTTCGAGATAAGAGTATTCCTATTATGGGAATCAATCTAGGACGTTTAGGATTTTTGGCAATGATTGAGAAACATCGTATAGAACTTGCTATACAAGCATTAGAACAGAATGCCTATGTGCTGGATAATAGAACCATTTTATACTTAGAAGCATCAGAG
>JAKVCT010000013.1 GCA_022448995.1 Saprospiraceae bacterium
TGAGCCCTTCGGGGTTTACTTCGTAGAGCCCTTCGGGGTTAGTTTCACTGAGCCCTTCGGGGTTTACTTCGTAGAGCCTTTCGGGGTTAACTATAAATTAATTGTGGCTATCTATTTACTTATCTATATCATTATAGAATAGTTCGTTGCTTTTTCAATTTTTGCTTCGCAGAGCCCTTTGGGGTTCTATCAAAAAATGAAAAAATATTTTTTAGCTTCGCTGAGCACTATGTGGTTCTTACTACTTGATAATCAGGGTTTTGTAAAATTTCATTAATTTCGTGCATCCTTTTGATTATTAATTAGTTACGAAAAACTACGAACTATGGTTTTATAGAAACTTATATAAATTATAGACAGTATTTTAAAACTTGAATCAATTACAATGCGATATTTGGTAATTTTATTTTTATGCTGTGCTTTGGGGGCAAGTGCACAAGATGATGAAGATTTTGGTAGTTCTAATGGGGCTAATTTTGAACCAATGCCAGAGGAACAATCTGGTGGTGTTGGTTGGGGACTAAAAGGGGGCTTGACTATAGCTAACCAACGTTGGAATTTTACCCAAAAAGAACCTTTATTTACTTATCATGGTGCTTTGCATGTGGATGTAATGGGAGGCTGGAAAGGTAGAGAGGGTAAAAAAACCATGCAACGTTATGGTTTTATGGCACAGTTGGGTTATCATCAACGTGGTAGTCGTTATCGAAATTGGTTTGTTGGTAGCCAAAAGTTAAAGGATGTGTTTCATAATATTTCGTTGGGTGCTGGAGGAAAGGGTTGTTTCTTGGTTGGAGGACAAAATATCTTGTATTATGGCTTTGGTTTACGTTTAGAAGTGACTGCTGCACAGCGTTTAGTATATAGTACACATGCTTCTTTAGTCAACCGTTTTAATTATGGTTTGTTTCTATTAGGGGGTGTTGAGTTTAATTTGCCTAAGTCTCCTTTAGGACTTATTTTGGAAGTGAATATCAGTCCTGACATTTCTAGACAGGTGTATATGCCTCCAGGTATCTATATTGGGGATAATTTGGTCACGGGAGATCCATTGTATTCTGTAGAAGAAAAAGTGATTAATTTATCCTTAGAAGTCTCAGCCGGATTTCGTTTTGGTAACTAACAGTTGTTAGTTAGATTTTATTACAATTAAAATCTAAATTGTTATGATTTATGCTATTCCTGTATTCTTCTTATTGATTGGTTTGGAACTTTGGTATGCTAAATCCAAAGGGATGACTTTGTATCGTCTAAATGATGCTTTGGCTAATATTAGCTGTGGGATTGTTTCTCAAGTAACTGGAGTGTTTTTTAAAGTAATAGGTATCATTTTGTACTTCTTCTTGTACAATGTAGCTCGTATCTATGACGTTCCTATAAACGTATTCACAATAGTTATTTTATTTGTAGCTATTGACTTTCTATATTATTGGTTTCATCGCTATTCACACGAGATTAATGCATTCTGGGGGGCACATGTGGTGCATCATCAGAGTGAAGATTATAATCTATCTGTAGCTTTGCGTCAATCCTCATTTCAAGGGTTTGTATCCAGTATTTTTTATTTGCCTTTAGCTGTTATTGGTTTTGATCCAGCAACCTTTGTTGTGATTAATCTATTTCAGACTTTATATCAATTTTGGATTCATACAGAGGCGATCGATCGCATGCCAGCATGGTTTGCTTACGTTTTTAATACTCCTTCACATCATCGAGTACATCATGGTCGTAATCCGGAGTATATTGATCGTAACCATGGAGGAACTCTGATCATTTTTGATCGTATGTTTGGTACTTTTGAACCAGAACGCGAACCTGTAGTATATGGAGTTACTACACCTCTAAATACCTTTAACCCTATTTGGGCAAACTTTGACTATTATAAAACGATAGGTAAGGAAATGAAACCAATGAAGTTTACGGATAAGCTTCGCTTGTTGGTTGAAAAGCCAGGATGGCGCCCTGCAGAGTTGGGTGGGCCACATCAGGTGCCTGAGGTGGATAGGACTGCGCAAATTAAATATGATCCTAAGATATCTAATTCAGGAGAACAATATGTGTTTGCACAGTATGTGGTAATGCTCTTGGGGACAGTAGGTTTCTTGTTAGTAGCAGGAGGAGCACCACAAGCTATAGAGTCTGTTATTTTGGCAACTTTAGTCCTTTTCACTGCAAGCAATCTAGGAGCAATTACAGATAAGAAATCTTGGGCAATTCCAGTAGAGTTTGCCCGTTTACTGTTGGTTCCTCTAGTGCTTTGGTTGACTATGGGGCACTTAGTTGGTGTGCAAATTATAGTTGGAATTTTAGCTGTGGTAAGTGTAGTGTCTGTTTGGTGGTTATTTAAAACAAGAACAGTAAGTAAATAAGTCAGTGGATCACTAGAGACCTCGCAGGTTTTAAAAACCTGCGAGGTCTCTAGTAGTAGACGGTTTATCGTACATCCACGCCATCAGCAATGTTCTCTGCAGGAGCAACAAAGACCAACTTTCCTGCTGCATCCTCTGTCATCAGAATCATGCCCTCAGAAAGGATACCACGAATCTTCTTAGGCTTCAGGTTACTGACCCAAATTACCTGTTGACCAATAATATCTTCAGGCTTATAGTGCTCTGCAATGCCCGAAGCTACAGTATGCTTTTTCTTACCGACTTTCAGCCCGATTTTAAGTAATTTTTTAGCCTTTTTCACTGTCTCTGCAGTTTCGATAGTTGCTATCTTAAGTTTTACCTTTTGGAAATCATCAAACTCAATTGGAGGAACATTTGCTTCAGCAGCCTTTTTAGCTTCAGCTTCTAAGCGTTTTTTCAATTCAACCAATTCTACTTTCTTCTGTTCGATTAATTCCAGTCTAGATTTATCCTTACGATCCTTAATTTTAGCGAATAAGATCGCTTTTTCACCAATTTGATGTCCTACAGCTAAAACAGGCTGAGCAGCTTGTACAGCAGCCAATAATTGATTGAAATCACCATCTTGAGTTTCAGGTAAATTCAATAAACTTCTCAAGTGTTTCGCAGCAAAAGGAACAAAAGGAGAAAGTACCGTACTCAAGATACCTGCGATTTGTACACCAAGCGCAATAACAGCTGCAATTTCAGGAGCATCGGGGTTTGTTTTGTACACTTTCCAAGGCGCATTATTTTGTAAAACTGCATTGCCTAGGCGGGAAATATCAATAGCATGTTTAGCCGCAAGCTTAAACTCATAATTATGAATTGCTTTTTGCAATTGAGCCAACTTTTCGCTTAATACATTCGTACAGAAATCGTGATACGTAGTGGATTCACCCTCAGTATCACCAATAATTGACAACTGAGGATTAAAATTAGGAGATTTACCCTCAAAATATTTGTGGCTAAAGGTCAAAACACGATTCACAAAGTTACCCACATTATCCGCCAATTCACTATCATACAGATCTACAAACTCATCCCATTTGAAATCACCATCCTTATTCTCAGGCATCGTGCGGATGAGGGCATAACGAAGGGCATCCTCTTTATTAGCGAAAGCTTCAAATTGCTTTAAATATTGATGTTGCTCGATTACCCAACCTTTGGATTTAGAGAATTTACGTCCCTCTAAGTTCAAAAACTGATTGGCAGGAACATTTTTAGGTAGGACATAACCTCCATGAGCTTTGAGCATAGCAGGGAAGATGATACAGTGGAAAACAATGTTATCTTTTCCGATGAAATGAACTAGCTCCGTGTTCTCACCTTGCCAATATTCTTTCCAATCTTTACCATTATCAGCAGCCCACTGTTTGGTAGCTGAGATATAGCCAATAGGTGCATCAAACCACACATAAAGTACCTTACCTTCGCCCTCTTTTACAGGAACTTTGATTCCCCAGTCCAAGTCACGAGTGATAGCACGAGGTTGTAGACCACCATCTAACCAGGATAAACATTGACCAACTACATGTTTTTTCCAATCTATGGGATCATGTACCTGCTGACTATCAATTTTACCTTTTTGTAACCATGATTTTAACCAGTCTGTATGTTGATTAAGTTTGAAATACCAATGTGTAGTTTCTCTTAGGACAGGCGTTTTACCACTTAGAGTAGAACGTGGATCAATTAAATCGGTAGGTGACAGATCAGAACCACATTTCTCACATTGATCACCATAAGCTTCCTCATGACCACATTTAGGACAAGTTCCTATGATGTAGCGATCTGCTAAAAACTGGTTGAACTCTTCATCATAATACTGCTTACTTGCTTTCTTCTCAAACTCAAGTCCTTCTTTCTCTAATTTTAAGAAAAATTCTTGTGCAGTTTCATGATGCAATTGCTCACTTGTTCTGTGATAGATGTCAAAGGAGATACCTAGTTTTTCAAAAGTATCTTTATTAATACTGTGATATTTATCTATAATTTCTTTTGGACTTTTACCTTCTTTTTTTGCACGGATTGTAATTGCTGCGCCATGTTCGTCTGAACCACAAACAAAGGCAACGTCTTTGCCTTCTAGGCGCAAAAAACGAGCATAGATATCAGCAGGAACATAAACCCCAGCTAAGTGTCCCAGATGTAATGCTCCGTTAGCATAAGGTAAAGCTGCTGTAATTGTGTATTTTTTAGTCATAATATTTCTAGTTTTCCATTGTATTGCAAAGATAATTATTCTATCAGCTTTTCATATAGTCAATAAAAATTAGTATTATTGTTATATTAGGATATTGCTAAATGCCTTGGTATTTAACTATATCCCAATCAAAAAAATTCATTAAGAAAACTAAAATTACATCCAATACATTATGGGACTCGGATTCGTATTACCAATATTAGCTATTTTAGTTGGCGTTTTGTCTTTGTCTAACCTAATCATAGAGAGACGCCCCAATGCAAAAGAGATTATTGAGAAAATTGCTAAGTATCAAGCAGCAATTGGTTTGGCAGCAGCCTTGATCAGTTTATTAAGTTTGATGAGCATCAATGTAATCTTAAGAATGTCTTTCTTTGATATGTTATTAACCTTTGTTTGTATGGGGGCTTGTTTGGTAGCAGGTTTCATCTTAGGTTTTCCTCTGATTCAGAGTTTTGTACTAACAGATCTAGGAGAAGAAGCAGAAGAAAAAGGAGAAGCTATCCGTAAAAAACTTTTACCTTACCATGCTTTGGCAGGTTTATTAGCCTTAGGAACAGGAGTTTATGTGTTTATATTTGTAGCTCTAGCAGGTTTCTTTAAGTAAAAATACAGTAAGGATGAAGTTTGAAAGTAGGTCTTTATTGGATGATTTAGAACGTCTGACAGATCGTCTGAGCCAGGTAGCTAAAGATTACTTTGGAGACCTGAATGAGGAGCAATTAAACTGGAGACCCCAGCTCAATGGTTGGAGTATTGCAGAATGCTTGGAACATTTGAATCGAATTTCAGCAACTTATCTAGTCAGAACTGAGCAATACATACAAAAATCCATTACTAAGAGAAAACTTTCAAAGAAATATTTTGAGTCAAATTGGTTGACCAATTCTATAATCAACAAGATAACTTTGGGCGATGATAATCGTCCCAGAACCTATATGCGTGCCCTGAAACAATACGACCCTGCCTATAAGTCAAAAAATGAGGCAAGCAGTTTGCTTCCGGGCCAAAATGTTTTAGAACAGTTCCTCAGTTCGCAAAAGCAATTATTAGAATTGCTCAAGCTTTCGGAACAAGTCAATCTGAAAGTAAAAATACCTACCCATTATTTTTTTAAGCTTCCTTTAGGAGACGTTTTACGCTTTTTGGTGCGGCACACAGAGCGGCACATTGTACAAGCACAGAGAGTACGCAATGAGGAAGCTTTTCCGAGTAGTTCTGCTTAATAAACAAAAGTCTCACTCCAGACTGGAGCAAGACTTTTTCTATCTTAATTATTACTGAGGTATTGAGCCCCGTAGGGCTCAATAAAATTAACTTCGTAGAGCTCCAAAAGTGAATCCCGAAGGACTGTCAAGTAAACACCGATTAGCTCAGAGAGCAGCCCCGAAGGGCAGAATAGTGTCAACTTCGTAGTACCTTAAAAGCGAGTCCCGAAGGACAGAAAGAAGTCAAAAAACCTCATGTACCATTATATTGATATATCTTACATATTTCTACGATACTGACCACCCACCTCATAAAGCGCATTGGTAATTTGACCTAAAGAACAGGATTTACTCGCTTCCATAAGTGCTTCAAATAAGTTGCCATTTTGGATAGCAATCTTTTGTAGATGATTTAGAATCTTAGGTTTATTATCTTCATTGGCCTTTGTCAAATTCACTAGAGTATTGATTTGTGCTTCTTTTTCTTCCTCAGTTGCACGAATCACTTCCTCAGGAATAATCGTTGGAGAACCTTCTTTTGATAAGAACGTATTCACCCCGATGATTGGAAATTCTCCAGTATGCTTCAAGGTTTCATAATACAAACTTTCCTCCTGAATCTGTCCACGTTGATACATCGTTTCCATTGCGCCAAGCACACCACCACGTTCTGTAATACGATCAAATTCAGTTAAAACAGCTTCTTCAACCAATTCCGTTAATTCTTCAGTGATGAAAGAACCCTGCATTGGATTTTCATTCTTAGCTAAACCAAACTCATGATTAATAATCATCTGAATTGCCATAGCACGACGTACAGACTCTTCTGTTGGTGTAGTAATCGCCTCATCATAAGCATTGGTATGCAATGAGTTACAATTGTCATAAATTGCGTATAATGCTTGTAATGTTGTACGAATATCATTGAATGAAATTTCCTGTGCGTGCAAAGAACGCCCAGAAGTTTGAATATGATATTTTAATTTCTGAGAACGAGAGTTTGCCGCATATTTTTCACGCATAGCTTTCGCCCAAATTCGACGCGCTACACGACCAATTACTGCGTATTCTGGGTCAACTCCATTAGAGAAGAAGAAGGATAAGTTTGGTGCAAACTTATTGATATCCATTCCTCTAGATAAATAGTATTCTACAAAAGTAAATCCATTGGCTAGGGTAAATGCCAACTGTGTAATCGGATTAGCACCTGCCTCTGCAATATGATAACCAGATATAGATACCGAGTAGAAATTACGTACATTCTGATCAATAAAATACTGCTGTACATCTCCCATCAATCTCAATGAGAATTCGGTAGAGAAAATACAAGTATTTTGGGCTTGATCTTCTTTCAAAATATCTGCCTGAACTGTCCCACGCGTAGAAGCCAATGCTTTAGCTTTGATCTCTGCATAAACCTCAGTATCCAAAACTTCATCTCCCGTGATTCCTAACATCATTAGGCCTAAACCATCATTTCCTTTAGGTAGATCCCCCAAATAAGTAGGACGTACTAAGCCTTTATCATCATACTTCTCTTTCTTTTTGGCTTCCACCAAATGTTCTAAACCATGTTCTTTGATATATAATTCACACTGCTGATCAATCGCTGTATTCATGTAGAATGCACAGATAGTAGCTGCTGGACCATTAATGGTCATTGACACAGAAGTCTTCGGATCACATAAGTTAAATCCAGAGTATAACTTCTTCGCATCATCCAAACAACAGATACTTACCCCAGAGTTACCAATCTTACCATAGATATCAGGACGATAATCAGGATCTTCTCCATATAAGGTTACGGAGTCAAATGCGGTAGAGAGACGTTTCGCTGGCATATCGACAGATACATAGTGGAAACGACGGTTGGTACGTTCTGGATTACCCTCTCCCGCAAACATACGAGTAGGATCTTCTCCCTTACGTTTGAAAGGGAATACACCCGAAGTGTATGGAAACTCTCCTGGAACGTTTTCTTGGCGTGTCCAACGGATAATCTCTCCCCAATCCTTGAACTTAGGCATGGATACACGTGGAATCCGCGTATGTGATAGGGACTTGGTATAGGTTGGAACACGAATTTCGCGATTACGAACCTTGTAGATAAATTCGTCTGATGCATAATTTGCTACCTTTTCATCCCAAGTATCTAAGGTGCGCTGATTATGTCCATCAAAATTCAATGCAACATCCGAGTAGGTTTGCTCCAACTGCTGGATCAAGCTGGCGTTTTCTTCTTCATTCTGTTTTAGAATGCTAATTGTATTGCGAATGCTGAATAATTTGCGTGCAACATCAGCTTGTTTGTCTGTATTTACATTGTATGTACGAATAGACTCTGAGATTTCAGATAAATAACGTATGCGTTTAGGCGGAATGATGTAGATTTTCTCACTCATACCATCTGTTAAAGCAAAACTAGAGTCCAAGTCAGCATTCGTACGTTCTTTGATCGTTTGCATAACAGCTGCATAGAGGTTGTTCATACCTGGATCATTGAACTGTGATGCAATTGTCCCAAACACAGGCAATTGCTCATCTTTTGCTTCCCACAAATTGTGGTTACGCTTGTATTGTTTGCGTACATCACGCAATGCATCTAGTGCACCACGCTTATCAAACTTGTTCAAAGCAATTAAATCAGCAAAATCAAGCATGTCAATCTTTTCCAACTGCGTTGCAGCACCATATTCAGGTGTCATTACATACAAAGACAAGTCAGAAAAATCAGTAATTGCAGTGTCCGACTGTCCAATTCCTGATGTTTCTAGAATAATGAAGTCATACTTCGCCATTTTTAGAATATCAACAGCATCTGCAATATATCTAGAGATAGATAAATTGGATTGACGTGTTGCTAAAGAGCGCATATATACTCGATCATTGGAAATAGCATTCATACGAATACGATCTCCTAATAATGCACCACCCGTTTTTCGCTTAGATGGATCCACAGAGATCACTGCCATACGTTTTTTAGGAAAATCTAACAAGAAACGACGTACCAACTCGTCCACTAAACTAGATTTACCAGATCCACCTGTTCCTGTAATCCCTAAAACTGGAATTTTTACCGTTTTTGCTTCATCTCTCAACTTATCCAGCCACTCTTTAGATAGATCTGCTTGGTTTTCAGCTGCTGAAATCAATCGAGCAACTGAATACTTGTCACCTTCTTTGAAACTTGTAAGCTCCCCATTGATATTTAAGCCCGTAGGGAAGTCGCATTGTTCCAAAACATTATTAATCATACCCTGCAATCCCATCGCTCGCCCATCATCAGGCGAGTAGATGCGTGTGATTCCATAAGCATGCAGTTCTTCGATTTCGGTGGGTAGGATTGTTCCACCTCCACCGCCAAAGATTTTGATATGCGAAGCACCACGTTCTTTCAATAGATCATACATGTATTTGAAGAATTCAACATGCCCACCTTGATAAGAGGTGATCGCGATTCCTTGTACGTCTTCTTGTAGAGCGGTTTCTACAATTTCTTGCACAGAACGGTTGTGTCCTAAATGGATAATTTCTGCTCCTGAACGTTGCATAATTCTACGCATGATGTTGATGGCAGCATCATGTCCATCAAATAAAGACGCTGCGGTTACTAGGCGGACTTTATGTTGAGGGTGATAAGGTTTAGCTTGTTCCATATCTAAGTTTATGATTTAATAGTATATACTATGAAGTAAGTCTTGATTTGAAAAATTTCCGAAAGTTACAACTTTTCGAGCATTTTTGATAAAATGGCTTTGGTTGACAAAAGTTTATAATCATAATCAAGGGAAAAAGTTTAAATCTAAGATCGAGAAGCATTTCAAAAAGAAATATACTATATTTGTAATGAAATTTTTTATATAATTTTCTTAAAACCAATATAACTATAATGAATGATCCCAAAAGTATTGAAAAACTAAAAGCAAAAATTAATCATTATGAAGAGATGATTATTAAGCTTAAAGATTTACTAGGATCTAGTGATGGGAATATATCAGAAAATGATCAAAAAAAAATAGACCTGATAGAATCTTATATGGATAAGATTAAGAAGAAATTAAAAATATATTCAAATGAAACTGAGAATGCTGTTCCTGATAGAGTTTCAGAACATCCAAAAAACAAGAAAAGGAAAACAGGAGTTTTTATCAAAGGAAAGAAAAAACAAAAGGAAGAATTATTAGAGTTCTTGAATAAGAATAGCCAACTAGAGTATGTAATAGATAGAACGTTTTTAGTGACTCAATTACCCAAAGGAAAAACAGTAGAAGAATTAGATACTTTTGATCAAGCTATGTGGAATGCAACAAACAACACTAAACAAGCTATTGGATACTATTTAGTAGAAAATGATGTAGAAATAGATGGCGATTCTTATGACAGTGGGGAAATTGACTTGCATGATCTCTTAAATATGCCTTCTCCTATCCTTTCTAAGGGATTAATTATTCATTTCACAGTAGAACGATTAGAGTCTCCAAATTATGAAAAAATAATTCGAGATAATTCAAAAGATGGAGAGTTGCATAGAAAAATATTATTTGCAAACGTTCATAATAAAGCTGTAAAAGAAGAGATGATTTTTTACAAAGAGCAATTTCCAAATGTCAATATACAAATGCCTAAAAAAGATTTAATTTTAGATTATGATAGCAAAAGCTTTTTTGAAGATTATATGCTTATCGACTTGAAACGTACTTTTGGTGATTTGGAAATTATATATACCAAAAAATTAAAAAAAACAGGAAAAAATACTTACGAATCTCCTAAAAATGGTAATGGTGAATTAATCAGGATTGATTATAAAATCATCAAAAAGTAATGAGAATACTATTTTCCTTTTTAATTATAATAACAGGATATTATTACAGTTCTGCGCAATACAAAGATAGTGTAATCCAAATTAAAGAACCATTTGTTGCGGTACTCATGGAGTTACCCTATGAATGGTGTTTGGTTGCATCAAGCCCTTGTGGATTATTTCATTGGCAAACAACCTTAAAGTATCGTTTGCTCTATCCTGTGGAGGATACTATTTTGGTGCAATTTAGTTGTCCTTATGAAAGTATTGACTTCTTACAAACAGGAAAATTAGTACAGTTTTCTTTAGGAGAAGAGCAAGAACCTTATAGAGATTCCTTGAAAAATACTTATGAAAATTTTTTGGATTTGAGAACTTACAGCCTAAAATCTATTAGACGAAAAGTCAATCAGTTAAAAAAGAAAGGTTTAGACTCTAAAAGGTATTATAGAAAAAAATATTCAGGAAAAATACAAAAGGTTGATACTGAAAAAAGATCTTGTGCTTGTTGCCAATCTGAATTACTTGAAGAATGAGCATAGATTTATGATTTTAGCAGTGTATACAACCAAACCATTTGAAGATATGGCTGCGTATTCTAAAGTAGTTAAACTCATTAATGAACAGAATCCATAGAATAGTATGCTAAAAATCATCAGTCTATTATTACTACTACCATTTTGCGTACAAGCACAAGATATTTATGCTCGCCATCTAAGTCTTGGGATTAGAGAATCTTTAGAGGCAAGAATTGATAAAACAAGAGAAGTTATTCAAATAGGAAATGAACAAGGATTTGTGGAGTATACTCTTGAAGGAAAAACTGTAGCCGACAACTATTTGTCAAATGAACCATTCTTTGGAACTCCATTACCCAAGGTAGTTTCTACAACACTTAGAAAAAAGGAATTAGCTAAAGAATATGAAGAAATCATAGAAAAAGTAGATACCTTTTTGGATGCAAAGATCAGCTACATCACTCCCTTGGAAGATAGTGTTTTTATGGTTGCATATAAAATAAAATTAGAAATACCCTCGCTCTCTGAGAGAAAGAAAACACCTCATCGGACTTATTATAGAGTTGGACTTAGAATCTATTTTATCAAGGTTGAGGATAATAAATTAGAAGTATTATTTCGACAAGGTTTGTCAAGGAAAAGAATAAAACAGATAGAAGTCTTTCATAATAATATTCACAATCAGTATTTTTATGTGGATCGAACAGAAAAAACGGCTACAAGTTATAATGCTTTTCCCTAAACGGTTTAAATACAAGTGAAATACCAGTTTCCCTAAAGGAATACTTATGCTTACGTCAAATATTTTATCTAAAAAACCAAATAACTGTTATGCAATGGACACAAAAAATTACGGTTTTATTTATCTGTGGAATTTTTCTTTTACCTATATGCTCAAATGCACAACAAGCAAAACAATACAGAGATACATTAGAGGTAAATTGGCCAAATGGAAATCCTCGCACATATCAAGAAGGAATTTTATATATCTATGAAAATGGAGACAGCTCACTGAAAAAAAGTGGTCTTCAAATACGATGGTATGAAAATGGACAGATGGCTTCTAAAGGAAATTATTTTCTTACCCATGATACTTCGTATGCAGTGGGTGATGTGTATGAGGGTTGGTATGAGGATGGTACTCCTAAAACTATAAGAATTTACAAAGAAATGGATACTCTTTTTCTTGAACCTAATAATGCAGATAACTATGTTTTATTGGCTAGAAAAGTTAACATCAAAAGATTTTACGAAAATGGGGAGCTAAAAGAAACTCATACTTGGAGAAAAGGAAGATGTAAAAGAGCAATCAAAACCTATTATGATAAAGGCTCAGTGTTGGTTCGTTTGTGGAAACGAGAGAAAGGATACTGCTGTTGTGAGATCTTGAAATATTATGAAAATGGTAAAATAAAAGAGAAGGGGCAATTATCACCTAATTATAAGTATGGAGGAAGTCCGTCTGAATATCCTAAAATGGGTAAGTGGATTTATTATGATGAAAATGGTAAAAGAACTAAAATAGAGCGTCATTCTGTTAGTTTTGATCTTGAAAAAGACGAATAGTGACCATAGTTTTTTGATATTGAACACTTCTATTCACGTATAGAATGGTTTTCCTAAAGGAATTCTTATATTTGCGCCAAACTTTTTTGCGCAAAAAAATGTATTCCAAAAACAAATACGAAATTCAGCGTATTTGTGAGGAAGATACAAAGGAGTTGCCTAAGCAATTCCACTATATAAAAAGAGAAAAAAAGATATGAAATTATCATTAAACTGGTTGAAACAGTATGTAGATACAACGCTTTCTGTACAAGAAATCGACGATTTATTGACCAATATTGGATTGGAAGTAGAAGGGCAGGAGCGTTTTGAGAGTTTAGAAGGTGGATTGGAAGGTTTGGTAGTTGGACATGTAGTAGAATGTGTGCCCCATAGAGTTTCAGAACATCCAAAAAACAAGAAAAGGAAAACAGGAAATATTCATCAAAAAGACCAAAAAAAATTGGATTTGATTGAATTTTATATAGATAAGATTAATAAAAAGTTAAACGATCTCAGTTCTCCTAATATGACTTCTTCAGAATCTAAAAATGGTCAGGCAAAAGAGAATAAGCTTCAAGAATCAGATCCTGAACCAAGAAGGAATGCTTATATTACTCTGTGGAATTTTTCAGATGATCCAACTACTAAAACTGAATGGGCAGAAATCTCTAAAGAAGATTTTGTTTTGTCACTGGATGCTTTACTAACAGATCCATCTAGAATAGATCAAGCAAACACTAATTTATGTGGAATTGCAACAACCTGTAAACTTGCTCTTGAATATAACCCTAAGGCGTTTACAGATTTAGCTATTCAGCTCTACACTAAGGGAGAGGCAAGAGTAGAAGGGCGTCCGGATCTTACCATAAAGGTAAACAAAGATTTGTTGGATGATAAAACATTCAAAGGCCTTGATCCTGCTTTGTATGTGATAATGTGTGCAATGCGTCATTCTTGGAATTCATATTATGATTATGATCCTCACACAGATACAGGACATGAAGGGTTTACGTACCCTAAAGACGTAACGGGGATTCTCGAGGGGCATTTTGGTGTAAAACAAGAATATAGCCCTATTAGTAGCTGGGATGATAATTTTACTGAGATACAATATTCTATTTCCCAAAATTGGCGTGTTGTTGGTTTATTTGATATGTCAATGGTTTCAAGTAATACCATAAGTTTTGATAATTGGCATTATGTGGAGATACAATCTCTAGTTGAAAATTCAGATAAAACTGTAACTCTTACAGTTTGGAATCCCAATGGAGGTATAAATAATGATATATGGCCTTTTAAGAGCCGACAGGAATTTCATAATGCATTACGGAATTTCATAGCATATGGCTTATAGAAGAAATATAGTTACCATCATTCTTATTTTGGGAGTCATTATATGGTTTTTACCTATTAATGAGCAATACTGTCCTGAAAGTCGATATCTAGTTGAGGGTATTGATATACGTGTAGTGGACTGGATAGAATATGATAGTAATGGTTGTGGTCAAATTGCTAATTATGATATAAACCGAGAGAACATATATGCAGGTTTTGGGTTATTTATGAATAAAAAATTTGTGATAGATTCTAATGATTGTTACAATTATAACTTTAATAAAGGTTACAGAGGAGTAGCAAAAAAAGGATACAATGGATCCTTAGATAGTTTAGTGTCTTTTGATATTTATTTTAATGCAAGGAATTCAATAACTCAAAATCACTTATTTCAAGGTGTTGATTCTATGTCTTTTTTATCTGAGATATTACAACACCCTAAACATAAGGGGTCTTATCCTGCTAAACAAATGAATTCAAATGAATCATCGAGTCCTAACAATATAACTTACTGTTTAGATAATCCTTATTATCCAACTATTGATTCGTTTATTAATACTTATAATTCTAAAGTATCTGCTTATACATTTTCGAACGAGCTTTTTTTTTGGGTTGAAAAAGAAAAACTTAAAGAAGTAGATACTTTAGTTTTAAATATATCTTTTATGAGAGATAATATTTCTACCAAACAGGATTTTATTATTGAGATAATCCTTGATAGTCAATAAATGAAGATATGTAGACTTAGAACTGATTATTGGTTTTCCTCTTGTCTGTGTTTATGCAAAAGAACCAAAATAGAGCGTTATACTGTTAATTTTGACCTCGAAAAAGAGGAATAGTGATACAGTTTTTTTATCTCAAGCAGTTCTATACAAGTTTAGACCAGTTTTCCTAAAGGAATTCTTATATTTGCGCCAAACTTTTTTGCGCAAAAAAATGTATTCCAAAAGCAGATGTAAGATTTAGGGGAAAAGAAAAGGAAGATACAACAAGTAGGTGGACATAATTAATTGTATAATAATTCACAAGAATTTTTGATGTTGAACAAGGCAAAAACCACGAAGTGCTCAGCGAAGCTAAACGTAGGCATAGCCTAGCTATGACGAGGCTTTTTAACGAAGTACAGCACTAAAAGGCTGATTGAATTAAATACAAGTTAATTGTGGCTAGCTACTTATAATAAATAAGGAAAATACGATATGAAATTATCATTAAACTGGTTAAAACAGTATGTCGATACGACGCTTTCTGTACAAGAAATAGATGATTTATTAACCAATATAGGATTGGAAGTAGAAGGGCAAGAGCGTTTTGAGAGCTTGGAAGGTGGATTGGAAGGTTTAGTTGTTGGGCATGTGGTGGAATGTGGGGCGCATCCCAATTCAGAGCGTTTGTCTTTGACAAAAGTGAATGTGGGAAAAGAAGATGCTTTATTGAGTATTGTTTGTGGAGCACCTAATGTGGCTAAAGGTCAAAAAGTAATTGTAGCAACAGTTGGAGCTACTTTATATCCATTGGAAGGAGATTCATTTAAGATTAAGAAAAGTAAGATTAGAGGAGAAGCTTCTGAAGGAATGCTTTGTGGAGAACCTGAGATTTCGTTAGGAGAAGATAATAGTGGGATCATGGTTTTGGCAGAAGATGCACCAATTGGAATGCCTGTGAGAGATTATCTAGCGCAGATTGGTGGTTATGGTCCAAATAAAATTACAGTTGAAGTAGATACGGTTTATGAAATTGGATTGACGCCTAATCGTTCGGATGCTACAGGACATTTGGGCGCTGCTTTTGATTTAGCAGCAGCCTTGAAAGTGAATTATGAAGGTCAAGGGAATTTCAAGATGCCAGAGGTGAGCGATTTGTCGCAGAGTTCTGGTAATATGAGTATTGAGGTAGAGGTAGAAGATGCAGCAGCTTGTCCGCGTTATTCTGGGGTATGTATGGAAAATGTGAAAGTAGGTGAATCTCCTCAGTGGTTAAAAAATCGACTAGAAGCAATTGGATTGAGTCCGATTAATAATATTGTAGATATTACGAATTTCGTTTTGCAGGAATTTGGACAGCCACTACATGCTTTTGATTATGATAAAATTGATGGTCAAAAGATTATCGTAGCTAAATTGGACGAAGGAACTCCATTCAAAACTTTAGATGAAGTAGAACGCAAGTTGAGTGCAGAGGATTTGATGATTTGTAATGGAAACCGAGAAGGTATGTGTATTGCGGGTGTTTTTGGTGGAATTGATTCTGGTGTAACGGATGGAACAACGCGTTTATTCATCGAATCTGCACATTTCCACTCTACAACGATTCGCCGTGCGAGTATGCGTCATAATTTGAGAACGGATGCGGCTACTCGTTTTGAGAAAGGAACAGATCCTAATATCACTTTGATGGCATTGAAACGTGCTGTGCAGTTGATTCAAGAATATGCAGGTGGCGAAGTAGCGTCTAGTACTATTGATTTGTATCCGAATCCTGTGGCGCGTGTGCAAGTAGATTTGTCTTATGCACGTATCAATCGCTTGATGGGAACTAATATTGCAGCTGCTGATATTAAAAATATCTTGGCAGTGTTGGATATGAATATTTTGGAAGAAACAGAAGAAGGAATCCGTGTAGATATTCCAACTAATAAGGCGGATGTATTGCGTGAAGTGGATGTAATTGAGGAGATTCTACGTATTTATGGTTATAACCGAATTGAAACACCTGATACGGTAAATTCTGTATTATCATTCGCACAGAAACCTGATCCAAGAAAGGTGAAAGAGTTGATTGCTGATTTGCTAACTAGCAATGGTTTTGCAGAAATGATGGCAACTTCTATGACACGTTCAGCTTATTATGAAAAACTATTGAAAGAGGATCAAGATCGTTTGGTTTATGTAAATAATACATCAAATCAACATCTAGATATGATGCGTGCAAATATGGTGTTTAGTGGTTTAGAGGCAATTTTGCATAATCAAAATTATCGTACAACAGATATCAAGTTGTATGAGTTTGGTAAGACTTACCACAAGAAAGGAGAGGAGTTCTTTGAGCAAGATCACTTGACAGTTTATCTAGCTGGTCAGGATAAGGCAGAGCATTGGCAAAATACAAATAAGCAAGAAGTTGACTTTTATACACTAAAAGCTATGGTGGATGTAATCTTGAAGCGTTTGGGATTATATTCTGAGAATCCGAATGCTTTGCGTACAAAAGTTATTGCTGAAGATAGTCCTGTATGGATCTATGGTTTGAATTATACTTACCAAAAAATGAATCTAGTGAGCTTTGGTCGTTTGCAGGGACAATTGGCGCAAGGTATGGGTATCAAGCAAGCGGTATATTATGCTGATTTTAATTGGGCTAATATCATCACTGCGGTGAAACGCGCTAAATTGAAGTACAGGCCAATTTCTAAATATCCAAGCATGCGTCGTGACTTAGCTTTGGTTTTGGATAAGAAGATTAGTTTTGAGGAAGTATTGCAAATTGCATTACGCCAAGGTAAGAAGTTGTTGAAAAATACCAACCTATTTGATGTTTACGAAAGTGAGAAACATTTAGGTGCAGGTAAAAAATCTTATGCTTTGAGTTTCATTTTCCAAGATGAAACGAAAACACTGAAGGATAAGGAGATTGATAAGATTATGAATAAGTTGATTGCAACTTATGAAAAGCAACTTGGTGCAGTGATTCGTAAGTAATCACTATTTCGTCCGTGAAGTTTTGAGGATTATTTATCCTTAGTTCGTTGATTTTTTAATTTATATGAATAAAATAAAATTTTTCATACTTACCTTATTTACAGGGAGTTTGATTTTTGGGAATACTTTGGGTCTGAGGGCTCAAAGTATTTCTCATTCTATGTTAGACCGATTGGATAGTTTGGTGGAAACCTCCATGAAAAACTATCAAATTCCAGGAATGGTTTTGGGCATTATTGATGGGCAAGAGTTGGTGAAGCTTAGCCCTTATGGCTTTGTAGATTTGCAGTTTGCTGTTCCCACCAATGATTCTACGGTTTTTGAATTGGCTTCCTTGAGTAAACAGTTTACTGCAGCGGCAATTATTTTGTTACAACAAAGAGGTGAATTGTCTCTAGATGATAATTTGTCAAAATATCTACCCAATTGTCCCAAAAATTGGGAATCGATTAAAATTAAACATCTGCTGTGGCATACTTCAGGTTTGCCAGGAATGTTCCCACGCGATAGTTTTACCAATCAAGCATTTACAGGATATGCTAAGATGTCAAGTGTGGAATTGGATGCGATGATGCAAGTGAATAATGTCTCGAAGGAAATGGCATTGAAATCTATTCTAACAGACGAATTGGATTTTGAACCAGGGGAGAAACATCATTATAGCGATGTTGGCTATTTACTTTTGGGTTTGGTGGTGGATACAGTGGCAGGAAATTATCGCAGTTTTTTAGAAAAGGAGCTTTTTCAGCCTTCTGGAATGACCCATACTTATATTTTGGATCAAGAAAAGATCTTTCAGAATCAGAGTAGAGGTTATTCATTGAAAAATGGCGAGTGGATTAATATTCAACGGACTTGGGATTATGAAATTCCTTCCTTTTTTGGAGTGTTTTCTAATGTGGTAGATTTGTATAAATGGCATCAAGCACTTTTTTCGGATCAACTGTTTACGAAAGAGAGTCGAGATTTATTATTTTCTCAAGGATATTTGAATGATGGGACTCGGGTGAATTATGGTGGAGGTTGGAATGTAGAACAGGTGAATGGTGTTCGCTATATTTATCATGGGGGAGTTACCGGTGTCATATGGATTATGTTGCCTGATTATGGGGTTAGTGTGATTGCATTGACAAATTTGGGTTATAATGGTAATGACTATGTTAGGTCTCTAATGATGGGGACTGATATTGTCCGTTTCTTGGGTATGGAGGAATTGGCGAATCGAAATCATATTAGTTCTAATGGAGCAAAGGTGATTAAGACAAAAAAGAAAGCTTTAAAACAGATTATTGGAAACTATATTACTCTTGGTGAAATTACTGCCAAAGTGTATCTAGAAGATGGTGTTCCTATTTTTGATTGTCCTGCTCAAGGGATGAAATCAGAGTTAGCACTACTGGATAATGGAAAATGGTTGTTGCTTGGTGTTAGTATGGAATATATTTTAGAATATGATGCAGTGAAAGCCGAATTGAGATCTAATTTATTTAGAACGTTCAAGAAAATTGAATCCACTAAAACAGAGTAATGAAAATAGAGCGAGCAAAATATACAGATGCTAATGAGTTAACCAATATAACTCTTCGAGCCAAAGGGCATTGGGGCTATTCTGAGGAACAACTAGAAGCATGGAAAGAGGTTTTGACGATTCATGCTGTTTATATAGAACAGAACGAGGTTTATACCTTAATCCAGCATGAAAAAATTATAGGTTATTATAGTTATACCCGAATTGATGGAGATAAGGTTGAATTGGATAATATTTTTCTTGAACCTGAATGTATTGGAAAGGGCTATGGGAAAATAATGATGCAGCATTTTTTTAAACAAATTAAAACTGAGCATTACAGGACTGTTCGGCTAGAAGCAGATCCTAATGCCGAGCAATTTTATCAAAAATTAGGGTTTAGGTGTATTGACCGCTTGGAAAGTTCTATACAGGGGCGTTTTCTGCCAATCATGGAATTGAATTTGAGGAAATGAGTAATAAAAAATCCGTTAAGCAGACTACTTTGATACCTCTACTAGTTTAAAATTGGTTATTTATCAAAATAATGGTATCTTGCAATGAGATTTTTTTTTATGACTAAATATAAGACATTAGTTCATACTCAAAATGGGTAAGTTAGCTACTAAACTTGAGGAGATAGAGAAAAGAATATTGAAACTTATTGAACAAAATGTTCAATATCAACGGGTATGTGATAACTTGATTGAAGTACGTAAGGAATTAGAGACTGAGAATGCGGAATTACGTGCGGCTTTAGCCAAAAAAGATGCTCAACTGCAAAATACAGTGAGTAAGGCAACAGAGCCAATAGAAAGTACCACAGCTCCAACGCTCGAAGAGCAACAAAAAATTATAAGACAACAGATAGATCAATATATACAGGAGTTAGATATTAATATTGAGTGGTTATCAAATTTGTAATATTATGGCAGACGAGGAATTTATAGAGATACAGGTCACTATTGCAGACAGACGATACCCCGTTTTTGTTACTCCTGATGAGTTACCTATTGTACGCGAACTCGAACAAGAATTAATCAAAGAATTTATTGACCTACAGGCTCGATATGCCAATAAACTAGGCAAACAAGACATTCTAGCTATGTTATTATTTACTTATGCTAGAAAACTGTATGACATGCATTTGGAATCAGACACCGAGGATGTACTGAAGCTTGTTGGACGAATTGGGCAACATTTGGATAAAGCACTGAACAAATAGAGGCTTCAGTTCTGTTTATTATTTTTTGTGTTTTAGATACAATTTCTTTCCTTTTTATACTTCCTTACCTTTAGTAATAATAGTTTGTTAATTTTTTAGCTCTGCAGGGGGGGTTATGGTTATTTCTGATTATTAATTAGTTATGAAACCTAAAAGACGCTGTGAGGTTAAAGCCTATGAACGACTGGTAGAATAAACTAAGGTTTTATCATTTTAGTTGTAAAACTAAGATACAGTTGATGTGTATACTGTTTATGCGTAGTTGAGACGAAATGACGTGGAGCTAAAGTACTACGTTACGAGAGAAAAATTATATTAGTATACCATTACCAAATTATCATAGTGTGTTGATTTTTTGATCAATTGATCAGAAAAAATTAATGTACTAAGAGCTTATCTAAAATTAGTATATATTGTTAATATGAGTATAATTTTAGCTTCGCTAAGCCCTTCTAGGTTTGAGTGCATAGCTGTAGCTATTGACAAAAAAATAGGCGAAGTGTAGCGAAACCACCAAGTGCTCAGCTCAGCTAAGAATAGCTTTCATATTACATTTTAGAATAAATTTAGGCATGCTCTAATGTAAATTATTTATTCATCTATTTAAATACAGAAGGGAAATGGGTATAGGGCTTGCTGTTGCGTTAATATCTGTTGCTGCTGTTGTAGGTTTGGTCGGAGGCTACCTTTTTGGAAAAGGTGCATTGACTGGAGCTGCAAAGGCAATGCGAGAGGAGTTAGACAACAAACAGAATGAGACAGAAAAGAGAATTGAGGAGATTCTGGTCCAAGCAGAGAATTCTGCTAAAGATAAGGTAAATCAAGCTAAATCGAAAGCGCGAAAGATGGTGAATGATGCAAGGAGAGAAGGAGAGAATATCAAGAAGAAACGCATTCAAGAGGCTAAGCTAGAGAATAAGGAGTTTTACCTAAAAAAGAAAGAAGAGTTTGAGGCTAGAGCCAATGAGAAACGTAAAAAACAGAGAGAAGTTGATCTAGCACAGAAGGAAAAAGATAATGCACTACGACAAAGAATGAATGATCTGAAGAAGAAGGAAGCTGATGTAAACAAGATCCGGACAAATCTAGAAAAACAATTAGAGTTCTTAGATCAAGAGAAAGAAACCTATGAACAACTAATTGAAAATTATCAGAAAGATCTAGAGCGTGTAGCTAAATTTACCGTACAAGAAGCAAAAGAAGAGCTAATTAAGAGTATTCGTGATAAGGCTGAGGCAGAAGCGATTTCTTATGTAAAAGATACTTTGGAAGAAGCTAAATTGACTGCGAATAAAGAGGCGAAGAAGATTGTAATTCAGAGTATTCAGCGTATGGCAGCAGAATACACGATCGAAAATACAGTATCTGTTTTCCATTTAGAGTCAGATGATTTGAAAGGGCAGATTATTGGTCGAGAAGGGCGTAATATCCGTGCGCTAGAATCGGCTACTGGGGTAGAAATTATTGTAGATGATACACCAGAGGCGATTATTATCTCTAGTTTTGATCCTGTGCGTAGAGAGGTGTGTCGCTTATCATTGCAGCGCTTAGTGGCTGATGGACGTATTCACCCTGCGCGTATCGAAGAGGTAGTTGCTAAGACTAAAAAGCAGTTGAATGAGCAAATCATGGAAATTGGTCAACGTACAGTGATTGACTTAAATATCCATGGTGTACAGACTCAATTGATCAAGATGGTGGGACGTATGCGTTTCCGTTCTTCTTATGGTCAGAACCTATTGAAACACTCTATCGAAACGGCTAAGTTGTGTGCCATTATGAGTGCAGAGTTAGGTTTATCGCAGCGTGAAATTCGCTTGGCGAAACGTGCTGGATTATTACACGATATTGGAAAGGTAGCTGAAGAAGAGACTGAATTGTCTCATGCTCTATTGGGTATGAAGATGTGTGAGAAAGCTGGTGAAAAACCGGCTGTAATTAATGCTGTTGGTGCTCACCACGATGAGATTGAAATGAAGTATATTATCTCCCCAATTGTACAGGCTTGTGATGCGATTTCTGGTGCGCGTCCTGGTGCACGTCGTGAGATTTTGGAAAGTTATATCCAACGTATTCACGATTTGGAGAACTTGGCAATGAAATATGAAGGTGTACAAAAGGTCTATGCAATGCAAGCTGGACGTGAGTTGCGCGTGATTGTAGAATCTGCTAAGGTTTCGGATGCTAAGGCAGAGGAATTGTCATTCAATATTTCTCAGCAAATTCAGAATGAAATGCAGTATCCTGGTCAGATTAAAATTACAGTAATTAGAGAGAAACGTTCTGTTTCTTTTGCTAGGTAATTTTTAATACAAAAGGCACTGTCTAAAAAGCAGATTTTGGAGCTCCAAAATCTGCTTTTTTATTCAAAATACTGTCTAGTTTATAAATCATCTAATGCCAAATGATCCCCTAAGAATTTACCATAAAAAGCTTTTTCTATAGTTTCCTTTTTGCCAATCACAAAATCGCCAGGGATCAAGTCCATTCCTTTTTCTTTACCTGTTTTATATTTTTTAATGCCTTTTTTCCCTCCAATCAATTTCATTCCTTTTTTCTTCAAGGCTGTTGTTACCTCATTATTTTTAGACTCAGCAAGCACTTTCTTTTGATCAAATTCTAATTCATACATTTTATAGTAAACCTGATCAGGATCTGCAACCACTCGAAAAGGTAGTTTATAATCCTCCACATAGCGTATTAGTCGATCTTTGGGAGATTGATAAAAGACAATAACTTCATAGCCTTTTTTCTTGAGTGCATCATAATTCTGAATGAGTTCATGAGTGCGATTGTTACAGATTGGGCACCAAGCATGTCTTAGAAATACAAGGAGTACTTTTTGGTCTTTAACCATTTTTTTTACATTAATAGTATTTCCCAAAACATCCTCTGTTTTTATACTTGGGGCTTTATCTCCGCTTTTTAGACGTTCGTTATTCTGCGGGCTATTCCAAGCAAAAGCCATAGAAATAAAAGCCATGACTAGAAGGGCAAAACTGCTTAATTTTTTCATAATGATTAGTTATTTTTATTTAATATTCAGGCCTATTTTTGAATTGATAACAGCGTTATCAACTCAAAAAAGGTGAAAATGGACTAAGTAGGGTATAATATAAATTTTATGAGTTCATTAGCTAAATCTTTTATTGGCGCAGAGCTAACCCTGAAAGGCTCAACGAAGTTGAATCCTTCGGATTTGACTAAAATAATTCTAAATCTATTCTAGGCTTACTTTTGTCTTCTTATTTAAAATCCTTCTAAAACTAATTATGTCCATTGATTTACTAAAAAACAGAGAAGTTTTAATTTTACTTTAACAGTATAAAAGCATGCAAAAAACGAGGGATTTTTTTAACTTGTCCTTCTCATTAGGACAATTCCCTATATCTCTGACAGCTGGTATAGATGAAAGTGCTAAACAATAAACCTATTTAAATATACGTAATGAATTATAAATCAGATCCTCAAGCCATCCCTGAAGAAGTAGACGCATTGGCAAAAGCATACAATCAATTGCGCAAAGAAATTGGAAAAGTCATTGTAGGACAAGAAGACGTGGTAAAATCTGTATTGATTTCTTTGTTTTGTGATGGACACAGCCTATTGGTTGGTGTACCAGGTTTAGCGAAAACCTTATTGGTGAATACCATTTCCAAAGTTTTGGATCTAGGTTTTAAGCGAATACAGTTTACGCCCGATTTGATGCCTTCTGATATCACAGGAGCAGAGGTGATGGATGAGAATCGGAATTTTACTTTTTCTAAGGGGCCTCTATTTACCAATATCCTTTTGGCGGATGAGATCAACCGTACACCTCCCAAAACACAGGCAGCTCTCTTAGAGGCAATGCAAGAACGTTCGGTGACAGTAGCGGGAACAATTCATAAGCTGCCAAAACCTTTCTTGGTACTCGCAACACAAAACCCGATTGAGCAGGAAGGTACTTATCCTTTGCCAGAAGCGCAGCTTGACCGTTTTATGTTCAATATCTTTTTGGACTATCCTTCTTATGAACAAGAGATTGATATTGTTAAAAATACAACTTCAGGAAAGAAGATCGAACCAGAGTCAGTTGTAACAGGTGAGCAAATTATTTTCTTCCAAAAACTAATTCGGAAGATTCCAATTGCAGATAATGTATTGGAATATGCTGTTAAGATTGCCAATAAAACAAGACCTAATACAGCGTTGGCTCCAGCGAATGTAAATAAGTATATTTCTTGGGGTGCAGGTCCTCGTGCTTCTCAGTTCTTGGTATTGGGAGCAAAATGTCATGCGGCTATCAATAATAAATATTCTCCAGATATTGAGGATGTGCAAGCAGTAGCGCCATATATCTTAAGACACCGTGTGGTGCGTAACTATAAGGCAGAAGCAGAAGGTGTGACTTTGGACACGATTGTGAAGAGTTTATTCTAGTTTTAGCCACAATATACGTTGACGACAAAACACAAAGAGGGAGTTTGCTATGCAAACTCCCTCTTTGTGTTTCTATAATTTCTCAGCGAAGATCTTTAGCCCTTCGTTAATAAATTTACTCTAATAGAATAAATTATTCCTCCTTCAATATTTTATCTAGACGATCTAGCAGCTTCAAACCATCATTATCTAAGCTAGCCATAGTCTCATTCATCATAGGGTCATCTTCGAGGGCTAATATTTTGAAATTATCCGCAAAAATCTCGTCAGGATGAATTGTATATCGAGTATTTCTTTGAATCTGATCCCAGTAATTTTCTAAATCTTCTTCTTGCAATCCTATATCTGTGTGAGTAACACTCCATTTTCCTTCAATTTCTTGGACTTCAAAAAACTGAAAAACCATTTGCTCAAAAAATCGGCTTGGAGCATTTCCCCTAGGTCTATTAGTTGTATTTATTTGGCCACGTCTAGCATAAATCACAGGAATTGCATGAATTTTACGACCATCTGGAGCTGTAACCTGAATTGCATAAGCTAAATCCACACCATCCGGATTATACAAAACACGTTTTTCTAAGAAAGGACTTAATTCCAATTTATTCAGCTTCTGAAATCCTAATTCTTTGTAGATTCGGTCACGTTTATTTTTGTTATAACGAGAATAAATATGTGCAATTTCGTGAATCAAAGTACTTGTTATAGCTGCTTCATCAGCATTTCTGATTTGTGGTGCAGGGATCATAATTGCATTTTCTCTTGTATAATAAGCTGTAGGACCATAACAGTTTCCTGCAATTTTGATAATTACAATTTCTTTAGGCAATTGTAATTTAGGATTGATTTTTTGACAATAATCCAAAGCTTTTGTACAACATTGTTTTATCAAGGTCTCTTCTCTGTTCATAAACTCTAAAACATCATCCTCTAAGTATTTCTTATAAATGGGAAGTAGACTATCTCTTGAGGCATTCACCTCGTTGATATTCATTTGGATCGACATCTCCAAGGAAGTCACTTTATCGAAATAGTTTTCCATGGTATCGGTCGTAATTATCTTGTGTGCTTCATTTTTAGGAACTAATCTAAAGGTGCTTAGTTCATGCTTCTCTTCTTTAAATTTAGAAGTACAAGCACCCAAACCAAACAGTGTCAAAAGACTTAGTAGAGTAAGGTAACGCATAGTATTGATGTATTTTAAGATCAGATTATGTTGGTGTACTCATATCAAGATAAGCATAAGTTTCTGGACCAGTACAAAATAGCATATCGAGTATACTGAGATTCGGCAGAAAACTTTGACGATCTTCAAAAAGTTGTGAATAAGGATAAGCTACAAAATTGGGATCTTTTGACTTTAGATAGTCTCTTGGATTAATTTTATTTCTAAAATCTAAGATCTTGTTAGGCAATTGTTTGCAAAACTCCGTAGTTTTTTGTATTCTAGTATCTATTCCAATCGTAGTTAACATGAATTCTTGTAGATCCCAAGAAAAATCAAATAGAAATTCGTACTTTTTTTGGTAGAATTCTATTAGTTCACCTGCATAGAATTCAAAGAAAGGAGCTTTTCCATAAGCTGTCCGGATACTACGCCAATGGATTTTTTGCCACGATGCGTCATTGTCGACTCGTACCTCACGAATAGGCATTTGCTCGTGTTTACCTTTTTTTAGTGGGATGCTTAAGCTCAACGAACCTTGGGCTGTCCCTATATTACATCTATTTCGAAAAGATCGTTTACGGTAATGTTCTTGTTGTTCGATCCATACTTGATCAAACAACAGAAGTTTGCTATAGTATTGTATAGGAGCTAAATATTGAAGCTCAATTAGTATTTCTTTCGATGCTGATTGGTTCATCTCCATATGCTTGCTGTAGTGAATAAAAAGTTCATTGACATTGCCGAATAAGAGGTCTTTTATCGAAGTTGTATGTTGTCCTTTCATACCACATCTTCCCAATTTTGTAATACCGAATTTCTGCTATCATGTTTCTTTGTTCAAATATAATTTTGAGCATGCATCTGTAATTTTAAAAACATGTATACAGATAATATCAAAACAAGTTTGTAACTTACCGACAAATTGAGTTTTGCTGTATGGATACGAATACTTCGTATTAAGAATCAATAGATTCGACCATTTTTAAGTGACTTTAGGTAAATTGGCTTCCTAGATACTGTAGATATATATAGTTTTTTAATTTAAAAAACTATTTTGTGGTAAAAATCACTTCATGGTATTATCTAATAACAGTTTCTAAAGCAGCTTTCACAACAGGGTCACTTTTAATAAGTGCTCATCTGAACATTGCTTTTGTTCTGATCACTAGAACTCAAGCATTCAGATCTCACAAAAATTTAATTTAATTTATTTTTTAGCAAAAATGCATAATTAGTATGAAAAAATATGCTCTGCTCTTAATAATAGCATTTATTTACCAACATCAGGCAATTGCTCAGCAAGATCCGATGTTTACCAAGTATATGTTCAATCCTCTAAATTATAACCCAGCATATGCAGGTAGCGCAGGGGCTTTGGACTTAGTTGTTCTCCACAGACATCAATGGTGGGGGATACAAGGAGCTCCAATGACACAAAACTTTACTATTCATTCTCCTATCCGAAACAAGAATATAGGAATAGGGTTGAATGCTTCTTTTGACCAAGTAGCTGTATCGCGTCAGTTTAATGTTTATGGGTCTTTTGCCTATAAAATTGGTTTTGGTGCAGCAGCCAAAAATGGTCATATGAATGATGGAGGTGGATTTATCTCTATCGGACTACAGGGAGGTGTTTCGAACTGGACAGCAGATTGGACTCAACTTAATATTGAAGATCCCAATGATCCTTCTTTCATTGCAAACGATCGCCCAAATTTATGGTTACCTAACTTTGGAACAGGAATATACGTACACACTCGCACTTGGTATGTTGGTTTTGCGGCTCCAATGCTTATTGATAATGCATTGAGAAAACGTCAAACTAATGAAGATCCCAATCTGCCAATTGCACATCAATACAGACATTATTATTTGACGGGTGGTGGAATTATCAAGTTGGGACAAGTAAAGTTGCGACCTTCCATTTTGATTAAGAATGTTGGGCTATTTGTAGAACGAAATAATATCAGTAAGGACCTAATTGGGGCACCTACAGAATTTGATATAGATTTAGCATTATTGTTTAATGATTTCTTTTGGATTGGTACTTCTTTTCGTAGCTCCTTTGAGGTATTTGGAGGATCTAGTAGTTATGACTCTGTCGACTTTTGGTTATCCTTCCGCTTGAAGAATGGCTTGAGAATTGGAGCAGCATATGATTTTACTTTGACTCAACTACAAGGACCTGCTCAAGGTTCTTATGAGATTATGTTAGGTTATGATTTAATTCGCCTAGTAGATAAGGTAGAACATGTCCGTTATTTCTAGTTTATAGCGAGAGATTTATCCTATCGTCTAGAGACATAACACTATTCAATTTTTGTAGGGAAGATAACTACAAAATTATTAGCTGATAGATATTTTATTTTAGAACCCAACACCCAATTCGATTACGACTGATAAAAGGATGCTTATGTACCAAGTTTTTAAACACTTAACTAATTTTTCTAAACATGGCATTGCCTTGACAATTTTTTGTTGTCTGGTAGTAGGAACGGCTAGTGCTCAAAGAGGGAAGTTACGACAAGCCAATAAACTCATGGAGCGTAAGAATTATCAAGGAGCTATAGAACTTTATCTAAAAGTGTTAGACAAAAATGATGATTCTGAAGCAAAAATTAATATAGCAGAGTGCTATTATATCCTAGATAACCAGCACGAGTCAGAATACTGGTATGGGCAGGTGGTGCTCTTACCTCAGGCTGACCCTGTTGCTATGAAGCGATATGCACAGGCGCTGCAACAAAATGAAAAATGCACAGAAGCTAAGGAATGGTACAAAAGATATCTGGATATTAATCCAGCAGATATGTCTGCTCAAATGGGGCTAAAGTCTTGTAATGAATCTGTTATCAATAATCTTAAAGCTTATGAAGGGTTATACGATGTACGTCATCTAGAGAAACTCTGTTCTGCAGATGATGATTTTGGACCTAGTTATTTTCAAGATAAGATTGTTTTTGTAACCAATCGTTATCCAGGAATAGAATGGGACATAAAAGATGCCACAACAGAACGTTTTTTTACTAATTTATTTTCTGTGGATGCTACTTTAATTGACCCAGATAGCTTTATTTACAATTATTCTAAACCCAAGCAATTTAGTAAAAAACTAAATTCTAAATATCATGATGGGCCTGCATCTTTTGCAAGTGATGGAGCTTCTGTTTATTTCTCCCGAAATAGTACAGATGGACGAGCAGATGATGGAACAGTGAGACAAAAGATTTATAAATCTGAAAGCCAAGGTGGAGCTTGGGGAAAACCTGCAAGTCTGCCTTTCAATAGTGATGAGTACAATGTTTGTCATCCAACATTATCTGAAGATCAGCTAGAACTGTATTTTACTTCTGATATGCCAGGGGGATTTGGTGGAATGGATTTGTATGTTTCTTATTTAGAAAATGGACGTTGGTCACCTCCTGTGAACTTGGGCCCAACTATCAACACAGAAGGAGATGAGGTATTTCCTTTTATTCATGCTGATAGAACATTATATTTTGCTTCTGATGGTCATGTAGGATTAGGGGGCTTGGATGTTTATTATGTCAAAGAAGAGATTGGAGGAATTTGGGGGAATCCAACCAATATGGGATCTCCTGTTAACTCCGGTTCCGATGATTTTTCTTTGGTTATTAATAGTGAAAAAACACATGGATATTTTGCCTCTAATAGAGATGGTGGAGTTGGTGGAGATGATCTATATAGCTTTGTGAAATTATCTGTTGAAGTTGAGATTACTGTATTTAGTAAAAACGATAATATACCTATTGAGGGAGCTGAAGTCTATGTTTCTTGTTCACCAGTAGAGAGCTTTACGACTAGTGCTGATGGTAAGGTTATGACAGAGCTAGCGATGGATAAGGCCTGTGATTTTGCTGCTGAAAAATTTGGCTACAAGCCTAATTCTGTACGTAAGGGTACTGAAGGATTAAAAGCTGGAGCTAAGTTATTTGTTCAGATTCCATTGGAAGTTGAACGTGTCTATGATATCGTGGGAACTGTCAAGGATGAATATGCTGATGAGTTCGTACCTGGAGCTTTGGTCACCTTAGTAACTTTTCGTGATGGGGAGAAAGACAGCATTAGTGTACCTACAGATGCAGATGGAAAATATCAGTTTGCTGATATTGAAGAAGGAACAGATTGTAGAATTAAGGTATTCAAGACAGGATATACTGAAGCTTCTGTTTCCTTTACTACAGGTGAAATTGACGGTGATGAAGATATTGTAACTCGTGATTTGGTAATCAATTGTAATGGTGGGCCTAACTGTCCTGATCCAAAGATTGATCCAGATACTATTGAACCCTTGTGTGTGGGTTGTACTGTAGAAGTTTCTGGAGATACAATTATTCATAGAGGTCCTGATGGTGAAATTATTAAGATTACGGTTAATGGGGAAGATGAATTTATCAAACCTGTACCTGGTCAAAAGCGTTTATTGAATATTTATTATGACTTTAATAGTGCCAAATTACGTCGAGATGCTTATCCTGCTCTAGATACTTTACTTGCTTTCTTGGAGGAATATCCAGATGCTGTTATTGAACTGAGCTCGCATACTGATGCACGTGGTACCAAACAGTATAATAAGCGCTTGTCAAGGCGACGAGCCGAATCTGTAGGTCGTTTTCTCAAGAAAAATGGTATTGATCGCAAGCGGATCAAAGGTAAAGGAATGGGAGAAGAGGTTATGGTCAATGGTTGTTATGATGGTCAAGAGTGTTCTGAAGCAGAGCACCAAGAGAATCGTCGTACTGAGTTTCATGTCGTAAGTGCTTCTGGACGTCAATTCGATTCCCAAAAGCCAGATAACATCCGTGTAAATCCATGTAGAGGCTGTGATCCAATTCCAGCAGTGGAAGATGGAGAACCAACTACAGATGTTGAGCCTGATCCGAATGAGTTTACTACTGAACCTGAGGATGATGGACCTGACTTCATCGAATTCACACGCGATGATAAACATAAAAATAAAAATAAGTAGTTCTATTATTAGATAAATACGAGATATTATCAGAACTTGTAATGGTTGAATGTGATTGAATTGCATTCAACCATTTTTAATTTAATAAAGATTAAACTCTATAGAACAATGGACTTAAAATTAACGAAAGTACAACTACACGATGCTTTTGGTGAATTATTATATGCAATTGCTATGGTAGATGGAGAAATCCAACAGGAAGAAGTAGTAAAGATTGAAGAGCTTTTAGCTGATCATGAAGCAGCAGAAGCAATTAAGTGGTCTTTCAAATATGAAGTAGGTAAGCAAAAAACAGTTTTAGATGCGTATAGGAAGGCGATAGATATTTGTAAGCATTATGGAAAGAGTGCGGATTATCCTTTTTTATTGGAGATGCTAAAAGATGTAGCTGAAGCCAGTAATGGATTGGATGAGAATGAACGAGCAATGATTCATCAGATCGAAATAGATCTAGCAGAGGTTTTATAATTGATAAATCCCTTATATAAGATCAGTCTAATTAGCTGACTAGGCGGACGTAATTAGGGAGGTTCAGTATTAAGCATATTTTCTCCCTCACCTTTTGCAGCAATGCAAAAGGTGAGAGAAGAAGTATACATAATACTGAACCCCGAAGGGCTCTGCGAAGCTAATCACCCTACTGAAGGGGGTGTCTGAAAAGGCAAGTTTCGAAAAATAGAACCCAATAAAATTTTGGATTTTATTTTTTCTTTGTTGCGAGGCAACCCTGAAAGGCTCAGCGCAGCTAATTCATTCCCTCGCCAAATAATATTCTAATCTTTCAGATTAGGGTAGCCTTTTGAGACAGCCCCTTCCAATCATTAAGTCTTACTACTCTTGATCAAAGATTATTGAACCTTAACTCATGAGTGATTTTGGATTCTTTTCAGCTCGAATTCTAAAAATATCAACAAGAGATTTTTTCTCAAGCTTACTGTCTACCCAAGCAATAAAGTCAAATGCTTGTAGAATACTTTTTTCATGTGTTCTTTGATAGACCTCTTTTAGAGCATCTTTTAATTTAATGTACAACTCCCTTTTATCTTCTTCTTCTTCTATTTCACATAGTTTTTTGATGTACTTACCAATGATAATTGGGGTATCATACAAGTTCTTTCTGCGTTTCGTAAAACGATAAATAGAACGGCTTAGGTACTCCATGAGGTGTGTATCATTCATCTCATAATAAATGAGGAGTCGCATAGTATTAGCAACTACTAGAATATCTTTCCGTTGGGAATTAGAATAGTCCATCAGTAATTTATCGATCCAGATAGATGCATTCTCCATATCATCATTGTAGAAATAAGTTCTAGCAATAGACAAAGTAGCGGTTACAAGATTGCGAATAGAGCAATCTGCTTCATATTTCTTGAACAAATGAATACTTTTTTCGAGGACTTCCATTGCTTTTTTGAGTTGTCCTACACTACTCCAATAATGCATTTCTATGCCATAGCTCTTGATAAAAACAGTAGGATGACTATCCTTGAAGTGTTTCTGATTGAGAATGTTCTTGAAGCGTTCTAGACTATTCAAGAAAGTGGCCTGATCCACAAAGTATAATTCATGTAAAATTAAATTATAAAGAGAGGTTTGATAGGCATGTTGATATTCCATGAGGATATCCTTTTCTATATTTTCCCAAAGCTGTACACTAGCAATAGCATCCTGATGATAAGCCTTATATGCTCTCAAATAAAAAAAGCAATGTAATCGATTGACATAGAATTGTTGTTTAGCCAAGAGGGTCAGGGCTTTATTGATATCTGTATGTAAGGGATGCTCTAGAAACTCTGAGAATTTCTCCATTCCTTCAGATTTTTGTGAGTATACCTTATGTCCCTTTCCTCGTATTTCAGACATGAGTTTGAAATATAGGTGTTGATTTTCTTTCTTTCTGATGAAATCCTCTGTCATTTCTTCGTTCTCTTGGTTGAGTTTGACATTCAGTGGATCATCATTTAGAGAAATCACCTGTGAAAGTTCACGCTCTTGATCTAATATTTCTAAACCTAGACTTAACTTTTCATAACGTATAGCTAGGTTCTTTGCCTTCTTAATTTGGTTGTAACTTTTATCATAAAGTTTCTTTTTTCTCAATATTTTTGCATTATCTACTAATATTTTTATTTGAGAATCAATGTTTTTACCTTCCGAAAACTGTCTTAGACTTCTTAGTATTAGACCATAAAGATAATTTTTGTTAGCAACTAAATTGTCCAAGAGATTTGCATTTTTTAATCGCTTTTCTAGGAGTTTTTTATTATAAATTTTTACAGTGTTAACAACCTCGAAAAGCTGTACATATCGGTTCTCGCCCGTGGACGCAAATAGTTTGAAATACCTTTTTTCTGCCTTAGTTAAAGAATGAATTAGATCATACAAATCGTCTTTGTATTGTGTCATAGACTTCTAATTTTTTAGTTTTTTTGGGTTTTTTTTTTTTACTAGGGTGGACTATATTTGTGTCAAGTTAATGAAAAAACAATAATCAATTAACATTTAAGTAATAATAGACAATTGTTGTTCAAGTAGTTAATAATAATTTGAAGATACAATTAAATTGTAACTAAGTCAACAAAAAAAAAGTAGATCTTTCTGGATTTAGATACAATCAAGATAAAAGATAATAACACATAACTTTAAAATACATAAATACGGGAATAGGGATTTTTTAATTTCATAGTAACAACAAGTAATCGGATAACAAACAACAGGCTAGTTTGGCTATTGTGGTAATAACTGACTAGACCAATGTTGGGGTTTTTATTTGTATAGTTTTTATTGAGGTCTTTATAAGGATTGGGAACCAGGTCGGCTCCCAATTTTTTTTATCTGAACACAACGTTTAGATTGAATCTAAATAGTGATATAAAAGAGCCAAATAAGAACTTCTCATCAGTAATATATATTGGAAATAATATCATTTCCTAACTAAATATTCTGTAATCTAAATAAGCGAATACCTTACAGAGTACTTAACCCATATTCAAGATGAGACTCAATATTATCCTATGTTTTTTCCCTTTAATAATGATTTTTATCTCTTGCAATTCAGATACCCCAAGATCTGAAACAAATGATAACAAGAAAGAAACTACTTTTTTCTCGCCAGATCAACTACCTATTTACACTTTTGAAATTGACAATACAAAAGATACCATTTTAGAACAAAATGGCTTACGGCTCCATCTACCTAAGAATTCTTTTTTAGATCAGAATGGAAAACCTGTCCAACTGATTACCATTACAGTCAAAACCGCATTAACATTGGAAGATATGATCAAAGGTGGTTTGTCAACCATAGATGATCAAGGGCGTGTGTTGTCAAGTGGAGGTATGTTTTATTGGGATGCTAAGTCTGCTGGGCAATTTGTAAAGCCTAAGGAAGAGGCAGCAGTTTTTGCAGAAGTTCCTACCGATGTTTTTCAAGTTGATATGCGAGCTTTTAGTGGAAAACTAGTGAATGGAAATATCGTTTGGACGAATCCACAGGATTTTAGAAATCAAGTAGCTATTGATAGCTTAAAATTGGGTAAGGCATTATTTCTGCAATATTGCGCAGCTTGCCACAGTCAAAAAATTGAGTTTAATATGACAGGGCCTCGATTGATCAATATTACTAAGCATAGATCTAGAGATTGGCTGATTCGTTTTACACGCAATTCATCTAAAATGGTAAAAGAGGAAGATCCTTTTGCAAGATGTGTTTATGCTGAGTATAACAATCAATTGATGACATCAATGTCAGAAGATGTATCTGATGCAGAAATTAATGCTATTTATGATTGGATAGAATCTGAATCTAAATGGATTAATAAACCTGACTTGAAGCCGACATGCACAGCTGATAATGTCGAACAAAGATTGTCTACTATAGATAGTTTGTATAAAATTCAAGATAGTCAAAGAAGAATCTATCAAGACAGTCTAGCAGAAGCAAGAGATTCTTACGGAAATGGAAATTCTACAGATACAAATCTAGTTGTGCTTCCAGCACCAAAATATTATCAGATTTTAATGGCTAATCAAGTAGGTTGGATTAATATTGACAAATGGCCAAAATTTTCTAGTACAGAAAATTTAGTTCTAGCCGAAATTCAGTCAAAAAAAGATCTATTTGTCCAAATGTTCGTAATTGTTCCTAATAGAAAGATAGTGCTTCGGGTAACTCCGAATTCAGAAAATGTACTTGTGGATATCTTTAATCAGAAGGAAATTGAGTTGCCTGTGGATGAAGATATTATTTTAATTTCTAGAGTAGAGGGGGAACAGAAATTAGAAGCTGCTATTGATAAATTAACGATTACAAGAGATAGTGAGCCACATAAGATTGAACTTAAGAAAATTACAGACAAACAATTTAATCAGAAGCTCAAAAAGCTTCTAGCTAAATATTCATAATAAATAACAGGCTGTAGAGCTTTTAATAACTCGATCAAAGAGGAAGACAAGTGTTTATTTATGTAGATAGTAATTTCCATTATATCGTCTGTAATAAAAGGAAGGTATATTGAATAAATTCCCATTTTGATCTCTTGCAATTATATGCTGAAAATAAAGATGGCTCTGACCTATTAATAATTCATGAACATCTGTTCTACCATGTATATAGTCGATGACCACAGGATCACAACCTTTGCCAAGCATCCAAACTTCTGCTTGGATAATGCGCATATTTTGAGGTAAATTATAGAGTTGTTGATAAACCTGATTGAAGGAATAATAGTAGTTTGTTTGGATAGAATCGGCCTTTGCTTTTAGTTTGGCTTGTTCAGCTTTGGGTATGGCTTCGGAAGTGTAGTTTACGATATTGGAATCGGATATACTCACTACTACAAATGAATCTGTTTTTGGATTAATCGATCTTGCAGATGATATAATTTCACTTTCTGCTCTGTTGTAGTAACGTGGCAAAGGGTTTAAGACGAGCAAGGAATCAGAATTGGCTGCAATAGGAAGCCTTGGGAGAATGCTTGCATTTAGGTGTGTTCTTCTAGTTTGGCTAGAAGCTTGGTTTAGAAAAAATGATAAAAGGAAAAGACAAGTTAAAAAACGTAGCATCTATGAATTGCTTAGAAAGAAAAGATAAGGTTGACATTTATTATAATTGCTTAGAAAGAAAAGGTTACATCCCTAAGGTAAAAAAGGGACTGTCTAGATTTTGCTTTTTATACAGTCCCTTTTATTGATTTTGATCAAATCCAGTCTAAAATATAAATTTACTTGGGAGAATAGACCTCTTTAGCCTCCTTGAAAATTGTTTCCTTATCCAATGTCATAGGTTTCAGTTCATTCTTCAAAAACATTTCCATTTGATCACTAAAATGCGGACTTTCAGGACGATTGGATGCACCATAACAATGAATACTTTCAATCGAAATTTGACCCTCTGTGTCAAATTGGACTAACTGAACATAAGAGTCACCAAGTAAACTCTCATAGCGACCTTTTTTATATTTAGTGGTATACATTTGAGCAATAACCTCAGGCATACCACCGATCGGTAAGACTTTATCGCCTCGAACATGTTTTTGTAAGTCGCCCAATTCAATTTCTAGATTACCTGCAAAATGCTTTTTCAAATGCTTTTTAGCTTCTAGCAGTGCTTCTATATAGACTTCTTCTGGAAGAGCGCCCGAAATTTCCGCCTGCTGACCCTTTTTTTGATAATCCAAGATATACTGGATAGCAATAGACATAATAGCAGCTTGTTTGCTATGTACATCACAATTTTGATCCCATTTGTTTAAGACCTCAATGACATCTGCAATTTTAGGATGCATCTCAGGATCTAGGTTCATCATATATTCTAAGTTAGATAATGTTCTTGTGAAAAGCTTTTTAGGAAATTTTTGGTCAAATTTGATTGTTTTAAAATCTTCGTAACTCACCTTTGGATATTTTGCTAAGAGCTCTTGAAAACGCAAGCTACGTGTTGTTTTTTCTTCGGGGTTCAAATAACCAATTGTGGGGTTATACAAGTCATAATTAGGATTTTCCTCTGGAGCAGTACAATCAAAGGGAGTTCCATTAGCATTATACAAAAAACCAGCCTTAGGATTTTCTATTTGTAACAAACTATCCATAGGATAAAAATAAGTATCCTCCCAAAGTGTTGCTGAAGTATCGCCAGGTAAGACCATTTTCCAGTTATAATTTGGATTGCGTTTGGGGAATAACCCATTGGCCAACATATAGATATTATGCTCTTTATCTGCATAAACTGTATTTAACCCAGCAATACCTTGAAGTGCTTGAGCAGCCTTGAATTCAGTCAAGTTTTTAGCTTTATTCATATGATACCATTGCTCGGCAGCATGTATTTTTTTATTTGCAGGAAAACGAACCGCAAAGTAATTCCCTTTTTTATTCTTGATCGTTATTCCATATTTGCTTTTGTAGAACTTACGACGAATAGGAATTCTCAGCGCACCCAACTTGACTTTGATCTTACATATTTTAGGTTCTAGGGCTATCCATTCTCCATCAAAACTATAATGATTTTTCTTTTTGGGATGCATTTTTAGTTGGTAGACATCACACAAATCAGGATAATTAACTGTGTGCGCCCATGCTAGGTTAGGATTGGAACCCAAGAATATGGTGACACCACCAGGAAGTACGCCGCCTAATGTATTCCAACCTTCTTCGCTATTCACATGCGCTTCTGACCAAGCATAAGCTCCCTTGAGTGGCTGATGCGAATTAATCGCCAAAAAGCTATGTCCATTATCTGATCTATTTGGACTCACAGCAAAACCATTAGACCCCCTTGCCAAAGCGCCACCTTCTGGAATTAGCGTTTTATCCTTAAAAATACGTCCCAAGTCATAGGGGACATTGGTCATTAAGGTGAGTGCCAAAACATAGCCCTTGATTATATGTCCTTCATTGATGGGAAAACTACCTTTGACCAGAACTTCTTCTGGATGCAGTTTTGCATATCTATTAATTCCTTGAACATAGCCATTTAATACTTTCTTGAATTGTTCTGAAAAAGCACTTTGGTAGTGTACATCTACCACATCATCAACTTCTGCTAGGAAAGCAAAAATATCCATAATAACGCCACTTTTTCCCTTTACTTGGCCTAGTTTCCCTTGTACTGCCAATAAGGATTCTTGAACAATGGGGAAGTTATCTTCTGCTTGAGCCCAAGCCAAACCATAGGCTGCTTCTTGATCTGTTTTGCCGTAGATATGTGGAACGCCCCAAGTATCGCGAACTATAGAGATATTATCTGGATTAATTTTGGGAAAATCGTTTAGATATTGTGCTTGAATAAAATGAGGTAAACAAAAGAGTAGACTAATTGTGATACAGCTAAGTGTTAAGAGTGATTTCATGATCTATCAAAGAATTTATGGGTTATATGAGAGACGATTACGAATAGTTTTTACATAAAACTGAGAATTGCTCAATACAAGTTCATTTGTAAGAACCTCTAAGGATTTCTTATTGCTATGAAGTTGTTTAAGAATTAGATTTAATGCAGAAATTAAGGTGATTTTTTAAACAACTTCTATATTAAAAACCTCTAGTCCAGTAGGTTTTTTGACCAATTGGTAAACACCAAAATGTCAGGAACTATAGAGAATTAAACAGGCATGCTGATAAAAATATTGGGATTTCTAAAAAGTGTGTGAATTGCTAATAGTCTTAGAAAGTTACTTATTTTCTTTAATTTTAACCAAACAATATGCATATTGTTTGAATAACTGTTTATATATGAGCTGTGTGTTTGTGTATAATATCAAATAGAGGAAGGTGTACAGCTGTTGAAACTAGCTTTTCTATATATTATTGGAGAATATGGATCTTTTATACAAGGAAGTTGTTTAACAACTATCTTCATTGAAGCTAACCATGAAAGGCTCAACGAAGTTGAAACCCTACGAACTATTGAGTTTAAATAATCAACAAACTATTAAAATAAATATATATGTGTTATATCAGAAAACTATTAATGTTTGGTTGTTTATGTTTACAATTGGCTGCTTTAGCAAATATGGGCAGTCCAGTTCGGAAGGGTACTTTGGGAAGTGATCCTTTCATTAGTCAATATGTTACGATCGAACATGAGGATTTATACATAACAGTGGATTCAAGTTTTACCACTACCCAATATAAAGTACGTTACTATATCAATGCTACTAAATCGGGCAAGCAGATTCCTTTTTTATTTTATGCTTCTGAGTTTTTAAGTGATTTTTCAGTTCAAATAGATAGTCAGTCAGTACCTATCTTACCTGTACCTAAAGAATTTGAGCAAGCCAAAGGAAGTAAGTTTGAAAACTTTGCTTATTTCTTTGAGACTGACTCTGTTCGTCAACGTGATCGTGTATTGCTCAAAGAAAAAGATCAAGGTGTTGTGGGAATGAACATTGGGCTGAATGATATGCTTTATTTTGAAACTAATATTGACTCTGGTCAACATATTATCGAGGTTAATTATACTGCAAGTCAATGGAAGGATTATTCAGGTTGGGTAATCAATAAGAGTTTTCGATACGCACTCTCTCCGGCTTTGTATTGGAAATCTTTCGGTACATTAACCATTCATTTAGATGCTACTGCTTGCAAGCTAAAATTGAGTAATAATCTTGGGATGCCAACAAAAGGAGATCACCAGAAAAAGGCGACTTGGAATTTTGATAAAATGCCTGTTAAGATACTCCAGATTACACATAAACCCAGCATAAATTCTTTTGCTCAGTTTCTGATTCAATTGGGGCCTTTTGGAATAGGTGGGGTGATTGGTGGTATACTAATGATTTTGCACATTTTACTCATCCTAAGAAAAAAGCGAGGTGGAGATCTTGATAAAGTTAAAATAATTCGGATGATGGGGAACTTACTTGTGCCCTTTATCTACATAGGGAGTTGCTTCTATGCTTATGATTTTATTTATTGGGTGATAGGTCCTAATTCTTCAGGTCAGCATAGTTATCATTTTATAATGTGGGGTATGTACCCTATTTTACTTCCTTTTTATTGGCTTGTGGTAGGGGTTATCGAGAGTATTTTGACAAAATCGTAGACTTCATACACTGACTTTTGATGCTGTAGGCCTTAGAAGCGAGATATTGTATGAATAATCAAAAAAGCATTCTAATAAATTCAATGATTTTTGTTACATTTGCTTACGATTTTTAAAATAATTTTGTACTGATTTATAACTAATTGTCGCAGATCCCAAACTAGGATCCTCAGGGTTAACTTAGACATGCTCTTATATTCCTAGACAATTAAATAAATTTAATAATAACTGTAATCTTATGAGAAAAGTAACTGTTGTGGGTGCAGGTAACGTAGGAGCTACTTGCGCGAATGTATTAGCACACGATAATATTGTTAACGAAGTAGTATTATTGGATCTTAAAGGTGACATGGCTAAGGGTAAAGCTTTGGATATGTGGCAGCAAGCACCTGTTGACAGATATAGTACGCGTTTGGTAGGTACTTCTGACTATGCTGATACAGCAGGTTCTGATGTTGTAGTGATTACTGCAGGTATTCCTCGTCGTCCAGGTATGAGCCGTGATGATTTAATTGCTATTAATGCAGGTATTGTGACTTCTGTTACTAAAAGCATCTTAGAGCATACACCTAATCCAATTATCATCGTAGTTTCTAATCCATTGGATGTAATGACTTATGCTGCATTTGAAACAGCAGGTTTAGATGCAAGTCGTGTGATGGGTATGGCTGGTATCTTGGATACAGCTCGTTACCGTGCGTTCTTAGCTTCTGAGATCGGAGTTTCTCCTCGTGACATTAGTGCAGTATTAATGGGTGGACATGGTGACACAATGGTTCCATTACCTCGTTATACAAATGTAGCTGGTATCCCTATCACTGAATTAGTAGATGCAGAGCGTTTAGAAGCTATCGTTAATCGTACTAAGAAGGGTGGTGGAGAATTAGTAGGTTTGATGGGTACTTCAGCTTGGTATGCTCCAGGTGCAGCAGCAGCTCAAATGGTAGGTGCTATCATCCGTGATGAGAAGCGTATTTTCCCTTGTTGTGCATACTTGAATGGACAGTATGGCTTAAATGACATGTACTTAGGTGTACCTGTAGTTTTAGGTGCTAATGGTGTTGAGAAAGTTATTGAGTTGGATTTGAACGAAGATGAGAAAGCTTTGTTGAATACATCTGCAAATGCTGTGAGCTCTGTAGTAGAGAAATACAAGCAAATGAAAGCAGAAAAAGCAACAGAAAAGGCAGAGTAATTAAGTACACTGCATTATAATTATAGCTCGTTTATTTTTTATAATCAATCAACTGTGAAAAAATAAATGAACTGTTGTTGTAAGTAAGTCTACATTTACACAGAGTATTTAATTCGTAAAAACTCTAAAAGAAGCTGTCTGAAAAGGTCAAATCTAAGCACCTTATCTTAGATAGCAGATAGGATGCAAAGGCATCAAATTGGTGAAAATCTTTATTCACTAGTTTGATGCCTTTGTGTTTTAATATACTCACTAAAAGGTAGATAGTTCTTTGTCTTGATATATGCCGGTTGAGTATCTAGAGTGTTATCTATGGTAGATGAAGGCTTAGAGTAACTTGGATGTGCACTTGAGGGTGATCCACAGGGGCAGTCTGAAACTGTCCAATACTGGCTATCCAAGTTGTTCGGAGCATTGTAATAGAGCTCTAGAGAGTAGCCTTTACCATTAGCTAAAGCTAGCTGTTTATTTTGAGCATGATAAACTACAGAGTCTATTGGTGAACCAAAATTATCGAGTACAACAATCTCTTCTCCTTTATTCGATAATTTTCCTTTGTATTCTCCAAAAGCTGTTTGGTTATAGGTCGTTTCAAAATCTTCGGCATCTTTTGTCAAAACAAGATAAGCATTAGGAGCTAAGACTGTTTTTTTAGGAAATCTATATTCTATCCCACCACTAATTTTAAAACGACTAATATCTAAGTAATCTTTAGTTTGGTTTTGTAATTCTATAAATTCTACCCCACAACTATCTGAGGGTTTGTACATGATTTCCGTAATACTCAGTCCTTTTCCGTAGCATTTTAGAGGCGGGATTGCATAAAACTGAATGGGGGTTGACCAATGGCTAAAATAGCCATCTGAATTGCGGACACGTGCACGAACACTGTAGTATCGATAGGGACGAATTACTTCTTTAGGTATGTTGATTAGGGTATCTGTACTAGAGAAATTAGCAATCCATTTGGCTTTGATTTCATATTTATAGTTAGTAGTTAATAGATTATCAGGCTTATCAATATTAGAAATTCTCCACTGGATACTATCTATTTTTTCCGATGAAGATAGAGTAGAAAGTGTATAGCTAAATCTGAGTGCATCAGCAGGAAAGTTTTCTTGTCCACTATACTCAATGCTAGGACTAGGAGGACAATCTTCTAAATAGTTATTCATAATATATGCCCTACGTCGCTTAATAAAACGCTTTAGATATTGAATCTGCTCACTATAATCATCATAATTGTGCCCCCAGCGCAATTTATCTAAGTTTACCCAAGAATAGAGGTGATCTTTCTGATAAATTAACTGAGCTTCTTCTTCAATTAGCTTAAAAGCCTCTTGCTCATTGTAGAATAGATCTAGGAAATTGCGCAAAC